>JBAYWC010000029.1:0-26572 GCA_041674265.1 Terrimicrobiaceae bacterium
ACGCAAGGCCCGCCAAAAGCAGCCCACGTCGGCACTTGCCCCCAAAGGCATCTGCTGGCCAAGCAAACCGCAGAGGAATGGGATGCGTTTCGACAGAACTTTGCGCGCCCGCCGGATGCAGCCCTCCTCGATCTCGGTGGCGGGTGGAGGCCTCGCGCCTCCGCCCGCCAAACCGAAACGCCCGTCCATCAGCGACTCGAAGCGGCTCACCGCCATAGTGCGGTAGGGGAACATGCCGTGTGAAGCATTTGCTTGCCGAGGGGCTGCTGATGGAAGCCCGGTCGCCAGGCGACGAGGCGGTCTTCTTCAACCTCAACTCACCGGGAGAACTCGCGGAATTGACATCCCCCTGATCGGGGCGACGACAGCCCCGTCTCCCTTCAGGCCGCGAGATCGAGAATCACCTTGCCGCCGCGCTGCTCTCTGCCCGCCGCCTCCGCGGCCTCCACGACACGCGAGAGGGGATGAATTTTATGGACGGGAGTGAAAAGCGTTCCTGCCTTCAGATGATGGGCGAGGGCGGCATAGGTTTCTTGCCGCGCGGCGTTCCCCGCGTTCTTTCTCCAGCGGTTGAGCCAGAACCCCCCGAATTTCAGATCCTTGAAAATGAGAAGCCCGTTGGGAATTTTCAGAGCCTGTTTGCTCATCGCCCCAAATGTGATCATTGTTCCGCCAAGAGCGAGCGCGTTGGCGATATTCAGGGCACTGGGACCTCCGACGGCATTGAGGGCAAGTTTCGGGCGGCTGCCTCCGCACAGGGTTTTCAATTCTTTTCTCAAGTCGCATTCCTCGGTGACGACGACGGTTCCTCCGGCGGCTTTCAGTTCCTCCACAAGTTCCGGACGGCGGACCACATTCAATGTTTTCCAGCCTAAAGCCCGCGCGAGCTGGATGACGCTGCGTCCGACCCCGGAATTGGCGGCGTTCTGGACGATCCAATCCCCGGATTCGAGTTTCACGAAGTCATGCAGCATTCTCCAGGCGGTGGCCGGGTTCACGGTCAGCATCGCCGCCTGGAAAACATCCAGTCCATCGGGGAGGGGGATCACAGACCCTGCGGGCACAAGCATTTGTCGGCACCAAGTGCCAAAGGTCATGGGCAGAACAAGCTGGCCCGGCTTCAACTGCGGGACATCGGCCCCGGCGACCACCACCCGCCCGACCCCCTCGTTGCCGATGGTCGCGGGCAATTCCGGAAGATCTCCGTACGTGCCTTCGATGACATTGAGATCCGCCGGGTTGATCGGGGCTGCCAGCATGTCCAAGAGAACTTCGCCCGGTCCCGGGGGGGGGAGGGAAACATCTCCCAGGGTGAGCGAGTCGGCGGGTTTTCCAAATTGATGAAGTCGCGCGGCGATTGACATGGTGGCGATTTTCCCTGTTTGCGCACCGTAAGTCGAACCGATTCTCAAGGGTGGCGTGTACGTGTATTTATTTAATGCAGATTAGGATACGTTTCCTAAATATAAAAGACACCATGTCCCGGCGGCCTTGAAAATGAGTATAAAGAGTCGAGTGGGGTTTATGGGACAGATGCGGGAACGCTACCGACAGCGTGGTCGGGAGGGGCGGGGCCGGCTGCTTGACGAGGCATGCATGTCTACGCCCGCGAGTGGGGGTGATTCCGAAACTTCTTCTGTCCGGCCATCGAGGCAAACTCGCTTCGTCCTCGCCAAGGGATGCGTTTCGCGATAGCAGTCGAGACCATGAAGTTGCATCTGCCGCGGCGCCTCCGCCGCCTGAGAAGGACGGAAAATCTCCGGCGCATGGTTCGTGAAACCCACCTGCATGCGGATGACCTGATCTGGCCGCTTTTCGTGCAGGAAGGCCCCACGTCTTCCGCGATTGATTCGATGCCGGGAGTTTCCAGAAATTCCATCGAATCCCTTGTCCAGTGCTGCCGGGAGGCGGAGGAATGGGGGATTCCCGCCGTGGCGATTTTTCCCTGTATCGGACAATCCCTGAAAGATCCCTGCGGCTCTCATGGACTGAGCCCGGACAATCTTCTCTACCGGGCGATCCGGGCCGTGAAAGAGAAATGCCCGAACCTCGTCGTGATCGCCGATGTGGCGCTCGATCCTTATACTTCCCACGGCCACGATGGCCTCTTGTCCCCGGATGGCCTGACGGTGGACAATGACCCGACCGTCGGAGTTCTTTGCCGGCTGGCTGTCATGGAAGCGGAGGCCGGGGCCGATGTGGTCGCCCCCTCGGATATGATGGATGGTCGTATCGGAGCCATCCGCAGGGCATTGGACGGGGCGGGACGCCAGGATGTCATAATAATTGCGTATTCCGCAAAGTTCACATCTTCGCTTTACGGCCCTTTTCGTGATGCGGTGAACAGCAAAATCGGGCAGGATGCCATCAGCAAGGCGACGTATCAAATGGATCCATCGAATCGTCGGGAAGCTTGGTTTGAAGTTGAAATCGATGAATTGGAATCCGCTGATATAGTGATGATTAAGCCGGCATCACACTGCCTCGACATCATCCGTGAAGTAAGCGATAATGCTTCGGTCCCTGTGGCGGCTTATCAAGTGAGCGGGGAATACTCGCAGATCCAGGCTGCGGCGAAGCTGGGATGGTTGGACTACAAGCGATCCCGGAATGAGTCGTTGATTGCGATCAAGCGAGCGGGGGCGGATTTGATTCTGACCTATTTTGCAAGAGAGGTCGCTGAAGAAATTTCCCGCGGCCAGTTTTTCCGATAAACCGGCCGTCGCGGGCTGCGATTTCCCCGCGCACGGTGACTACCGAGGGCCTGCCTTGGATTTCCCAGCCTTCAAAGGCATTGTAATCGACGGCTGAGGTCTGGGTCGAGGCGGAGAGGGTGCCCCGATACGAGGGATCGAAGACCACCAAATCGGCATCGCTGCCGGGTTGGACGGTTCCTTTTTTTGGGAAAAGGTTGAAGATTTTCGCCGCGTTGGTGCTGGCGATATTGACAAAGGTGTGGAGGTCGAGCCGACCCGCGCAGACTCCGTGGGTGTAGAGCAGCGAAACCCGGTCCTCGATCGAAGGGATGCCATTCGGGATTTTCGTGAAATCCGCCAGCCCCATGGGTTTTTGGGTCTCGAAGTCGAACGGGGCATGGTCGGTTCCGACCGTGGCGATCAGCCCCTGCCGAAGCGCGTTCCAAAGGATATTCTGATTTTTCTTGTCCCGAAGGGGAGGGGACATGACGAATTTCGAGCCTTCAAAATCCGGCTTCTCTGCCCAGGTCTTGTCCAACACAAGATATTGGATGAGGGTTTCCACGCTTACGTCCACGCCGCGCAGGCGGGCACGGACCGCTTCCTCCAGAGACTCCTGGCAACTGAGGTGAACGATGTAAACCGTGGCGCCGGCGGCTTCCGCGAAGGTCATGAGGTGATGAACCCCTTCCGCTTCGACGCGGGGCGGGCGGCTTTCATGGTGCCATTCCGGGCCGGTTTTTCCCTCCGAGAGCAGTTTCTTTTGGAGTTCGTGGATCAAGGTTTCATTTTCACAATGGGCGGTGGTCACCACGCCGAGTTCGCGGGCGAGCCGGAGGATGGCGAACAGCTCCGAATCGTCGATTCCAAACGCGCCTTTGTAGGCGAGGAAGATTTTGAACGACTGGACGCCCCCGGAAACGATTTTCCGCAGCTGATCCTCCGCTCCGCCGTGGAATCGGGTGATTCCCATATGGAAGGTGTAATCGCAGCACGCCTTCCCCTCGGCTTGGGATTTCCATGTGGCGAATCCTTCGGCGGGTCCCTCCGACCGCGACGGACAACACATGTCAAAGATGGTCGTGGTTCCGCCGACCACCGCGGCCTGCGTGCCCGTGGCGTAGGTGTCTTTGGAAAATGTCCCCATGAACGGCAGGTAAATGTGGGTGTGCGGATCGATGAACCCGGGGAACACATATTTTCCCGTCGCGTCCACGATTTCGGTGCCGGCCGGAGCGGGGAGGTTCTTGTCGATGCGGGTGATCGTCTCGCCCTCGCACCAGATGTCCGCCACGAACCGCGAAGACCCTGTCACAATTTCCCCGTTCTTTATCAGGAGTGCCATGCGGGATATCAAAGCACGGAGTGATTTGTCTCCATAGGAAAATTTTTCCGAGATGCGGCATGGGCGTTTGCGGGATTGATGCCCCCGCCCATTCATGGTTTGCTCATTGGCCGATGAGGAAGATATTTTTGGAATTGGCCGAAGAAGCCGCCCAGGCGGCGGGAGGGTTGCTGCGATCACAATTCGGACGGCCCTTGACGGTGGATGAATGCCATGCGCATGACATCAAGCTGGAACTGGACAAGCGAAGCCAGGCGCTGATCGAGTCCCTGATCCTCTCCCGGTTTCCCGATCATGCGATCTACGGCGAGGAAGGGATCCGGGGCGACCAGAACAGCGAGTATCAATGGATCATCGATCCCATCGACGGAACGGTGAACTATTTTTACTCGATCCCGCATTTCGCGATCAGCATCGCCCTTCGACAGGCTGGAAAAATCGTCGCCGGCACCATTTACGATCCGATGCGCGACGAATTGTGGTCGGTCTCGACCGGCGACACACCCACCCTGAACGGACAAGCGATCCGCGTCAGCGAACGCGCCAGTCTCGGTGAGGCGATCGTCTCGGTGGGCGTTGCAAAATCGATCGATTCGATCAACAGCAGCCTGCCCCTGTTCGAAAAGATGGTCCGTAGCGCCAGAAAATGCCGGATGATGGGAAGCGCCTCGCTGGACATCGCCTATGTGGCCTGCGGGCGGCTGGATGCCTACATCGAGAGCGCGATCAGCCTGTGGGACGTGGCGGCGGGCATCCTCCTGGTCGAAGCCGCGGGCGGCACCGTACGATTGACTCCCCACGCGAATCAGGCGGACAAGCATGCCATCGTGGCCACGAGCGGAAAAATCGATTTGTCATGATTGCCACCGGGATCGGATACGATGTGCATCGGCTGGCGCTGGATCGTCCGCTGGTTCTCGGCGGAGTCCGGATCGAGCATTCCCTGGGTTTGGAGGGTCACTCCGATGCGGATGTCCTTTGCCACGCGATCGCCGATGCTCTGCTCGGAGCCGCCGGGGAACCGGATATCGGCCACATGTTTCCCAACACGGATCTCTCGATCCGGGGCATCAGCAGCCTCGATATTCTTCGCAAAGTCCGCATGCGCTTGGATGAGCTCTCGGTCGCGATTCACAATGTCGATGCCACGCTCATCGCCGAAGAACCCCGCATCTCCCCCCACCTCTCCGCCATGAAAGAAAATGTGGGAAAAGCTCTCGGACTGCCGGTCTCGCGGGTTGGAATCAAGGCCACCACGAATGAGGGAATGGGATTCCCGGGCCGCGGAGAAGGCATGGCGGCCCTCTCCAGCGCCTGCGTCCAACGCCCCGAACCCTGACGACCGCCCATCCTGAAAAAGCCCCCGCGCGCGTGAAACAAATCATCGGCGCGATCGCACCGATGATTTGTTTCCTGCCGGTTCGGATTGAAAAGTTGTCTTGCCTCTGTTTCTTGGCACGGCCCCTGCTTTCTCACCGGTCAAAGGGAGCAGCCCGGTCGGAGGGCAGACAGTCAGAGGCAAGGGGGAAGCTTTTGGCGACGGGCCGACCGGGCTGTACTTTTTTTGTCGGGGCGGGGGGGGCGGGCTTTCCTGACCTAACCACATGTCTGATCCACCTTGATTTGCGTGCAGATCCTTACCCAAAGAGACCTTTTTTCTTCGGTATCTCGCGGGTCAATGCCTCGAAGCGCGCACGGTCGCGCGCGTTGGCGATCGCATATTCTTTCGAAATCTGGAGCGACAAATACAAGCCGGCCAGATCTTCGTCGATCGTGTGCATGCCGTCCTTGGCGCCGATTTCGATGAGTCCGACGAGCTGTTCCCAGCGCC
Source organism: Terrimicrobiaceae bacterium (assembly GCA_041674265.1). Classification (GTDB taxonomy): domain Bacteria; phylum Verrucomicrobiota; class Verrucomicrobiia; order Chthoniobacterales; family Terrimicrobiaceae; genus QYQL01. The sequence goes on from JBAYWC010000029.1 coordinate 5,873, forward strand.
GCTCGCGAATACAGGCCTGCACGCCCGGGTTGGCCACGAGGGTCTCCGTGGCGAGCACCCGGCCCGATCCGTCTTCCTTGGGGATTAGCCGTTGGGAGATCACGGCTTGGAGGGCGTTGGCCAACTGCGCCACGATCTGGGGCTGTTGCTCGCCGGAAAAGGCATCCACCATCCGGTCGATCGCCTTCGGCGCATCGATGGTGTGCAGGGTGGCAATGACGAGATGCCCGGTCTCGGCGGCGGTGATCGCCGCGCTGATCGTTTCCGGGTCGCGCATCTCCCCGACAAGAATGACATCCGGGTCCTGACGGAGTGTGTGGCGGAGCGCCTCACCGAAGGACTTTGTGTCGCTCCCGATTTCCCTTTGCTTCACCACGCTCCGCGCATTTTGGAAGATGTATTCCACGGGATCCTCGACCGTCACAATGACACCGCTGAGCTGCCGGCTGATATGCTGGATCATCGAGGCCATCGTGGTGCTCTTGCCGGAGCCCGTGATGCCTGTCACGAGAACGAGCCCGCGCCGGAGAGCGCAGATTTCGAAAATGCTTTGCCGGTGCCCGAGTTGTCCCAGCTCCGGAATCACATTCGCAATGTAACGGAATGCGGCTTCCAGCGCGCCACGGCTGTAGTGGGCGTTTGCGCGGAATCGACCGATCCCCTCGACCTGGAGGGCAAAATCCAGCTCCCATTCCTGCTCGAGCCTCGCCCGCTGGGCCTCTGTCAGTATTCCGGTGATGAGTTCATGGCAAAATTGCACCGTCACCGCGCGGTCCTCGAGGGGAGCGAGGCTTCCATTGATGCGCACCATCGGGGGCGCGTCGGCGCAAAGGTGCAGGTCGGAGGCCCCGGCTGCCACCGAGCGGGACAACAGATCCACCAAATCAAACGGGTTGTTTTCCATATCCTATCTCCTGGTTGCCTGCATCGAGGAACTGATCCCGCGCAGGGTGCGCGCAAGTTCCTGCGGGTTGTCGGCATTTTCCAAAGCCACGGCCTCGTCCACGATCCCATTGCGGACGAGTTGCAGAAGCGAATCCGCAAAGGAGCGGACATTCCGGGGATCCCCGCGCGAGATGAAGTCCTGAAGTTCGTCCATGCGCCCCTCCACGACGAGCCTCCTGGACGAGGCTTCATTGGAAAAATATTCGGAGAGCAGCGCCCGTCCTCCTGAAACCGCAGGCAGGAGCCGCTGGCAGAGGACCCCGTGGAGCTGCGTGGCGAGAGTCTTGCGGACCGATTCCCTCTCGTCGGGAGGGAACAGCAATTCCAGTCGCGTCACGACATCCGCACACCCGGCGGCATGAACCGTCGCGAAGACGAGATGACCGGTCTCCGCCGCCTGGATCGCCGTGATCGCCGAGGGCGCGTCGCGGATTTCCCCAAGAAAAATGACATCCGGGTTCTGCCGCAACGACCGGCGCAGCCCCTCCGCGAAGGACGGTGTGTCAATCCCGACTTCCCGCTGGGTGAAAAAAGACATCTTGCCCGTGAAAAGAAACTCGACCGGATCTTCGATGGTGACGATGTGGCGGGCCATCGACTCGTTGATCCACTCCAGCACGGAGGCCATCGTCGTGGATTTTCCCGATCCTGTCGGCCCGCAGACGATCACAATTCCGGAGGGGCGCGCAGCCCAGTCGCGGAGGAGTTCGCCGGGAAGCCCGAGAGATTCCATGCGGGGGATTTGGTTTTGGATGCGGCGGAGCACCGCTCCCCTGTTGCCGAGTTGCCTGAGCAGATTGACGCGGAAACGGACCCCGTCCTCTGTTGTCAGGCTGGCGTCCCGATCCATTTCGCTTCCTTCCGCCCCGCAGGCAATCCACAGGGCCGCCATGTCCTGCTCGCCGGGAAGCTCGGATTCCACGGGCGCAAGCCGGCCATCGATGCGAAAAACCGCCGCCTTTCCGGAACGCAGAATGACATCCGAGGCGCCGTTCGCCACGGCCGCCTGGAGGATTCCATCGAGCAACGGGGAGATCATGGAAATAAGGTTTTGGAAAAACGGCGCGAACGCGGGTCAGCGTCCGGTGAGTCAACCACCGCGCATTTGTTATATCAGCCTTCGCGGATGTTTACAGAAATTCCGACGAATCATTCCGGTTCAGTTGCCCTGCCTGCCATCAGGTGGAAATTTCCACAACCTTGAGGCCGCAGGCGCGGGCGGCGGCGGCCTGCCTGCGGTCGCCGGTGACAAATTCGCGGCAATCGAGTCTCCGGGCGCTCACGATGTGCAGCAGATCCAGAGTGCGGCAGCCGGTTGCCGCGGTGATCTTCGGCATCATCTCCAAGGCATCCAGCGCCACCTCATCCAAAGACAGGCCGGGTTGGGAAAATTTTCCTCCCGAAAGCAGTGCGTCCAGAAAATCCCGGCAATGGCGGAGTTGCCCAGGCGTGATCTCCCGGCGAAACACTTTTTCCTGAAACGTGTTCTCCAACTCCACCTCCACAAGCCTTGTGTAAGGAACCGCAACCCCGCGCTTCTGCAGGAATTCCTGAACCTTTGCACTCAACGGCTCCGGAATCACCAGCTTCAAGACCAACCCAGTATCGAGATACGGCTGTTTCACCTCTCACCCCGGAGTTCATCCAACACCACGCTGGAAGGTGCGCCGGAGGGCATGCCGTCTTTCCACAACTCGGCCCATCGCTCCGGCATATCCGACCAGTCTGTCCGGCGAGGCCCGGAAATTTCGCCCCGAAACGGAACGATTCTCGCAACAGGAACTTTCCTTTTGAAAACATGGATTTCCTCGCCACGCTGAACCAGGCGCAGCAACTCCGCAAAATTGTGCTGAACTTGGCGCACAGTGGTTGTTTTCATGACGCACATTTCATGCCCTTGTCAAGCCCGGGGTCTCTCCTGACCGGCGAGCAACGAAGAAAATGGGAGGGAAGGCTCCGTCCAAGCCATGTCTTTCGCCTCCCTTACGGCTTCTGAATTTTCCCCCAGGCCTCGATCGCGGACAGCGAGCCGAAATCCGCGAACAACTGGAGAAGCCCCTGCTGTTGGCGGGCGGTGCGCATCAGTTGGGAATCGATCGAGCCGACGAGCCACCCGGAGGCTTTTTTCAAGCGTCCGCTGGGAGTCCCGCCACGCAGCGCTTTCATTTCCTCGCGCGCTTTCTCGATCGGCAGCGACGGAAAGAATGCATTGACGAGAAGATCCCGGACGCGATCGGCGCCGACAAGCGCCACCTCGCCGTCCAGCTTGGCCGCGGAAAGGTTCCAATGCCGCGACCAATACGGATGGGGCAAGGATTCGAAAAACTCCCCGAATCCCTGCTTTCCACCCGACCGGATGCCGGCGAGCAATTGGGGGAAGTGGGATGCCGCAGCCGCCAGCGCCCCCATCCTCCTGTGCGGATGATTCGATGGCCGGATTCCAGAAAATCTCCAGAGATTTTGGGGGAGGACCAGCCGGGCCATGTTGTCGCGAATCCCCCACCATTTTTCCCAGAGCGGCTTGAGGTAATCTTTGGTGGCGGGATCGCCTTCGTCAAATGTCGTTGGCTGGAGGAAACCCGAAATCCCGAAAAGGCGCGCCTCTCCCTCCGGGCCCGAGGCTGTTCGCAAGCCTGTGCGTTGGGCCGCGAGGAGAAAGGGAATGCCGTTGTTCTTGTAACCGAGGCCGGTTGCCAGGGAATGGAAGAGGGCCGTTTCCGCGCCGTGAAGTGTCACGGCCCTCGCATGGGCGGCATGCTTCATCCGCAAGCGAAACTCCGCAGCCTCCTCGATCATCACCAGGGCGGATTCCCTGTCAACGGATCCGGGAACATGATGAAGGACGGGGGGCGACGGGGCTTCGATCGACAAATGCGCCTGCGGAACTTCGCGAAAGTCCGAGGCGCGCGCAAACGCCGCAGAGGGCGTCTGATGAACGAAGAGCTGGAGACGGACGCCGTCATAAGCGGGATTCGTGGCGTGTCCATGGCGCTCCCAATCGCGCGCATCCATGTCCACCTCGACATCCCCGCTGCATTCCTCCTCCCCGCCAAAGCGCAGGCGTGCCCCCTTGAAATCCGGTCCGGCTTCGCGGTTCCATTGACCAAAATGAAGAACCTCCACAGCCTGGCCACCGGTCGTCTTCCAATGCGAGCCATACTCGCCGGCAAACAGCCTCGCCTGGATCTCGATCTCGGACCTGCGGGCGGGCAGGGATTCGTTCACGCCCCTGCCGAGTCGCGCGCGTTCATAGTCGCCAGCGTTCATGGTCGCATTTCGGGAATTGGGGGCGGCGGAGGCGGCGTGGGCACCGGAGTCGGCATGTCCGCGGGAGTTGCCGAGGGAAGGGGGGCTGACGGGGAATCCTCGGGCACCGGTCCGGAAAGCGCGATCGGCCCCACCGAGGGGGCGGGCAACGGCCCGATCACAAATTGGGAAAAAAGTTCCCTTCCCGGCCCGGGGGGCAATCCGGAAGACGCCGCCAGCGCCAGGGCGGTCGCCTCCGTTTTTTTCCCGAGTGCCTGCAGGGAAACGATGGTTTCCAGTTCCAGCCGGATGCGCACCGCGGGATCGGCGGCGAGTTTCCGCGCCTCGTCAAAACTTGCGATGGCTCCCGACCAGTCCTTCGCATCCATCCGTGCCGCTCCGAGCGCCTCGAAAAAAAAACTGTTGCCAGTCTGTTCGCCTGCCTGCTGAAGCGCGTCGGCAGCCTGCAGGATATTTCCGGAAGCCTTGAGCACAATGTTGCGGTATCTTTGCCAAACCCCGGGGGTGGTGGAAGCATCGACATGGCGCCATGTGGCGTAGGGACGATACAGCGGATCCCCGACGATCACCCCCATCCACGAAAGCGCCCTTTGGGACATCCAGCCGCTCTCGGCGAGCGTGAATCCCGCCATGAGCCGGTCTTGAAAGACATCGAGATTCGCCGTGAGCGACAAATACGGCTCGTAAACATTGCCGAGCGTGGCGGCGGCGCCCCGCGCCAGGAGCGGCCCGCACCAATTCGCGGTGGCGCTCAGCAACGTCGCAGCGCTGAAAGAATGAAGATGCACGGCGATGGCCCCCGGGCGGAAATGAAAAGTTTTTTCCGCGAACGGCCCATCGACCGAACCCGCATACCACCCGAAATACACGGCCGCATCCGTCACGGGAAACCCGGCGGGAAAGGTCGCCGGGCTGTTGTCGAAAATGACCGGCAACCCCTGGGCCCGCATGGAGACGGCGAGATTGCCCATCCACTGATCCCCCTCGGCATAGCCCCCGCTGGCAATGCCCCTTCCATCCACATACGACCAGCCGTGGAGCCCTTCCCGCTCGGCGTCGAGAGAATCATCGATCATCGCGCGGACGAGAGATGGGGTCGGGCCGTCCAGCCTTGCCGGCAGCAACAATCCGGGATACACCGGATCCTCGAGAATCGGCGTAAATCTCCGGTAATACGGATTGGGAAAAATGCCCGCCGGACCCGGCAGCGGCATGCCCAATGTCGTCAATTCACCGTCCACCGAGCCGTCATTGCGCGAGGCGACCTCCGCGGGAAGCCCCCGGATCAGTTGCGACGGCGGGACCGACGGGTCGGGTGCGATTTTCAGTGGCATGCCGCGCATGATGGCCACATAGCGGATTGTCGAGGAGGTGACGACCGTGGATCCCTCGGGGTTCTTTTCCATTTTCCACCATTTCCGCGCACGGAAAAGTTTCCTCAGCGGCGCCGCGATGGTTGATTCGTAATCGCCCCGCAGGATCTCCTCCATGACCGGACAATCCAGCCCTACCACCTGTGCCGATGGGATGTTTCGTCGTCCCGCGTAATACTGCGCAAGGCCCTTGGAATCCGGATCGTTGGTATTGTAGAGGACGAGCGTCGCGGACGAGTCCCGCGATCCCGCCTGAATGGGAAGGAGGCCAGCCAGCCCAAAAATCACCAATGCCCCCATACGGCGCACGGGACCCATGCACCCCAGCCTTCCCCACACAGAGCAGCCGAATCCGATGCTGTTCGTTTTGCTGTAATCAGGAGCGCGGGCGTCCCGCCCGCGTTGGTAACGGTGGCGGGCAGGATGCCCGCGCTCCTTTCTTAAGTGAACAGCATTGGGGCTAAACCGTGATTTGCAGGCCATCATAGGAAAGTCGGATGTCGTCGGGCAGCGCGGCCTCGGTTTCCGCGTGCCCCAGCTCATGGCACATGTGGATAAAATAGGTTTTTTTCGGCTGGATCCGCCCGACCACTTCCATCGCCTGCGTGACGGAGAGATGGGTCGAGTGGGCGGCATGCCGGAGGGCATCGATCACGAGGACCCCCACCCCTCTCGCAGCCTCGACAGCTTCCGGGGGGACGGCGTGGCAATCCGTCATGTAAGCCAGAAGCCTCCGTCCGCCGCGCTGGAAGATCAAGCCGCTTGTGATCGCGCGGCCATGCGGGAGATCGACGGGGACGAGGGTTGTTTTTCCCAAATCAAACGGCCCCCTGATCACGTTCGCCTCCGGCCGCACGTAGTTCCGGAATTTCTGGCTCCCATCGAAGGCATATTGGAACACCCTCGCGAGGTCGTTCATCGTCCGCTCCGCGGCATAAACAGGGATGCTTTTGTCCTCGATTTCACAAAACCTCCGGAGATCGTCAAATCCGAGGATGTGATCGCTGTGCGAATGGGTATAGACGACGGCGTCGAGTTGCGTGATCCCCTCACGCAGGCACTGGGCGCGGAAATCCGGCGGCGTGTCCACACAGAAGATGGTTTCTGGTGTCCGGACGAGGATCGCCGTCCGGAGACGTCTGTCGCGCGGATCCGGCGAATGGCAAACCCGGCAGTTGCAGCCGATCACCGGGATCCCATGCGATGTGCCCGTCCCTAAAAATGTGATATCCAACTCGCCCATCGCTTTGCTTTCGTGACCGAGAGTGGCATACTCCGCGCATGTCCGCAACGCTGGCCTCTCTGCGAATCAGAAACCTCGCCCTCGTGGAGGATCTTCTTTGGGAACCGCGGAAGGGATTCGTCGCGATCACCGGGGAGACAGGCGCCGGAAAGTCGATCGTCGTGGGCGGGGTCAAGCTCCTGGTCGGCGAACGCGCCGACAAATCCGTGATCCGCTCCGGCTTCGACTCCTGCACGGTCGAGGGCGTTTTTCTTCTGGAAAAGATGTCGCCGCTTCACGCCCTGCTGGACGAGGGAGGTGTCGAGCCGTGCGAGCAAGGCCGGCTCATCATCCGCCGGACGCTCTCGGCCAATGGATCCGGAAAACAATTCACGAATGGCTCCCCCTGCACCCTCGCCCTGCTGCGACAGATCGGCGACCTGCTCCTGGACCTCCACGGACCCCATGACCACCAGAGCCTGTTCTCGAGAGAGCAACAGCTCCTCCTCGTGGATGGCTTTGCCGATGCGGGCCCGCTCCGGACCGCCTATTCCGCCGCACGGAAGGATTGGATGCGATTGGTCGGGGAAAGACAGCGCCTCACCGAGGAGGCGTCCGCGCTGGCCCGCGAGATCGACCTCCTCACACATCAGACCGGGGAAATCGGCCAGGCGGCTTTGCAGGCGGGCGAAGAGGAGCCGCTTCTCGACCGCCAGAAAGCCTGCGCCAACGGACGGCGGCTTTCCGAAATCTGCGCGGAACTCTCGGCCCTCGCATCCGAATCGGACGATTCCCTCTCCGCCCGGCTCGGCGAAGTCAACCGGCTCGCCAGAGAACTCCACCGCCTCGACCCCCAGGGCGGCGGACTCGAGAAATCCGCCGGCGGGCTGTTCGAGAGCCTGCAGGATTTCGCCCGGGAAGTGGACCGATATGCGGCCGCGCTGGAAACCGATCCGGCGGAACTTGAAAAAATCGAGTCCCGCCTGGATGTCATCCAATCCCTCAAGCGCAAATACGGCTCCACCCTCGGGGATGTGATCGCATTCGGTGAGGAAGCCTCCGCACGCCTTGCGGAACTCCGCCACCGCGGGGAACGCGAAGCCGGACTTGACGACGAAATCGTCCGCGCCGCCGAAACCATGACCTCCGCGGCGCAAAAACTCACGACCGCGCGCCGCGCCGCCGCCCCCAAGCTCGCTGCCCTGGTGAAGCGCCACCTCGCCGACCTCGGCTTTGCAAAATCCGGATTTTCCCTCTCCCTCGACCCACTCGACAGCCCCGGACCGCTGGGCTGCGAGTCCGCCGAGTTTCTTTTTTCGCCGAATCCGGGCGAGCCCGAACGCCCGTTGCGCGCCATCGCCTCGAGCGGGGAAATCTCGCGCGTCATGCTCGCCATCAAAACCGCCCTCGCCGCGCAGGACAGCGTGCCCGTGCTCATCTTCGACGAAATCGACGCGAACGTCGGCGGGGAAATCGGAGCGAAAGTCGGGGCCAAAATGAAAGAGCTCGGCCGCTCGCACCAGGTCTTCTGCATCACCCACCTCCCGCAGGTCGCCGCCCTGGCCGGCTCCCACTTCATCGTGGCCAAAGACACCACCGGCAAACGCACCAGCACCAGCCTCACCGAGGCCGGGGGCCCCGCCCGCGAAGCCGAAATCGCCCGCATGCTCGGCGGCAACCCCGGTTCCGCCCTCTCCCACGCAAGGGCCCTGCTGAAAGAGCGGTAGCTCCCCACAAAGGCGCGGAGGAAAGGATGGTTTGTTTCCGACTCCTTACTGCGCCTTGTTGGCGCGGCGTTCCGATTCGGTGGCGAGCGCGAGAACGGTGTTCTTCGCTTCGACCAGGGCCTGGTTCTTCAGCCCGGCGACGAGATTCGCGATGGGAACGCAGAGGTTGGTGTAGCACATGAGGGTGCGATCACCATCGTAGGGTTCGATGCGGAGCGATCCGTCGCTTTTCTTGGCGAGGGGAGACTGGATGAGTTTCCAGGACACGGTAAAATTGTCGCCTTGTTTTTGATAGGTGTTCCGGACGACGTAGCTGGTGCGCTGGATGACCGGGACCTTGACCGTGTAACGGACATCCTTCGTGCCATCCGGGTTCGTGGCGATGACCTGCGCTTGAAGGAGTCCGGGCGTGTAAGAGGGGGCCGCGTCGTAGTCGGTGAAGAGGTTGGAGACGACATCCGGCGGCGCATTGACAACCCGGTAGAGACTGAGCTGCGGCCAGGGCGCCCCGGGTATGTCGGTGCTCTTGACAACCGTCTGGCCCTCGGCCAGCTCGTCCCGCTGGGATTTTGGAACCTCCTTGACAAGGTCGGCATGGAGTGATGCCGAAAGAAAAAGCGCCAGTGCCAAAACCGCAGGGAGTTTCATGCGCCGACCCTAACTCAAGGGTCCCCGCAAGGCAAACCCGGATTACCGGCTGAAGCCGTCCACCACCTGGGAATAGAGGTAGAAGAGGCGGGAGAAAACCGTGGACCAGGAATAGCGTCCGCGGGCTTCGATGCTGGCCTTCAAGCCGGCCGCGCGGAGGTCGAGGGAAAACTTCGACTCGATGGCATCGGCCAGGGCGCCGGGAGAATTTTCGGCTGCCCACAATTGCTGGTCGCTGAAAATGATCCGGTCCATGTAGCTCCCGCGGATGCCGACGACGCAGGTGCCGCTGGCCTGGCTCTCGAGGGCGACCAGCCCGAAGGTTTCCTGCACGCCGGGATGGACAAAAAGATCCGCGGCCCGGTAGATCGCCGCCAGTTCGCGCGGGTTCGCGCAGTAGGGCATCCAGTGGACGCTCCCGGATTTTTCCCGGAGTTGCACGACGGCCGGCCGCTGCGCGCCATCGCCGACGCAGAGCAGGTGGTATTTTCCGGGCGACCGCGCATGCAGGATGGAGAACGCCTGGAAGAGAGCCCGGACATTTTTCTCCTGCGCGAGGCGCCCGACATAAAGAAGCATCCTGGCAGTGCCGGGGATTCCGAGCCGCGCCCGGGTTTCGGCGCGATCGGGGATGTCGGGGACAAAAACTTCCGCATCGACACCGAGGTCGACCGTGTGAATCCGTTCGACCCCCCACGTGCCCAGCAGGAGGGCCAGAACCGGGCTGGGCACGAACGTGCATTCGAAGTGGTTGTAGAGGGCCTGGACATATTTCCGGCAGATATCATCGGTGATCGAGACCGCAAACCGCCCGAAAAATTTGGCCGCCGTCCGGATGTAAGCCTCGGGAAAGTGGGAGTGATAGAACCCGACCACCGGGATATCGAGCCCCCGGCCCGAGGCCACGGCTTTCCATGCCACCTGGTAGGGGTCGCCGGATTCGATGATGTCCGGGCATTCGCGCTCGAGCGCTTCCTCGATGAGGTGCAGCTTGGTCAGCGCGCGGTAGCGGGAGGTCCGCGAAACGAGCGGGGAGGCGATGGTATAAACGCGGACCCTGTCATCACCGGAGCGGGCGGTGGATTCTCCGGGAACGATGATGACGTGTTCGCAGTCGGGTCGATGGTTGCGCACGAAGGCGGATTTCTGCTCGATATAGCGCCTCACCCCTCCGCTGACCGGAGAGTAGAACTGGGTGAGATCGCAGACTTTCAATCCCGAAAAACGCTTTTTGGACAGAATGGACAAAATGGGCGGAATTGAGCGGAAGAGGCTTGGGGGAGAGAAGGGCTGGAAGATACGAAACGGCCTTTTTTCCTTCTGTGAATTCCGTCAAAATTTGCCGGGCTCCGGCGGAACGCGATGGCGATGGTCGCTTGCAAGTCTATCCCCCCGAGGCAAGCCAGCGTTCGGCATCGATGGCCGCGGCGCATCCCTGCCCGGCGGCCGTGATCGCCTGGCGATACACGTGGTCCGCGACATCGCCCGCGGCAAAGACCCCGGGAATATTTGTCCCGGTCCCATGTTTCTGGACCAGGTAACCGTTTTCGTCGGTCGCAAGGATGCCGCGGAAGGCGGATGTGTTCGGCTCATGGCCGATGGCGACAAAAACACATTTGACCTCGAGGTCGCTCTCGGAAGCGTTCCTGGTGTCCCGCAGGCGGACGCCCCGCACTTCGCCGGCCGCATCGGTGAGGAATGCCGAGACCGTGGAATTCCAGAGCGGCTTGATCTTGGGATTCGCCAGGGCGCGGTCGGCCATGATTTTTGAAGCGCGCAGAGTGTCCCTGCGGTGGATCAGGTAGACCGTGGAGGCAAAGCGCGTGAGAAAGGTGGCTTCCTCGCAGGCGGAGTCTCCCCCCCCCACCACGCATACCGGAACATCCCTGTAAAAGGCCCCGTCGCAGGTGGCGCAGGATGTCAGCCCGTGGCCGATCAGCGCGGATTCCCCCTCGAGGCCGATATAGCGGGGCGATGCGCCGCTCGCAACGATGATCGCGCGCGCCTCGATCCACTCGCCGTCCACCTTGAGCCGGTGGGGGGTGCCCGGCTCAAATTCCTCCACGACGCCGTAACGGAAACGGGCTCCGAATTTCTCCGCCTGCCGGTGAATGAGCATGATCAGATCCGGCCCCTCGATGCCCTCGGGAAAACCGGGAAAATTTTCCACGGCGGTCGTGGTCGTGAGCTGGCCGCCCGGCATCCGTCCTTCCAAAACAAGCGGGGAGAGGTTTGCGCGGGCCGTATAAATGGCGGCAGTCAGCCCGGCGCATCCCGTGCCGACAATGATCACGTTTTCCATAGAACCGGGAAGTAAACACGAACTCCGCCCCGCGCGAAAACATTAATTCGCATCACCCGCCCAAAGCCAGCGACGCCGGAAATGCCGCCGGCAGGCGGACCGGGCGGCCCTCCGGCATCTTCACCAGGGCCAGCGCCTGGCGGCACTTGACGAGAAGCGCCCCGTCCGACGGCCGGATCACCTCGAACTCGACCCAGAAGCGGATGCCGCTCCATTCCACAATCCGACCGTCAACACGAAGCTCGTCACCGAGCCGGGCGGGCCGTTTGTAATCGATCTCCGTGCGCGTGACGACGGGATGGATTCCGGTGCGCTCGATCTCCCGGAAGCTCAGGCCCATCTGGATCGCAAGAAACGTCCGGGCGGTTTCAATGAACCGGAGGTAAACGATGTTGTGAACGACCCCTCCCGCGTCCGTATCGAAATACATCACGCGGATGTCGGTCGAGATCCGGCATTGGTCGGGCACCTTCATGTCCTTGACAGGCATTTCCTCAAAGCGGGCCGCGAATTTCCCGGGGCCTTCTCCCCATCCGGCGCGGACGGGGAGCCACGGGCGCCATCCGCTCGCCGGCGGTCACCTCGCGTTGCCCCAGCGAGGAAGCGCACCCGGTGCAAAGGTAGTCGAAAATTTCCTTGTCCGGGAGCACGAGGAGCAGTTTTTCGCGGACCGGCATGGCTTTTTGGCACTTGTTGCAGTAGAGCGACGACGCGCGGAAACTTTCGAACTGTTGCATCGATTTCAGAGGAAGGGGGTTTCCGTGAAATCACCGGGATTTTTGCGGTCTTTCACGATGTGGCTGAGGATGGTTTGGAGGACGACCACCGGGGGCTCGGTGGCATCCACATGGACGATCAGATCCGGCCCGTAATGATCCAGCAACGGCAGGGATTCCTTCTCGTAGGTATCAAGCCGGCGACGGATCACCTCTTCATTGGCATCGTCGAGACGGTTGTCCTTCAAGGCCCGCTTCTTGAGACGCGTCACGACTTTGTCCCGATCCGGGCAATTGAGATGGAACACCCGGCGGACATCGATGATATCAGCCATAAGCTCGGCCTGTCGGACATTGCGGGGAATCCCATCAAGCACGAGGTAATCGATATCCGGCTTGAAGACGTGGGCCTCCACGGCGTGGCCGATGCTCACTTTCCAAAGCTCGACCGTGATTTCATCCGGCACAAGCCGGCCATTGCTCGAGTATTCCAGAAAGGCCCGTCCGATTGGGTTCCGCGTGTCCATGCGGCGGAAAACATCTCCGCAGGCACAGTGAAAAAACCTGGGGAGTGTGCCGATGGTCATTCCCTGCGTGCCCTTGCCACTCCCGGGGGCTCCGAAGAAGAGATAGGTGGGGTATTTTGCTGACACAATGCCGCGGAACATAATCACGGCGAACCGCTCCTGCAACCTCGCTGTGAAGATTTCGGGAGAGGCGTTGACTTTGTCGCTTCGCTCCCGTAATCACAACTCACAACTTTCTCCCAACCGGTGGCCCAGAATGAAGATTATATCGTGGAAATCCTGATGGATGTCGGGCTGGTGACCCGCACCCAGGTGGAATATGCCCGGGGGCACATGACCGGCCACAGCGTCATCGATTCGCTCATCCACGAGGGATTCATCACCCAGGAAGATGTCGGGCGCACCCTGGCCGCGCAGAATGGCATGGAGTTCATGGATCTGGCGCAAATCGTCGTTCCGCCGAATATCATCGAGCTGCTGCCCGCCGAGGATGCCAGGCGCTGGAAGGCGGTTCCCGTCGGCGAGCGGGAGGGAGCGTTGCTCATCGCCATCGGCGATCCCATGGACATGCAGACCATGGACGATCTCGCTTTCAAGCTTCACCGCGAGGTCGAATTCGTCTGCGCGACCCCGGATTCCATCCGCAACAGCCTGATCCAGTATTACGGCGGCGACGCGACCGCCACCTTCGGGCAGGAGATGGAACTCGGCTCGGAGGAAGCGGGAGCCGACGATGCCCCGATCATCAAAATGGTCTCGCTCCTCCTGGTGGAAGCCTACCAGAACCAGGCGAGCGATATCCACCTCGAGCCGCTGGAATCGAAATTCCGCGTGCGCTTCCGCATCGACGGGGTGCTCCAGGAAATGCCGAGCCCGCCGAAAAAACTCCAGTCGGCGATGATCAGTCGGATCAAGATCATGAGCGGCTCGATGAGCATCGCGGAGAAGCGGCTGCCCCAGGACGGACGCATCCAGATCAAACTCGGAGAGAAAGCGATCGACCTGCGCGTCTCGACGATTCCGACCGTTCATGGCGAGAGCGTCGTCATGCGTATTCTCGACAAAACCTCCCTCATGCTCGGATTGCCGGACCTCGGGTTTCTCTCCGACGACCAGGCCAAATTCGAGAAGCAAATCAACCTGCCGGACGGGATCATCCTGGTCACGGGGCCGACCGGTTCTGGAAAAACCACGACCCTCTACGGCTGCCTGAATTACATGAACAAGCCGGACCGGAAGTTGATCACGGTCGAGGATCCGGTCGAATACCAGATGAGCGGCATCAACCAGGTGCCCGTGAATGCGAGCATCGGCATGTCTTTCCCCGCCGCCCTCCGCTCGATCCTGCGCCAGGCCCCGAACATCATCATGATCGGCGAGATCCGTGATATGGAGACGGCGAGCATCGCCACGAACGCCTCGCTCACCGGCCACCTCGTGCTTTCCACCCTCCACACCAACGACGCCCCCAGCGCGATCGCCCGCCTGGTGGATATCGGCATCAAGCCTTTTCTGGTGTCCACCTCGGTGCGCTCGGTGCTGGCGCAGCGCCTGGTGAGAAGGTTGTGCCCGAAGTGCAAGGCCCCGGCGGAACTCACGGAATACGAGATGAACATGCTCCACATCGATGAAGGGCAGCTCGGTGGCGCGCAGGTCATGCGCCCGGTCGGCTGCGAGCTCTGCCGCGGAAAGGGATACAAGGGACGCATGGGAATCTTCGAGTTGTTCCTCGTGGATGACGAGGTCCGCAACATGATCAACAACAATGCCTCCACAATCGCCCTGCGCCAGCGGGCGCGCGAACTCGGAATGCGAACCCTGCGCGAGGATGGCATCCGGAAGGTTCTGGCCGGAATGACGACCGCCGAGGAGGTTCTCACCACCACCATGACCGACCTCGACTAACCGTATGGACGCACGACAAGTCACGGATATCTTTGTGGAGCGAGGTCTCCTCACACCGGAGCAGGCGGGAGAATACATCGATCTCGCCGCCAAGGGAGAAAGCCCCATCGAGCAATTGCTGGTCGAACACCAGGTTGTGGATGAGGAGGGGTTCATCCGGATCATCGCCGATTCCATCGGGGCGGAGGCATACAACCTCCAGGAGTTCGTCCCGGACACAACCGTCCTCGGCCTGATTCCCTCCGGCCTCGCCCGCCTGCATGGCGCCATGCCGGTCATGGGCTCGGGGAACACGATCATTGTCGCCCTGGCAGACCCGCTCAACCCGCAAACCATCGAGGACTTGAGATTCGCGCTGGGCCGCGAGATCCAGGTGATGGTCGCATTTCCCTCCCGCGTCACCAACCTCATCCGCCAGCACTATGGGTCGGAGGTCACCAATTTCGACGACATCATCGCCCAGCTCGGCGCCGGTTCGGACCTGGTCGTCACGGAAGGCGGCGGCGACAGCTTCAATCTCCAGGCCGTCACCGCGGAGGCGAACACCGGCCCGATCATCAAATACGTGGACCTCATCCTCGACAAAGCCATCGCGGCAAGGGCGAGCGACATCCACTTCGAGCCGTTCGAGACCGAATTCAAAATTCGTTACCGCGTGGACGGCGCGCTTTACGAGATGGATCCGCCGCCCCTCCACCTTGCCCTGCCGGTGATCTCCCGCGTGAAGGTGATGTCGAATCTCAACATCGCCGAGCGCCGCCTGCCCCAGGATGGCCGGATTCAAAGAACCATCAATGGAAGGCAGGTGGATCTTCGTGTCTCCACCCTGCCCACCACATTCGGCGAGAGCGTGGTGCTGCGCGTTCTCGACCGATCAAGTGTGAATCTCGACTTGGAAACGCTCGGCGTGCCGGAGAATGTCTACAACTACATCCTTCAGGTCCTTGAAAAACCGAACGGGATCTTCATCGTCACCGGGCCGACCGGTTCCGGAAAAACCACGACCCTTTATTCCTGCCTCAGGAAGATCAACACGATCGATTCCAAACTTCTGACCGCCGAGGATCCGGTGGAATACGAGATCGACGGGATCATCCAGGTGCCGATCAACGAGGGAATCGGACTGACCTTCGCCCGCGTTCTCCGGGCGTTTCTCCGCCAGGACCCGGACCGGATTCTTGTCGGCGAGACGCGCGACATCGAAACCGCGCAAATCGCCATCCAGGCCTCCCTGACCGGGCACCTGGTTTTCACCACCCTGCACACGAACGACTCGACGGGAGCCGTCACGCGCCTGGTCGACATGGGGATCGAGCCGTTCCTGATCTCCGCCTCGCTCGAATGCATCCTCGCCCAGCGCCTCATCCGCAAAATCTGCACCAACTGCCGCACCGCCTACGAGCCGAACGAGCATGTTCTCGCCTCGCTGGGGCTCGGCATCCATGACATCGGGGACAAAAACTTCTTCTACGGAAAAGGCTGCGAATCCTGCAACAACACCGGCTACAAGGGCCGCAAGGGCATTTACGAACTCCTGAAAATCTCGGATCCCATCCGCGAAATGATCAACGAGAGGGCTCCCGGCGTTCTCCTGCGCCAGAAGGCCATCGAACTGGGAATGACCACCCTGCGCGAGGACGGGCTGCGTTCGATCTACGACGGGCTGACCACCATCGAGGAAGTCGTCAAATACACGTAGGCGGGTTGCTGCTCATCCCGGGAAATCCGGCGTTGCCAGCACGGTCTTCCCGTGGCCTGAGCCCGCCAAGGGGCGGTTCATCTGGCGGCGGGATCGTTGGGAAGAAAAACGTCGAATTTCATCCCCTCGGGTTTCTGCTTGGGGAGCAGGGAAAGATCCGATCTGTTGATGAGAAGCCTGGCGATTTTGCGTTTGCCGGGTGCCGCGGGATCGTCGGCCAGGCCCCCGTCCGGCAGCGACTCCTCCGGCGGATCGGAGGTTCAGGAAAAAGACGTTCCGTTCCCCGATCCCGGAAGCGAAATTGTCGAGTGGGACGGCAAAAACTGGAACTCCAACAACAACCGGCTCTTCGAGGCGCGCTTTGAAAAATTCCTGAACGAGCCCGAGGCCACGACCGGGAACGACCGCGACTACAACCGGCTTCTCGCCCAGATCATGGACAAGCTGGCACCGAACAAGATCACGCCGAAGTCCACCGATGAGGCCTTCCATCTCCTGTCGCAGGCATCACAATTCGACATGGATGCCCACCTCTGCGATGCCATCGCAAACCAGGTCTATTCCGCATGGCTTGCCGAGCGGTCGAACGACCGCCTCACGGCCGCCAACCAAAGCCTGGAAAAAGAACGCCAGCGCCTCGAATGGAACAGCCGGATGAGCAGCAAGCCCGGACAACTGAGGGAGAAAAACAAAGAAGGCGAGACCACGATGCCCGCGGACCAGGCGGAACATGTTCGCCAGCTCACCGTCCGCCAGGCCGAGGTGAACGCCCTTCTCAAGGCAAACCAGTTCAAGCGGGAAGTCGCCGAGTTCCAGGTGAAGATCGAGTTCCAGGTGCTGATCGTGCAGCATTTCATGCAGCGACGCTTCCAGCATGTGGTGATCGGGACCCAGTTTTACCGGAGCATCTTCGGCGATGGCGACAGCCTCTTGCGCGTCGGCGGGGACTCGAAGAGCCTCTTCTCGAAGGCGACCGGAATGCCGCCGACCGTCGGGACCCTCGACTCGCTCGCAAACGAGGCGATGCGCGATGTCCGCGAGGGCGTGAAAGCTTTCCAGTTTCTCCTGGAGAAAAATGAGCTCGAGAGCGCCACCAAACGGCTCGCCGAGACATTCGTCCTCGGAGAATACATGCCGGAAATCCAGACCCTCCCGCGCGACGACAACAAGCTCAACCAGGTCCGTGCCGACCTCACCACCAAAGCATCCGATTTCGTGCGCGCCCTCAGGCAGGCCGAGGAGCAGGAGAAAAAAACCAGCTCGGCTCGTCGCTGGCCTGGTATCTGAAGGCCCGGAAAAATTATCCCGGCAGCGATTTTGCGCGCCAGGGGATCGAGCGGATCAACGTCCGCCTCTTCCCCGACGCGAAATAGAGCATTTCAGATAAAGATGTAGCCGGGATATTGTTGTCGCCTCGCTCTGTCGAGGCGTCGGGGCACACGCCGACAGAGCGGCATAGCTACAATTTTATTGAAACCGCTCTCCCCCCGGTCATCCGTTGAAGCGCCCGGCGGCGGTAACCGTGTTGGAGAGGAGCATGGCGATGGTCATCGGGCCGACTCCACCGGGCACGGGAGTGATCGCGGAGCAGCGTTCCGCGACGGCGGCGTAATCGACATCCCCGACAAGGCGGTATCCTTTCGGGCTTGCGGGATCGTCCACGCGGTTGATTCCCACATCGATCACCACAGTCCCCTCGCGGATATGGTCGGAACCGAGAAAGTTCGGACGTCCGATGGCGGCAATGACAATATCGGCTTCCCGCGTGATGGCCGCCAGATCCCTTGATCGGGAGTGGGCCACGGTGACGGTCGCATCCCCGCCTGGTCCCTTGCGCATGAGCAGCAGGGCCAGGGGCTTTCCGACAATCATGCTCCGCCCGACGATGACGACCCTGCGTCCGGATGTCTCGATGCCGGCTTCGGCCAGCAGGCGGATGCAACCCAGCGGGGTACAGGGCACCAATCCGGTTGGGTCATCCATGGCGAGCTTTCCCACATTCACCGGATGAAATCCGTCCACATCCTTGCGCGGATCGATCTCCCGGACGATCTCCGCCTCGTTGATGTGAGCGGGCGGGGGGGATTGAACGAGGATGCCGTGGACGGACGCGTCGGCGTTCAATTCTTCAACGACCGCAAGGAGCTCGGCCTGGGTCGTCGAGGCGGGAAGTTCCCTTTTGACCGAATGGAATCCGAGGTCGGCGGCCTTTTTGTCCTTCGAGCGGACATAGGCGCGGGATGCCGGATCATCCCCGACGAGCACCACGGCCAGGCCCGGGCGGATTCCGCGATCACGCAGAAGCTCCGAGCGTGTTTTTGTTTCCTCCAAAACTTTGGCCGCAATCGCGGCGCCGTCAATCCGCAGCATTTTTCAGATGGTCCTCCAGGTTTTTTCTCGCCCGCTCGAATTCTTCCCCGCCCAGGTCGCTCGGGATCTTGACCCGTTCCTCCACAGTGACCGATATGGTGGAAAATGGCAACGGGATGATGAATCCATCCCATGTCTTCATGCGAAAACACCGAGAGAAGCTCGCATGGATGGGAACGATTGCGGCCCCCGTGGCCTGGGCAAGCAGGATCACACCGGGACCCAGACGGTAGCGCGGTCCGCGTGGACCGTCGGGCGTGATCGCGATATCTCCGCCCCCGCGGATCATGCGAACGAGCTCGCGCAACGCCCGCGAACCCCGGCGGGAACTGGAACCGCGAACGGATCCCATGCCGAAAGCCCCGACGAATTGCGAGAGGATTTCGCCATCCCTGCTCGGGCTGGTGAGCACGGTGACACCATGGCGCAGCTTTTTCGGATAGAGCCGGTGGAAGGCATAGGTGATGCCGAGAATCCTGTTGTGCCAGAAACAGAGGAGACAGGGCTCCGGAAAGGCGTTCCTGCTGATCCCGCAGCGGTCGTCCAGCCGCAGGCGGATCGTGAGAAAGAGCGCTTTCAGCATGGTCGAGCCGACGAGGGCAAGGAGGCGCTCGCGAGTCATGGGAGAAACTGGTCCAGGACTTTTCGGATCACCGGCCGCGCAAGCGATGCCAGAGTCTCGTTGGCATAGGCGATCCATGCGATCCCGCTTGTGGTATCGAGCGGCGCATCCGGGAATCCGCCCAGCGGGTGCTCATAGACAGCCCCCGCCTTTTTCAAAACCAGCCAGGCGCAGGCATCATACGGGTGGCAAACCAGCGAAGAGAACCCCATATCGAGCGCCTGGAAGATCAGCGGGCGCAAATCCCCGACCATCCGGTCGTGACCGGCGATGACCTCGTGAAACTGGCCCCCTGTCGAGATATACTGGTCGTCAAAAACCGTGGGCGAAAGCGACGAGTTCAGGCCGATCAACTCGTCCCAGATCCGCTCCTCGATCTGCGCGGTCAATGTCCGGCCTTCCGGGAAAAATTTCACGAACGACGAGAACCCGTGGGAAAAACCCACGGCTGTCGAGGGCGCGGCGGCGAGCGGTTGAACGGTATTGGCCCGGATATCGAATGAATTTCCAACGAGCGGCCCCTCCGATGTGGCGCTGAACTGGTCGGACCGCCATTGTTTCGATGTCGGGATCTCGGTCATCGCCGCGGCGACAATCCCGGAGAGCCTCGTGTCCCCGCCCATCTGGGGAGCGATGCCGCCGAGCGCCCACGCGCTGCGCTTGTCATACATGATCCCGCGCGTGCCATCGATGGGATCGAGGAGGCATTTCCACCGGGTTTCCGGGACCGGCGTGCCCGCGGGAAAACAGAGTTCGTGCCCGATGCCTTCCATGACGACTTGAACCGGCCATTCCACCGGCCAGCTTTTTTCAAACCACGCCAGGATGGCCTGCTCGCCGAATTTATCCACCGCATAAATCGTGTCGCCGCCCCCGTAACCGGTCACCGAGGAAAGGGAGCCGGCACTGAGACCGGCCCTTTGCAGCAAAACCTCATCGCGGATCGCGACCCCCAGCTCACAGAGCAGCCGCCGGAGATCATCGTTTGAGGCACAGGACATCCGCCCAGATTAGCCGCGACTTTCAAAACCAAAACCCCATTTTTTCAACAAACTTTGTGCCCCGCAGAATTCACATCTTTTCGCGTTTGGCAAAATGAACCCGCGCGCCAACCAACAGCATTGGCGATGGAGCGCCGGGGAAGCCGGAAGCCACGTGGGTGAAAGTCCCACCGGTCGAATGAGACGGTTCACGACCGAAAGAGATGTCCGGAATGAGGCCGCGAGGCCGAAGCCGCAAGCTGCGGGAAGCCATTCGGGAAGAGACCACCCGGAGCACCCAATGGAAGGAACCCAAAGAAGTCATCGCCCGAGTCAACACGCGGGTGAGGGGATGGATCGGTTACTTTCATCACGCCAACAGCACGCGAGTGTTCAA
>JBAYWC010000030.1:0-26078 GCA_041674265.1 Terrimicrobiaceae bacterium
ACCCGAATTATCTTTTCAGCCTCCCGATGGGCGCGGGCAAGACGTATTTGATGGCTGCCTTTATTTACCTGGATTTGCACTTCGCGCGGCTGCATCCGAAAGACCCGCGTTTCGCCCGCAACTTCGTGGTGTTCGCGCCGCAGGCCTCCAAAACCGCCATTCTTCCGGCGCTCCAAACCATTCGGAACTTTGACCCGTCGTGGGTTCTCCCGGAAAATGACGCCGCCGAACTCCGCCTCCTCGTTCACTTTGAAATTCTCGACAGCTTGAGTTCCAGGCGCCGCGACAAGCTTCACGGCAACAATCCCAATCTCGAAAAGGTCAACCGCCTCACGCAGACCCGTGACTTCGGCCTCGTGTTCATCACCAACGCCGAGAAAGTCGTGATGGAAAAACTCTCGGCGGAAGACCAGCAGATCGCCGACCCGGCGAGCCTGTTCTATGACGAAAAGAAAGCGGCGGAAGTTGTGAAGGTCAACGCGCTCCGCGAAAAGCTGTCCCGGATTCCCGGCATCTCCGTGATTCTCGACGAGGCTCACCATTTCTTCAGCAGTTCCGGCGACGACGAGAAGAAACTCAAGCTGGCCGTGGATGTGCTCAACCAGCACGGCCACGTCTGCGCCGTCCTCGGTTTCTCCGGCACGCCGTATCTCCGCCACAACGTCCCGCTCGCCGGTTCGAAGGTGAAGCTTTCGCAAATCCAACTCATCACCTACCACTACTCGCTCGCGGATGGCATCGGGCGTTTCCTCAAAGTTCCGCGCGTCACCGGCAAGAACATTGCCGCCGGTGAGTTTGTCGGCGACGCGCTCACGAATTTCTTCAGGGATTACGACCGCGCCTATCCGACCGGCACGGAAAGCAAAATTGCCTTCTACTGCCCCAGCATCGAAAAGCTGAACACCGAAATTCTTCCCGCCGTCCGCGCGTGGTATGCCGCGCATCGGCCCGGACGTGACGACGCGGAAATCTTCCGTTTCTATCGCGGCGTCAAGAAAGCGCAGAAGTCGTGGGCGCTCCCGAAAGACAGCGATGCGATCTTCAACAACCTCGACCAGCCGCACATCAGGAAGCGAGTCATCCTGCTCGTCGCCATCGGCACGGAAGGCTGGGATTGCAGGAGCCTCACCGCCGTCGCCTTGCCGCGCCGCGAGACGACAAAGAACTTCGTGCTGCAAACCACCTGCCGCTGCCTGCGCGAAGTCGTCTCCGCCAAGGAGGAAACCGCGCTCATCGCGCTCGGTGACGGCAATTACGAAACCCTCGACAAGGAGTTGAAGGAAAACTACGCGCTCTCCATCGCCGACCTGCGCGTTCACGCCGGGCAAACCATCAACGTCCTCGTCCGCAAGCCCAAGCTGGGCAAGCTCCGCTTCAAGAACGTCCGCCGCCGCTACTCCATCATCCGCGAGGAACGCGACCGCGACGTGGCCGCGCAACTTGCCAGCTTCGACTTCGGCCTTTTCAAGGCGCAATTCGGGTTCACGCCCACCGCCACGGATGCCACTGTCGGCAACCGCGGTCTCGCCAACGCCGTCACGCGCATCCTTGCCGCCGAAGCCGCGCGCCATCGTCTCGCCTACGCGGATTTTCTTTCCGCCCTCGCCCGCGCGACGTGGGGACGGTATTCCGAATCCGATCTCGTGTCCGCGCACGACGCCCCGTTGCGCGGCATCCACGCCCAGGTTCAGGCGCAAATCGGCTGGCTCGCCCTGCATCCGACGCTCTCGCTTGACGAAGTCATTGCCTTCGCCGCCGCGCTGCTCGTGGAAAACATCAGCGTCAAACACGACGAGGTCGAGGAAGACGTGGAGATCGAACTGCTCGACTGGCGGATGAACCCGCCCGCAATTCCCCATTTGAGCGGGCGCTTCCTGCCGGAATTTCGCGCCGGGGACATCCGCAGGTCCAACGAGTTTCCCAACCGCTGGGAAGAGGAACTCAAGTTCAGCCATCTGGACGACCACGACGTCACCTTCAACTACGCGCCTTGCGCGTTTGATTCCCGTTACGAAGTGGATGCCGTGCAAGAACTCTCCAAGCTCGCGGAAATGCACAGGCTGGAGTTTTACTACAACGGCTACCGCAACGGCTCGCTGCAATCCCTCGTCATCCGCACGCCCTACGGCACCTACACGCCGGACTTTCTCGTCCTCAAACGCAGGCCCGCGCACACGCCGTATCGCAAGCAAAAGGATTATGCGCCCGACACCATCGCCGGACCGATTGACCGCGTGCTCATCCTCGAAACCAAGGGCAAACAATTCTACGACGCCGACTTCCAGGCGAAGGAGAAGTTCGTCAAAGAAGTTTTCTGCAAGCATAACCCGCATTTCAGCTACCGCTGCTTTGTGGACGAGGACGACAACGACTTTTCCCGCCACCTCGAAGAAGTGAAAAAGGAAATTCAAAAACTATAACCACTTTCCCATCAACTCACCCTTTGCTACACTGCACCCATGAGTGAAATCGTATTTCAAATCACCGAGGACGACACCGACGGCGGTTTCATTGCCCGCGCCCTCGGTCATTCCATCGTCACCGAGGCCGACAATTGGGAGCAGCTTCGCGCCAATGTCCGCGAGGCTGTCCTCTGCCACTTCGATGAAGGCAAAGCCCCCGCCGTCATCCGCCTGCACCGGGTCATGGATGAATTGCTCGCCACGGCATGAAGCTGCCGCGCGACCTTTCCGCCGCTGATCTGGAAAAGTCGCTCCGCCGCAGCTTTGGCTATCAATTTACCCGGCAAGTCGGCTCGCACCGCCGCCTCACCACCCAGACCGGCGGCGAACATCACCTGACCATTCCCAACCACGACCCGCTCCGCCCCGGCACACTGCGCGCCATCCTCGGCGAAGTCATGGCGCATCATCACCTCACGCTGGAACAGGTATTTCAACGACTCGGCCTTGCATGATTCCCCAACCCTACAAACCGCTGCCCTACACGATCTCGCCGGCGCGCGGGCAGGCGCTCTTGAGTTTTGAAGGCCGCCGGATGCCCGACCACCTGCCGCTGTTCGAGGTCACGCCCGTGGAACAGGTGGGCAAGCCCGGCAAAGAGCCGAATCTCCTGATTCACGGCGACTGCCTTTCCGCCTGCGCCTACCTCAAGGCCAACAACATCAAGGTGGACTTGGTTTACATCGACCCGCCTTTCGCCAGCGGCGCGAATTACGCGAAGAAGATTTTTCTCCGGAATGGTGGCAAGGGGGCTTTGGAAGGAGGTAATCCTATCGGCGAAGAAATCATGTATGGCGACATTTGGCAGAAGGAGGATTACCTCAACTGGCTTTACGAACGATTGCTTGCCATTCGCGAAGTTGTAAGCGAAAGCGGTGCCATTTACGTCCATCTGGATTGGCACATCGGACATTATGCAAAAGTGCTGATGGATGAAGTTTTTGGTGAAGACAACTTTCTAAACGAGATTGTATGGCACTATCCTGGCCGAGAAATGCACTTGGGAAACAAGTTCAACTCGAAGCACGACATGATTTTTCTCTATGCCAAGTCGGTTGAGAATTTTCGCCTGCGAACTGAAGCTGTAGCTCTTCCTTACGACAAAGAAGAACGCCTCGAAACCTTGCGGCGAAAAGTTCACGCCGACCCCGATGGCAGGGAATGGGTCTGGGAAACACGCGGGCAAGCAGCCGGTGAACAGCCCTACAAACGCTATGTGGATGACATCATTTCACAAGGCCAAGCTCTCAATGATGTTTGGACGGATTTACCTTTTCTTCGCGGGAACGACCCTCAGCGAACCGGCTATCCGACCCAAAAACCAAGCTGGCTTTTGGAACGACTTATCAAGGCGGGTTCAGACGAGGGAATGATAGTGGCAGATTTTTTTGGCGGCAGTGGCACGACTGCCGATGTTTCGCACACTTTGAAACGCCGATTCATCGTCACTGATATTGGCACTTATGGAATTCAAACCACGCGCGACCGGCTCGCTGCCGCGGGCGCTTCATTTGACGTTCTGAAAATCCAGGACGGCATCCGCCTGTTCCGCAATCCGGCGCAGACGGTGGCAAAACTTTTCAGCCTCGTGGAAGGTTTCAAGAAACGCGAGGAACTGGAACTCGGCGAGTTCTGGGACGGCGGGTTGCCCGGCGCGTCCGGGCGTTACATCCCGCTCAAGTTCGTCGGCTTGCAGGAGCGCCTCACTCCCGCGTTGCTGGACGTGTGTCTGGAGGAAATCTACCAGCTCGAAAGCGACGACCGCGCCGAGGGCGTCCGCATCCTCTACGCCCACCGCGACCTCGCGGTGGATCAGGCCTGCGTCAACAAGCGCCTCAAGGCGAGCGGCAAGACGCAACTCAAGGTGGAGTTGGTGAGCCTCAACGAACTGCTCGACCGCAAAGCCGCCAGCCTGTTCACACCGGACAGCGCCGTGCTGGACGTGAAACCCGGCAAGAAGGCCGAACTGGCCGTGACCGTGAAGCAATACTTCAGCCCGTATCTGAAAGCGAAGATTGACGAGTTCAACGCCAAGCGCGGCAAGAAAAACGGCGGCGAACTGATCGAAGCCAACGGCAACGGGAACAGAGAGGAAAACGGGAACGGAGAATCTAACGGAAATGGCGAGGAAGCGGCAAAGCCATCCGTCCCGTTCAAGCCTGTGACCATCAGCGAAACCGGCCTCGAACTCATCGAAGCCGTTCAATTTGACACAACACTTCGGAAAGATGACGTATGGGTGAGCAATCCCGCTCTCGAAGACAAAGCCGGCCCGAAAGAAAAAATCAAAGGCAGCTACACTGTCCCAGCGAAAGCCTTCAAAATAAAATTCCGCAATATCGCGGGGGACGAAATCATTTTGGATTACCCGCCCGCGAAAGCGTGAGGTCGGGACGGACCCGGGGCTTCGTTGACTTGCGCCACGACAATCGCCCATACTTCGCATCGATGGTCGGCATGGGATTCACCTCCAACATGGGAAACCTCTGAAATGGCCGCAAATCATCCGGCTTTGTGGTTTGTCGCCGGTGAGGCCAGCGGGGACGCCCGTGCCGCGGAGGTCATGCGTGCCCTGCGCGGAATGCGGCCGGACATCGGGTTCTCCGGGGCGGGGGGCCCGCGGATGCAGGCCCTCGCGGGCCAGCCGTTCGACAACTGGATCGCGCAGTCGGCCGTGCTCGGGCTCTGGGATGTCCTCCGGCACTACGGGTATTTCCAAGCAAAGTTCCGGCGGATGCTGGCGGACATCAAGGCAACAAAGCCGGCAGCCGTGGTGCTGGTGGACTACCCCGGCTTCAACCTGCGACTTGCCAAAGCCCTTCGAAAATCCGGCTACGGAGGGAAGATCCTGTATTACATCAGCCCGCAGGTCTGGGCATGGAATCGCCGGCGCATCCCCCGGATGGCGGCAATCCTGGATCTGATGATCTGCGTTTTTCCGTTCGAAGCCCCGATGTATGAGGCGAGCGGGCTCCACACCGTCTTTGTCGGGCATCCGTTGTTGGAAGCCCTCGGGCACGGGAAAATTTCCCTTCCCCGCGAACCCGCCCTGGTCGGGTTCTTTCCCGGAAGCCGCGAGCGCGAGGTGCGGAGAATTTTCCCGGTGATGATCGGGGCCGCGAAAATCATCCGGCAGGAGTTCCCGGAAGCCCGCTTCGAGGCGGCGGCGGCAAGTGAAACCCACGCGGAGCGGATGCGGGCCATGACGGACGACATCGTTGTCCGGAGCGGATCCGCGCATTCCCTGATGCAACGGGCAACCGCGGGCGTCGTTTGTTCCGGAACCGCCACGCTCGAGGCGGCGTTCTTCGGGCTCCCCTATTGCCTCGTCTACAAGATCGCCTGGCTCACTTTCGAAATCGGCAAACGCCTCGTGGATGTCAATGGGCTCGGGATCGTCAACATCCTGAACAATTACCGCGAAAATCCGCCCCCGGATCCGCGCCTGCCCGCCAAGCCGGCTCCCCATGTCGTCCGCGAGTTCATCCAGAACGACGCCACGCCCGGGGCGATCGCCAACGAAGTGCTCCGTCTCCTCCGCGAGGAACCGGCCAGGGAAGCTCTTTCGCGCAGGGTTCTTCAGATCACCTCGGGGCTGGACGCGCGGGGAGCTTCACAGCGCGCGGCCTCCGCTCTTCTCCAGGCGCTGGGCTCGTGATGCCCGGTCAGCCGCCGAGTTGCTTCTGCACTTCGGCGCTGAGCGTGCGCCCGTCCATCCGGCCTTCCGCCTTGGCGTTGACGATTTTCATCACCGCGCCCATCTGTTGCCGCGTGGTTGCTCCGGCTTCGGCGATGGCCTCGCGCACGAGGGTTGTGACCTCCTCGGCGGACGGCGCCGCCGGGAGAAAAACCGAGAGGATCACGATCTCCGCGCGCTCGTTGTCCGCCATGGCGGGACGACCGCCTTTTTCGAATCCCTCGATGGAATCCTGGCGTTTCTTGATTTCCTTGCGGACGATGGCCAGCGCGTCGGAATCGCTCAGCGCCCCGCCGGCACCGTGCTTCTCGATGGCAGAGTTCATGAGCGCGGCCTTGAGCATGCGCAACACCCCGAGTTTGAGCGTCTCGCGCGCCAGCATGGCGGCCTTGATTTCCTGATCGATGCGGGCTTGAAAAGTCATGCCGACAACCATGCGCCAGATTGCAGCCGTGGTCGAATGGAAATTCAAGGGTGCCTCGGCTGGGGGCGTCTCTCCGAAAGGTGCAGAGTCCAAGGGGAACGGGCGTCCCGCCCGTTTGGAGACGGGAATTCGAATCGGAGGGTTGCGCGGCGAAGATCGGTTCCTTGATCTGAATCAAACAGGGGACGATTCTTGTGCGACCTGTTTCCGGATTTGGAAAATTCGCTTTTTGTGGCGGGGAAATTGCGGTAGGAAATCTCCAGGCAGGTGTCAGGAATGCCTGCTCCCCGCAACAGATGAATACCCCACCGGACACGAAGCCGGGAATCCCGGGACCTGGAAAATGGATCGCGGCGTTCCTTGCGTTTGTGCTGGTCCTGGCAGGGGTCGGAGCCTGGTTTTTTGCGACCGAGAGTTCACGGATCCAGCAGGACAAATATGAGGATCTCGGGGCGATTGCCAAGCTGAAGACCAAGTGGATTTCCGATTGGCGGAACCGGTTTTTCAACGGGATCGGAAGGATATCCGGCAACCCGTTTTTCGCGCAATCCGTTGCGGAGTTTGCCAGGAACCCAGATGATCCAGAGCTTCGCGCCAGGCTTAAGGATTGGCTGGGATACCAGATCAAGTGGACCGGCGATGAGGGCATGGCGCTTTATGCGCCAGATGGCCGCCTGATGCTCTCGGCAGGCACGCAAGAAGAATGCCCTGAACTCCTTCGAGTCCTGGGGGAAGCGATCTGGAGCAATGGGGCGGTTCTTTCCCGGCTTTACAAGGGCCTTTCCGGAAACGTCTTCATCATTGCGGCGTGTCCGGTGAATGACCGGGAGGGGATTCCCGTTGCCGTGCTCGCAATTTTTGGAAGTGCCAACAAGGATCTGTATCCGCTTGTCGAGGAATGGCCCTCCCGCAGCAAGACGGCCGAGACGCTGCTTGTCGAGCGCGACGGGAACTCCGCTCTCTTCCTGAACCGGCTGCACTTCAAGCCGGCTGCCAAGATGGAATTCCGGATTCCCCTCACCGAGACCGACGCCCCGGCGGTCCAGGCGGTGCTGGGAACCGGCGGAAAATTCCTTGGAAGAGACTACCGGGGAGTCGAAGTGATCGGCGACCTGCGAGGGGTGCCGGGATCGCCGTGGTTCATGGTGACGAAGATGGACACGGCCGAGGCGTATGCGGGGCTCCACGAGATGATGGAGATCCTGATTTTCGTCAGCGTGAGCCTTTCCTTTGCGGTCGCCGCCGCCATGGCGGCGATCCACCGCGGGAGCCAGGTCCGATTCTTGCGCGAGCTGGACGCGGAGCGCGCCGCTTCCGAGGAGAACCTCCGGCGGGCCAATGCGGAACTCGAGGGGCGCGTGGCGAAGCGCACCGCCCAGGTGGTCGCATCGAATCGCGAGCTCGAGTCGTTCGCCTATTCCGTCTCGCACGATCTCCGCGCCCCGCTCCGCGCGATCGAGGGATTTGCGTCCATCCTCGAGGAGGAATACGGGCCAAAATTCGACGGCGAGGGCCGTCGGCTTCTCGGGATCGTCCGGTCAAGCACGCGGAAGATGGATCATTTGATCCACGGAATCCTCGACCTCTCGCGGATCGTGCGCGCGGAGATCGTTCCCTCGGATGTGGATATGACAGCGCTCGCTCGCGCGGCATGGGAAGAGGTTCAGACGCCGAAGGAAGCGGGGCGTTTCGATTTTCGCCTCTCGCCGCTGCCGCCCACGCGGGGCGATGCCCTGCTGCTGCGCCAGGTCTGGACAAACCTTCTTTCCAACGCGGTAAAATACACCGCGCCCCGCGAAGTCCGCTGCATCGAGGTGGGAGCGATCAGGGAGAAGGAAAATCTGACATGTTATTTTGTCAAGGACACAGGAGTGGGATTCGACCCCACCTACGCGTCCAAACTCTTCGGGCTCTTCCAGCGGCTGCACAAAGACACGGACTTCGAAGGCGTCGGCATTGGGCTCGCCAACGTCCAGCGGATCGTGCAAAGACACGGTGGGACGGTGCGCGCCGAGGGCAGCCCCGGAGCCGGAGCCGCATTTTTTTTCACGCTGCCGAAGAATCCAGAAAACCATGAGCAATGATCAAATCGTCGAACTCCTCCTCGTCGAGGACAACCCCCATGATGCCGAACTCGCCCTGCGGGCCTTGAACCGGCACAACCTGGCGAATTCCATCGTCCATGTCACCGATGGCGCCGAGGCCCTCGATTTTCTGTATGCGCGGAACGCCCATGCCGGTCGGAACAAGAAAAACCAGCCGAAGGTCATCCTGCTGGATCTCAAGCTCCCGAGGGTGGACGGGTTGGAGGTCCTGCGCACGATGAAAGGCGATCCCGCCCTGCGCCCGATCCCGGTCGTCGTGCTCACGACATCCCGCGAAGAAAGCGACCTGCTGACAAGCTACCATCTCGGCGTGAACAGCTATATCGTCAAGCCCGTGGATTTTCCGCAATTCGTCGAGGCCATCCGGCAACTGGGATTCTACTGGCTGCTCATCAACGAATCTCCCAAGCCTTGAACATGCCGGAACCCACGGGCCAACCGCTCCGCATCCTCTTCATCGAGGACAATCCGGATGATATGGAGCTCGCCGAGCGGGCCATGCGCCGCGAGCGGCTGCGCTTCATCTCCCGGTGCGAGCAGGATGGCGCGGGCGTCGCGCGCGCGCTCGGGGAATTCTTTCCCGACGTTATTATCTCGGACTATTCGTTGCCGGAGTTCGACGGTCTCAGCGCCCTGCGGCTCTGCAGGAAGATTCTTCCCAACGCCCCTTTCGTTTTGCACACCGCGGCCCTCAATGACGAATCCGCCGTCGTCTGCATCCGCGCGGGAGCCGACGACTATGTGCTGAAACAGAACATCGCCCACCTGCCGTTTGCGGTCCAGACCGCCATCGAGCGGCGGAATGCCCTGCTGGGAAAGCGCGCGGCCGAGGGGAGGCTCGGCATGCTTTCGCGGGCGATCGAACAGAGCCCGGTCTCGATCATCATCGCCGATACCGGCGGCTCCATCGAATACGTCAACCCAAAATTCCTCCAGGTGACCGGATACACCCTGGAGGAGGTGGTTGGGCAAACTCCCCGGATCCTGAAATCCGGCAAGCATTCCCGGGAGTTTTACGCCGAGCTATGGGAGAAAATCACCTCGGGCGAGGAGTGGCGCGGGGAGTTCGAGAACAAAAAGAAAAATGGCGAGAGTTTCTGGGAGGTTGCAACGATCTCCCCGATCCGCAACGACCAGGGCGCCATCACGCATTTTCTCGCCGTGAAGGAGGACATTACCCTGCGGAAGGCCACGGAGGACCGGCTTCGGGAATCCAATGAGCAAATCAAAGAAGCGCTCTCCCGCGCGGGGGAGCTTGCCGAAAAAGCGGAGGCGGCCAACCGGGCCAAGAGCGAGTTCCTCGCAAACATGAGCCATGAGATCCGCACCCCGATGAACGGGGTCATCGGGATGACGGATCTTCTGCTCGAGACCGGACTGAGCGCCGAGCAGCGGGAATATGCCGAGGCCATTCAATCCTGCGGAGACTCCCTTCTCACCCTCATCAACGACATTCTGGATTTTTCAAAGATCGAGGCGGGACAGCTCGTGCTCGAGAGCCTCGACTTCGATCTCCGGACAACGCTCGAGGATGCCGTCGAGATCCTCGCCTTCAAGGCGCAGGAGAAGGGCCTCGATATCGTCTGCATCGTCGCCGAGCAGGCGCCGGAATACCTCCGCGGAGATCCCGGACGGCTGCGACAGATTCTTTTCAACCTGATCGGAAACGCGATCAAATTCACCCAGCGGGGAGGCGTCACCGTCCAGGTCGAACTTCTTTCCGGGTCCGAAACGTCCGCCACCCTGCGCTTCGATGTGACGGATACCGGCATTGGGATTCCGCGGGAAAAGCAGGAGGCGATTTTCTCGAAATTCACGCAGGCGGACCCGTCCACAACCCGGGAGTTCGGCGGATCGGGACTCGGCCTCGCGATTTGCAGGCAGATGGTCCAACTTTTCCAAGGCGAGATCTGCGTCGCCAGCGAGCCCGGCAGGGGGTCCACCTTCACGTTCACCGCCGTTTTCGAAAAACCGCTTGCCGGGGCCATCAAACCTCCTCCGAAGGAGGCGGACCTTTCCGGCATCAGGGTGCTGGTGATCGACGACTTCAAAACCAATCGCGTAATGGTCGGCACGCTACTGAAACGGTGGGGGTGCCGGGCAGGCGAGGCTTCCTGCGCCGACTCGGCTCTTTCCCTGCTCAAACGGGCCGCGCGGGACGGGGACCCGTATGCTGCCGCGTTGCTGGACATGCACATGCCCGGCGTCAGCGGGGCGGAACTGGGACGTTTGATCAAGGCCGATGAGGAGATCAAAGCGACGCGACTCGTGATGCTCACTTCCCTCGGGAAACGGGGGGACGCGGAACGGTTTGCGGGGTTTGGATTTTCGGGCTACCTGCCCAAACCGGTTCGCCCGGCGCTTCTCAGGAAGTGCCTGGCGCTGGTGCTCGGTCGCGAGGAGGCCACGGGTTCCGACCGGGCTCTGATCACCCGCCATACCGTTGCCGAGACATCGCGGAGGCGGCTCCGCGTTCTTGTCGCCGAGGACAACACCACAAACAGGATTATCGCCATCAAAGTGCTTCAGAAGCTCGGGCATGTGGCGGATGCCGTCGGGAATGGCACGGAGGCCGTCGATTCCCTGAGGCGGATGCCCTACGACATCGTTCTCATGGACTGCCAGATGCCGGTCATGGATGGATTCGATGCGACAAGGGTCATCCGCGACCCCGGCTCGGGCGTCCGGAATTCCCATATCCCGATCATTGCACTGACCGCACATGCCATGAAAGGGGATCGGGAACTCTGTCTGAACGCCGGGATGGACGATTACCTCTCCAAGCCGGTCAGCCCCCAGTTTCTTGCGGCGGCGCTCGAACGCTGGGGTTCGCGCGGGTCCCACCTCAGCCCTGTCATGCCCGTTGCGTTTCAAGCCGTCGATGCCAGCCTCCGCGATTTCGATCGGGCGGGTTTTCTGGAAAGAGCGATGGGGGATTTCGAGCTGGCCGCCGAGATCGCGGCGGTGTTCCTCGCCGACGCCCCGCCGCTCTTTTCGCAGCTGTCGGACGCCGTCTTCGCCGGCGATCCGGAGGCCGCGGGAAAATTCGCCCATACCATCAAGGGGTCCAGCGCGAACATGGGAGGCGAGAAACTCAGCCGGATCACCGCCCACATGGAGGCTGCCGGCAAGGACGGGGATCTCGACCGGCTTGCGGAACTTCTCCCCGACGCCAAAGCCGCCTTTCAATCGCTCATCACCGGGCTGGAAAGCGAGTTCCAGATCTCCCGGGCGGGGGAAAATCCCGGAAACGGGATAAACAGGCGCTGACGGCGCATCGCCCTCCAACAACCAGCCTCTCGAAACCGCTGTTTATGAAGTCTTCCTTCTCGCCTGCGGCGCCGCCAGCGCGTCGTAGATCGGCTTGTCCCTCAGCAGCGTGGGGATCAGGTAGGCCCCGAGGCAGGTGGCGAGCATGGGGAAGAACAGGGAGTAGCATCCGGTCATTTCCAGACAGATGACGATGCCGGTGAGCGGGGCCCGGATGGTGGCGGTGAAAAACGCGGCCATTCCGGCAACCGCAAATGCCAGCGGGGAGGGAACGAGCGCGGGAAACAGAACGTGATTCAGCGCGCCCGATGCGGCCCCCACGATGGCTCCCAAGGCGATGATCGGGGCGAAGAGCCCTCCGGGTGTGCCGGCGGAATACGAGAGCGGGCCCAGGAAAAAGCGGAGGCTGGCGATGCCGAGGAGAAGCCAGATTTCCGACCGGTTGGCCAGGATCGACTGCGTGATATTGTCGCCGCCTCCCACCCATTTCGGGGCGAACCATGAGACGGAACCCACCAGAAAACCGATGGCGGCGGCCCGCAGGGGAACGGGGATTTTGTCCAGCCCCGATCCGAGGGCCAGCAGGGCGAGGAGCAGCCGGTTGTAGAGAGCGCCGAGGATCCCGACGGCCGTTCCGAAAAGAAAAAACAACCAGGCCGCTTCCGCCGGCGCCTCGGGAATGACCGGAACGGCGTAGTCCTGCGGCATGTGAAAAACCGCCCGCTGGAGATAGACGGAAACCGAGGCCGCCGTGGCGGCGAGGATGAACGTGAGCGGAGTGATCTTGCGGAAGACTTCCTCCAAAATAAAAATCGTCCCGCCCACCGGGGCATTGAAGGCGGAGGCGAGGCCGGCGCCCGCTCCCGCGGCCATGAGGGATTTCCAGGCTCCCCGCAGGCCGGGAAACCGGCGTCCGACTTTCTCCCCGATGACCGCGCCGATCTGGACCAACGGGCCCTCGCGCCCGAGAACCAGGCCGGCTGACAAGGCGAGCCAGCCGCCAACCAATTTCACGGGAATGACCCACGCATGGCGGGGCTGCCCGGTGCCGCGGAGGATTTTTTCGACATAGGGAACTCCGCTGCCGCGCGCCGCGGGGGCGAACTTTTCGACCATCCATGCGGCGAGGCCGGCGGCTGCGGCCACGACCACCGACAGGGTGAACCAGCCGAAAAACGGGGGCCATGCCTGGAGTGCCGCCGTCAAAATTTCGCGGAGGGCATTTCCTTTCCGCAATAAAAACAGAAAAACGATGCCCGCAAGACCGGTGAGAACCCCCACGACGACAGCTCCAAGAAGCAGGAGGAGAGCCGGTCCGGGAGCCGATGGAAAGTCCTCCGGCATGAAATCCACCTCCGCCGCCTTGTGTTCCCCGGAATCCGTCATGGAGACGAGTTCGCTCGAAAATCCGCGGAGAATCAATTTTTTTCGGGTTTACTTGGACGGCCGGTGGGGGAATACTCCCTGTTCACGTCGCTCACGTGGCGGAACTGGCAGACGCGTACGGCTCAGGACCGTATGGGGCAACCCTTGGAGGTTCGAATCCTCTCGTGAGCACCAGCTTTCCCGGAAAACACCGTGTCTCATCCGCTGCCACAACAAGATCCGGAGTTCGTTCAGAAGACGTTTTCGTCGATTGCGGGGCGGTATGATCTGGCGAACCACCTCCTGAGCGGAGGGTTGGATTTTATCTGGCGCTCGTGTGTCTCGCGGCTGGTCGCGGCGGCCCGTCCGTCGCGCATCCTCGATCTTGCCACCGGCAGCGGCGACCTGGCCGTCGCGCTCCGCAAAGCGTGTCCGTCCGCGCAGGTCATCGGGGCGGACTTTTGCCTTCCGATGCTCGGGGAGGCGAGGCGGAAAAATGTTCCCTGCCTGGTGCAGGCGGACGGGCTGGCGCTGCCGTTCCGGGAGGCCACCTTCGATGCCGTGACCGTGGCCTTCGGGCTGCGGAACATGGCCTCGTGGGAAACGGCCCTCGCGGAAATGCGCCGGGTGCTCCGCCCGGGGGGGCTGCTTGTCCTGCTCGACTTCTCCCTTCCTCCCCGGGGGCCCCTCCGCGAAGTTTACCGGATTTACCTCCATCATGTCCTGCCGCGCGTTGCCGGCTGGGCGACCGGCCGGGCCGCGGCTTACGAATACCTCGGCGAATCGATCGAGGCCTTTCCGCGGGGCTCCGGCATGGCCGCGTTCATCGAAAGCTGCGGGTTCCACTGCGAAGCCCCGCGCATGATGTGTTTCGGGATCGTCTCGCTTTATGCGGCCAGAAAAGCACGGACATTTGCTTCCTCATCCACCGAAAGATGCGGGTAGGAGAGCAGCTCCATCTCCGTGATAAACGAAACCACACACTGCACGCGTCGGCAAGCCCCCACAGAAAGGGGTAGTGTCCTAACCTGACTTCCCCGGCGGAAGGGCCGATAAACACAGGAGCCCCGGATTTTTTCGGGCTACAGATGTGTTTCGGCGGGACAGGCGGGCCTTCCGGGCGAGATCTGGCCGAGGCGGATGGTTTGGAGTTCGCGCGGGATGCGGGTGACTTCGCCGGTTTCTCCGGAGGCGCGCCATTGGCTGGCGAGGCACTCGATCACAGGTTGGCGAAAAGTTTCTTTTCCGCAAGCCGGGTCCATGGGGCGGCGCGGGCGATGCCGCAGGGGAGGGAATTGCCGCCGCCGTGGAGGATTTCGGCATGGGCGAGCGCGGTGCCGGAAACCTTTTGAAAAAAGGCCAACCCGCGCGCCCAGTCGGAGGCGACCGTGGATCCGGATTTGATTTCTACGCCCGTGAGGTTCGTGTCGTCTCCCGCGAGGAGATCCACTTCGTTTCCCGTATGGTCGCGCCAGAAAAACAGGCTCGGGCGGCGGGCCCGGTTGGTCATGGCCTTGAGATACTCGCCGACAACGAGATTTTCGAAAATCGGCCCCCGGAGCGGATGGTTTGCGAGGTGGCCCGGTTCGCGGATTCCAACGAGCGCACAGACGGTGCCCGTGTCGGTGAAATACAGTTTCGGGTGCTTGGTGAGCCGTTTGCCGAAGGTGCGGTGATACGGGCGCAGAAGCGCCACGACGAACCCGGCCTCGAGAACGGAAATCCACGCCTTCGCGGTATTGAGCGCCACCCCGCAATCTGAGGCTATGGAGGCCAGGTTCAGAAGCGTCCCCACACGGCTGGCGCACAATTGGACAAACCGCTGGAAACCGGCGAGATCCCCGATCGCTCGCGCCGTTCGCACGTCGCGGTCGATGTAAGTCTGGATATAGGCGTTCTGCCACGACGTCGCATCCCGCCCTCCGGCAACCACCGCCGGAAAGCCGCCACGGAACATCGTCTCATCCAGCGTCCCCGTCACCCCGGTCTCCTGCAGCGAGCACGGCAGCAGATGCAGCACCGCCGTCCTGCCCGCCAGCGTCTGGCTCACTCCCTCCATCAGCGACAGATGCTGCGAACCCGTCAAAATATACCGGCCGGGATCGCTCCCCCCGTCCACCTCGCTTTGAATATAGGAAAGCAACCCCGGCGCGTGCTGGACCTCATCCAACATGACCGGCCCGGGAAAAGATTTCAAAAATCCCCGGGGATCTTCTTTGGCCGCCTGCCGCACATCCAACTCTTCCAGCGTGCAGTAGGCATGCTTTGGAAAAACCGTGCGAACCAGAGTCGTTTTCCCGGACTGACGCGGTCCCGTGAGTGTCACCACCGGAAATTCGTGGGATTGGGTTTTCAGCGCGGCAGAAAGAAGACGCGGGATCATGGTTTATGTAAAAATGCATTCCAAATGCATGTTTGCAAGCCCGCAATAAATGAGGGGTCTTCTGACGGATTGCGGGCAGCGCTGGCCATTTTTTCAAAATGTGCTTCGGCGGCGTGTCGCCTCCATGTGGCGAGAAAAAAACTCGATCAGGCGTAGGACACGATCGACGTGACGGGGACATCGCCGAGGGCCTTGCGGCCTCCGAGGGGGACCAGCTCGATCAAAAACGCGGCGGCCACCACATGGGCGCCGGACTGGTCAATCAATTTGATGGCGGCTCCGGCGGTGCCTCCGGTGGCGAGGAGATCGTCGATCAGGGCGACCTTCTCGCCCCGCTGGAAGGCATCGGTGTGGATCTCCACTTCCGAACTGCCATATTCGAGATCGTAGGATTGCGTGATCGTCCGGAACGGGAGCTTGCCCTTCTTTCGAACCGGCACGAAACCGAGGCCCATCTCATAAGCCACCGTCGCTCCGAAAAGAAAGCCCCGCGCGTCGATGCCCGCGATTTTTTCCGCCCCCGCCCCGCGGCAGATGTTCGCGAACTCGTTGACCGCTTCGCGGAAAAGCGCGGGGTTCGCCAGAAGCGGGGTGATGTCGCGGAAAAGGATCCCCGGTTTTGGAAAATCGAGAATGTCACGGATGGCTTCCCGGAGTCGCGTTGATGTGTCCATTTTTTTAGTCTCCGAAGGAAATATCCACCGCCCGCGCGGTTTCCACCATCTGGCAATCGGGGCTGACGCGGCGAAGTTTGTGAACGGCGTGGGAAATCGGCACATTTTGCATCGAGTGATTCTGGTAGCTGACCATGGAACCGAATTTCCCATCGAGAATCAGTTGGACGGCCTGGACGCCGAACCCTGTGCCAAGGATCCGGTCGAGGGTCGTCGGGGCTCCCCCGCGCTGGAGGTGTCCCAAAACACAGGTGCGGACTTCCTTGCCGGTTCTCTCGCCCACCTCGCGTCCGACGACCCCGGCGATCCCGCCGAGACGGTGTTCGCCGCTTGCGGTGTGGTGACGTTGTTGCCGGCCGTCCCGGGGCGAAGCGCCTTCGGCCACGACGATCATCGTGCTTTTTGCGCCCTCGCGATCTCGGCGCATCACCTCGGCGGCGACCTTTTCAAACTCGAACGGGATCTCCGGAATGAGGATCACATCCGCGCCGCCGGCCAGCCCCCCGTGCAGCGCGATCCAGCCGGCGTGACGGCCCATCACTTCCAGAACCATGACCCGCTTGTGGCTCGTGGCAGTGGTATGGAGACGGTCCAGGGCATCGGCCACACAGGCGACGGCGGAGTCGAAGCCGAATGTCCTGGCGGTGGCCTCCAGGTCGTTGTCGATCGTCTTTGGAACGCCGACAACCCGAAACCCCGCTTCATGCAGCTGCAGGGCGGTGCTCAGGGAACCGTCCCCGCCGATCACAATGAGCGCGTGCAGGCCCAGGGCATCGTATGTCTGTCTGGCCTGGGTGATGATTTCCGCGGGGATGTCCAGGTTGCCGCAGGCACCCGCCCTTGCCACAAAATGGCCTTTGTTCACCGTCCCTAGGATCGTGCCTCCCAGAGGCATGATGCCGGCTGTCGCGCCGCGATCCAGAACGATGGTGTCGCCGGGCGGAAGGAGGCCTTCGAACCCGTCTTTGAAGCCAACGAGTTCCCAGCCGAGCTTGTCCGCCGCACGGCTGGCCCCGCGCAGAACCGCGTTCAATCCCGGGCAGTCGCCGCCGCTGGTCAGTATCCCGATGCGTTTTGTGCCCATGAATCCGTTCAGAGCGACTGGTTTTTCGGCGTTTTCCGTCCATTCGCCGCCCAGTCATCGTAGAGCCCCCACCCCTGTTCGACCAACGCGAGGCCTTCGCCAAAACGGTCCGGAGAACGCAAGACCACCACGATGATTCTGCGCGGGGTGACAAAAACCGTCTCCCCTTCGCGGCGGGATTCCGGGGCGCGGTCCGCAGAGAGGATCAGGCAATCCCCGGCGCGGCGGGTGCGGCCGGTTTTGACCCCGTCGATGCCGTTGCGGCCGAGGACCTCGTTCGTGTTCTGAATTTCAAACGGCATCTCCGCGCCATTGCGCACCACATGGATCTGCCGCGAGGCCTGCGCGACGTAGAACGGGAACCCCGGCACATCGTAGGCATAGCGGGTCAGACGCGCCATGTCCGCCGCCGTCGAGAAGGGGTAGG
Source organism: Terrimicrobiaceae bacterium (assembly GCA_041674265.1). Taxonomy (GTDB): domain Bacteria; phylum Verrucomicrobiota; class Verrucomicrobiia; order Chthoniobacterales; family Terrimicrobiaceae; genus QYQL01. Next base: position 17,892 of record JBAYWC010000030.1, read on the forward strand.
CCCGGGCCTCCGTCCCGTCAAAACCGGAAGGATTCAAGAAGAGGGTCCTGTTCATGCCGAGCGACCGGGCCAGCGCGTTCATATGCGAGACAAAATTTCCGACGGGATCGAGGCCGGAGGCGTTGGGGAGCCGCGATCCGACGTATTCCGCCAGGCTGGTGGCGGCCACATTGTCGGACGCAAGAAGGGCGCAGTAAACAAGGTCGCGCAGACTCAGGGAGTCCCCGGCCTGCAACCCGATGGGATTGGCGCCTCCGGCATTGAGGGAAGCCGGGGAAATCTGGACCGGCGCGGAGAGGTCGGACTGCTTCCACTTGGCCCAGTCCAGGACCACAGCCGCCGTGGCAATCTTGGTGAGGCTTGCGACCGGCAGTTTTTCATCGCGGGCCTTGGAACCGAGGATGAATCCGGTCTGCGCATCCACAATGACATGGCTTTCGGCCGCGATGGCGGAGCACAGGGCGGTCGATGCGAGCAGCAGCAGTGAGATCCTTTTCAAAAAAACCATAATTTTTCCCGGAAACGATTCGGACATTAAACACAGGGGAGGCAAGATCAACTCCTTTTCCGAAACCACGGCGGATGGGCCAGGGCCGGGGGAGGAACGGGCGTTCGTCCGCCCACTCTGCGCCATCTTTTCTTCACGGTTCCACTTTTGCGCTTGCCGCTGGCCATCCGCAAAATACCCTGCTGGTATCTATGAGCGACCTGAGTCCGATCGCCTACGACTCGAAGATCGAGGGCAACATCATTTTCACGAAGCTGGATGCTGCCATCAATTGGATGCGGAGCAATTCCCTCTGGCCGATGCCGATGGGGCTGGCGTGTTGCGCCATCGAATTGATGGCCGCCGGCGCGGCGCGGTATGACATCTCGCGATTCGGCGCGGAGGTGATGCGATTCTCGCCGCGCCAGAGCGACGTGATGATTGTCGCCGGAACCGTGACCTACAAAATGGCGCTTTCCGTCAAGCGGATCTGGGACCAAATGCCCGAGCCGAAATGGTGCATCGCGATGGGGGCCTGCGCCTCGTCCGGAGGCATGTATCGCAGCTACGCGGTCCTTCAGGGGATCGATCACCTGATCCCCGTGGACGTTTACATTTCCGGTTGCCCGCCGCGCCCGGAGGCCCTGCTGGACGGCCTGATGAAGCTCCAGAAAAAAATCATGGGCGAGCACGCCATTGCGGACCAAAAGAAAGCCCTGTTCGAAGCACTATGACCCCGTCCGACGCCGCCGCAAAAATCGCCGTCGCATTTCCCTCCGCGATCACCGCGGAAAACGAATTCCGCGGGGAAAAGACCCTGGTGCTCGACGCCCCGGCGCTTCGCGGGGTTTGCCGGTTTGCCAAGGAGGCTTTGGGATTCGACTATCTGGTGGATATCTCGAGCGTCGACCATTTCGGCGACGAGCCGCGTTTTGAAGTGGTTTACGAGATCTCCTCGATCGGGCACGGCGCGCACCTGCGTCTCAAGATCCCGGTCAGCGAGGATGCCTGCGAAGCTCCGACCGTCACCGACATCTGGCCGACCGCCAACTGGCACGAACGCGAGGTTTACGACATGATGGGCATCCGCTTCACCGACCATCCGGACCTCCGCCGGATCCTGATGTGGGAGGGATACCCTTATCACCCGCTGCGGAAGGACTTCCCGCTGGAAGGCAGGCCGAGCGATGCGCCGGGAGTGGCTTTCAGCGATGTGGCGCCGCTGGCGGGAGGGCCATTCGTCACCGTGCCGACCGACGGCACCACGCAGGCGCGCGAGCCGCGGGCGCGCCATGCCGGAGAGCTTCCGCGTCCTGGAAAGCTCATCGAGGACCCTTGATCGCCGACGATGCCAGTCTGGCGGAGCTTGTGGGCAGGCTGGCCGGATCCACCCAGATCGCCCTCGACACCGAAGCGGACAGCCTGCACTGCTACTTTGAAAAGCTGTGCCTGATCCAGATCAGCGCAGAAGGCGGGCATTGGCTGGTGGATCCTCTCGCCAGGTTGAACCTTCAGCCGTTGTTCGACATCGTTTGTTCCAGGCGGCTTGTTTTTCACGGCGCCGATTACGACCTCCGGCTGCTGCGGAGGGTCGGGGCCTTCGAACCGTCCGACCTTTTCGACACCATGATTGCGGCCAGACTCTGCGGACGCACGGGCCTGGGTCTTGCGGCCCTCGTCGAGGAGTTCTTCGGGATCAAGCTGTCCAAGGCCTCCCAGAAGGCCAACTGGGCGATCCGCCCGCTTTCCGGCCAAATGGTGGAATACGCGCTCAACGACACCCGCTACCTGCTCGAAATCGCCGCCACGCTCGAGGCCGACCTGCGCCGGCTCGGGCGCTGGAATTGGTTCGAAGAGTCGCGCAACCGCATGATCGCCTCCACGCGCGAAACCAAAGAACGCGATGACAACACCGTCTGGAGGATCTCCGGAAGCTCGGCGCTCTCGCCCCATGCGCAGGCGGTTCTCCGGATCCTTTGGTTCTGGCGCGATGCCGAGGCCCGGGCATGGGACCGTCCGCCATTTCATGTGATGGGCAATGAGGACATGCTGCGGGTGGCCGACCAGGTCAGCGGGGGGGGGGGCTACTCCACTCCCCGGATGAACGGAAGACGCCGGAAGAGCTTTGAAGTCGTCTTGGCGCTCGCCCTCCAGATCCCCGAGAGCGAATGGCCGAGACAGGAAAAAATACGCCGCAAACGCGCTCCCAAGGACCATCTTCAGCGATTTGAAGCCTTGAAAAAAATCCGGGATGCCGCCGCGTCGGGACTGGGCCTCGACCCCGCGATCGTCGCGCCCCGCGGGGCTCTCGAGGCCACAGCCGCCGACCCCGACGCCCCCATCCTGATGAATTGGCAACGGGAACTGCTCGGATTGCCAAACGCGGCAAACAGCCATGCCCGATGATCTGATCTCCCTCGCCCTCGCCGAGGACATCGGCCCCGGCGATGTCACGGCGAAATGGTTCACAGGGGGAGAGCGCAAAGCCTCCGCGGTAATCGTGGCCAAGGAAGCCTGTTGCCTGGCGGGAATCGGGGTTTGCGCCGAAGTCTTTTCGCGGGTGGACGCCTCGCTTCGCGTCTCGGCCCTGGAAACCGACGGGGCGAGTCTGAGTCCCGGTGATCCGGTTCTGCGGGTCGGGGGCTTGGCCGCATCGATCCTTGCCGCGGAGCGAACCTCGCTCAATTTCCTCCAGCGCCTGTCCGGCGTGGCAACCCTGGCGCGCAAATACGTCGATGCCGTCCGGGGGACCGGAGCCGTGATTCTTGACACCCGGAAGACGACCCCCGGATTCCGCCTGCTGGAGAAGGCTGCCGTGGCCGCCGGCGGCGCAACAAACCACCGCATCGGCCTCCACGACATGGTGATGCTCAAGGACAACCACCTTGCGGCAGGAACCACGCTGGAGGAGATCCAGTCGGCGATCCACCGCGCGAAAGCCACGAATCCGGTGCTGAAAATCGAGATCGAAGCCGATACTCTCGCGCAGGCGAAGGACTTTTTCCAATTGGCCGGGGTGGATGTCGTCCTGCTCGACAACATGCCTCCCGGGTCGCTCCGCGAGGCGGTCGCCCTGCGTCCCCCGCATATCCGCCTCGAGGCCAGCGGGGGCGTCACCCTCTCGAACATCCGCGCAGTCGCGGAGACCGGGGTCGATTTCATCTCGGTCGGCGCCATCACCCACTCGGCTCCGGCCGTGGATTTCTCGCTCGAACTTTCCGCTTCCCAAGCATCGTAGCGCCGGATCCCGCGGATCGAGTCCGGCCCGACCCGGTGGCCCCCAAAGACCCCTCCCGTTCCGCGAAAGCCAAAGCCCGCACCAAGCGATCCTCCGACGCCCAGCCCGTCCACTCATTCCAAAGCCTCCTGACCGGTCTGGCCACCATCACCCGCAACACCATCGTGCCCGCCCTCCCCGGTGCTCCCGGCTGGGACCAAGACACGGAACCCACACAGCTCCAGAAGAAAATCCTCGACCTCCTCGGCTCCCTCCCCTCCGTAGCCAGTAGCACGAACTTCAATATCCCCGCAACCCCTCTGCCTATGCGCCTTGCCCGACTTTCTGGAAAGACCTGGCTGCGGCTGGAATCCTTCGCATCGAGGATCGGGGGAGAAAAGTTGGCTTCCACTCTCTGCACAAAACCTTCGGCTCCCTGCTGAATCTCTCAGGGGCGAATATCCGGGTTGCCATGGAAGCCATGCGCCACAGCGACCCGAAATTGACCCTCGGCGTTTACACGGATTCCGAAATGCTGCCGGTCCGGGATGCAATCGAGTGCTTTCCCTCGTTCGGGAGTGACGCGCAGAGAGACGCACAAAAAATAGTCGCAAGCCGACTGGAAGCGTCTCAACCTGCCTCAAAATCGGAGAATGCTGATCGTCTGGAGATGCTGATAAACCGACGGTATCACATTCGAGATACAGTGCTCGATTCTTGGCCACGGGCATGTCACTTACCAGTCGATGAAGGCTGTTAGGTGGGCGGGCGCGGGCTTCCATGATGTGGATAGCGAGAGCCTTTTCAACGGGCGTCCCGCCATTCGTTATGTTGCCCTCGTTGATGTGTTTTGCGTCCATGAGCCGGCGGATGAAGCCGCCGCCCCCGTCGTGGCCGGACGGGTGAATCTCAACACCGGAAATTCCGAAGTTCTCCAGGCGCTGTTGCGCGGGGTGGGCAAGACCGAAGGAACGTCGAATTCCCTGACTGACACGGAGGCAAAAGAAATTGCCGATGCGCTGATAACGTGGACATCCGGGACAAATGCGGGCCTGGGCCCGCTGAAAAACCGCAGCGAACTGGTCGGGCGCTGCGATCCCACGGTCATCGGCGCGAATGAAGAGAAGTTCGCCGGCTTTTCAACCAACATTTCAACTCGCTCTTTATCATGCGCTTGGAAAATTACCCGAACCCAGTTTTACCCACAGCTTTTTTAGACAGGCGGGTTTTGTCGAAAAGAAGAATTTATCTTTTCCATTCGGGCCGCGCGACACATGGAGCCGGTAGGCTTTGCCGGATCGGGAAATGCGGATGACACTCATGGCCCGTTACCGCTCAAACTCCGCCCAAGCCTCGGCGGGGGTCAGCACGCGCACGGGCCCCCGGCCCGCAGGCGGGAAGTGTTTCCTGTTTCCTGCCACCGCATGACGCGCCTTGGCAAAGGCAATTTCCTGCATGTCCTCCAGCAGAGTAGCAGGACTGGCCGGAGTGATGATCCCCATCGGCAGCCCGTCACGCGTGACGACTACCGCGCCCTCCAGCGCCAAATCTGCCCACACCGACCCCGGACGCGCCGAGAGCTCGCGAGAAGCGATCATTTTCATGCTCAACATTTGCACGGCATGAAGTAGGGGGGGCAAGGGGAATGTCAGGAGTTGCGGCGCAATCCACGCATGGGAAGGATGCTCCATGCCACGTCAAGAACGAGTGCCCGGCGAGGTGCCGGGCAACCAACGCGAGGGCGCACGTGCTCCCCAGCAGAAGAGATTTTGCGGGGTGGTGTGTTCCGCGCATCCCGGAGGCTTCTCCGTTGTGTCTCAATCCAGCGTTCCGTAAAGCGTTGACGGGCTCGTGCGTTCGATTCGCACGTCGAAGATCCGTCCGACATGGCGAGGGGCCCCCTCAAAGACGACGATTTTATTCGTGCGTGTGCGGCCGGAGAGCCGCTCGGGGTTGTTCCGGCTGGCGCCTTCGCAGAGGATTTCCACGCGTTGACCCACGAGCGAATCGAGGTGCCGCGCGCAATGCCGGTTCACCACTTCAAGAAGATCCTTGTTCCGCCATTCCTTGACGTCTTCGGGCACCTGGTCCTCCATCGTTGCAGCCGGGGTGTTCTGCCGCGGCGAGTAGCGGAAGACAAAGGCATTGTCGAATCCCGCCTCGTCGGCCAAGGCGCGCGTGGCGGCGTAGTCCTCATCCGTCTCGCCCGGGAAACCGACGATGATGTCCGTGGTGGTCGCAATGCCCGGACGTTCGGTCCGGAGCCGGGCAAGCAGTTTGCGGAAGGTGTCCGCGGTATATCCCCGGCGCATGATTTTCAATATCCGGTCGGATCCGCTTTGGAGCGGGAGGTGGACGTGCTCGACAAGGTTCGAAAGCCGTCCGAACGCAGCGATCAAATCCGTCCGGAACCCGATCGGATGCGGGGAAGTGAAGCGCACTCGCTCGATCCCGCCCACGCCGCAGACCGCCTCCAGGAGCTGGACAAACGGGCTGAGCCCGCCCTTTTTCGGAAATTCATGCCGGCCATAGAGATTGACGATCTGGCCGAGCAGCGTGACCTCGCGGACCCCCCGGTCCGCCAGTTCCCTCACCTCCCCGACAATTTCCCCGATCGACCTCGCGCGTTCCGCACCCCGGGTCTGCGGGACGATGCAGAACGCGCAATGCATATTGCATCCCTGCATGATCGAGACGAAGGCCGTGCATTGTCCGGCGGCAAGTTCCTGTTCGCGGATGGTTGCCTGCGAGCCTTCCTCTTCGCCCACATCCACAATCGGCAGGCGCTGGTCGTCGATCCTCTCTTCAAGGCGCCGGCGCAGCAAATCGTCCACGTAGTCGGCGACGCGGTGGAATTTCTGGGTTCCGACCACGAGGTCCACATGCGGGGAGGTTTTTGTGAGCGAATCCCCGCGGGCCTGTGCCATGCAGCCGAGGTAGCCGAGAACGAGGTGCGGACGGGCCTTCCTGAGCTTGTGGAGCATCCCCATTTTTCCAATCGCCTTCTGCTCGGCCATGTCACGGACGCTGCAGGTGTTGAGGAGGATGACGTCCGCCTCCGTCTCGTCCGGCGTCATCCGATAGCCGCGCTCGCCGAGCATTTTTGCGACCTGCTCCGAGTCGCGCTCGTTCATCTGGCAGCCGTAGGTTTTGATATGGACGCTGGGCATTGGAGGCAGGGAAAAATAGCCGAAGAAGGCGATTTTGCCAGCCTTCATCGGCAAACGGCGCCGGTTTTTCGCCGGCCCCGCTACGGCGAGCGGCAAACCTGAACGGGAATTTTTGCGAGCAGGCCGAATTCCTCATTCTCCGCGTGGAAGACCTCGACTGTCCCCCCGGCATACTCCGCAATCTTCCGGCTTGTCGCGAGTTCGAGACCGATCTCCATCCGTTGTCCGGCAGCTTTTTCTCCGGAAACATGATAAGGCTCGAAGAGTGCCGCGAGGCTTTGCGGATCAAAGCTTTTTTTGGAAAGCCCGGTCCCCGTGACTTCGAGGTGAAGGAGAGCGCGGCCCTCGCTGTCCAGAGCATCCACCCAGGTGTTGATTGCCACGCGCCGGGAGTCGTTGTGGGCAGCCATGCTGACCAGTTTTCTTGCAATCAACATCACCGATTCCGAAGGACCGGCGAGAAAGCGGGAGGGATGGAAACCTTCAGAAATCTCCAGTTCGATGTTTTTTGACCGGCAGAGCGCGACCAGGGGCGCAAGGAATTCCCCGGGAGAAAATGCGGCATGCTTTCCCGCGACCGCATTGTGGGAAGCCGCCGTGTAATCCACAATTTCCATGAGGATTTCGTGAAGGTGGCTGCCGGATTTCCGGATTTCCTCCACCCAACTGCTCTGCTCGGGGTCGGAGATGGAGGATGCCAGCAGATCGGAGAAACCGAGAACAATGTTCATCGGGGTGTTGAACTCATGGCACAAAAGCGAGAAGAACGCGTCATGCACATGGAAGAGCCTCTCTTTCATCTCCTTTTCACGCAGCATTTGGTGATCGAACGAATCGAATCCCCGGGTCACGGCTTCCCTCAGCCGGGCTTGCTCAAAAGGTTTCGTCAGGTAACAGAAAGCCCCCATGTTCAGGGCGCTCACGGCACTTTCCAGAGTTTGATAGGCGGTCAGAATGATGACATTCTGGGTTTCGCGGACTTCCTTCAACCGCTTCAACGTCTCGATTCCCGAGAGCCCTTCCATGCACAGATCGAGAATGACAACCGGATAGGCTTCCTTCTTCACCGCGGCCACCGCCTCTTCCCCGGATGCCACAGCCACGATGTCATAGTCATCCCTGAGGCAAAAATCCAAGGTCTGCCGCACCAGAGGCTCGTCATCCACCACCAGCAGCTTTCGATGGGGAGTGGTTAATTTCATGGTTGGCAAATAACCCGGTGGCAGTGTGAGGGCGATGCGTTACAGGCAGGTCACCATAACAGAACCGATGCCAGCGGGTCAAGAAAAGGGGCGTTTGCCGAAATTTTTTCG
>JBAYWC010000031.1:0-25680 GCA_041674265.1 Terrimicrobiaceae bacterium
ATTGAATTGCAAGGTATTGAGCATGAATCGGTAATCACCTGGAAGATTCATCTCGGAGCGATGGGAATTCGCTTAAAATCAGACAGATAGAGAACATGCGGTGTTTCCATTTTCCTATTTAGGTTAATTTACGCGTCTGCTTCATCGATCCCTTCCAGGGGACCGTCATGTCCAGGTTCGCCCGCGGAAGGGGTTGGAAAAGGTTCGCCGTGCTCACCGACGTCAAGCAGGAATGCGGGTTTGCGGGCGGGCGGCGGCGTCCGAGTCGAAAATGTAGTGCCAACGATTTTTTGGCACCGCTTAGCCTGTTAGCCTGTTGATGTTCAACTCTTCCGTTTTTCAAATTGTAGGAGACGGGACAGGGGGGGCGGCTCAGATTGCAGAAGATTTTGACTGTCAGCGGGTGCCGTCGACCAAGGCATATCCCCTATGATCTGGTGCGGGAGGCGGAACCCGCTGGCGGGCAAAAGATTCGCAAGATGGGCTAGTTCATTGTGATTTATCCGGGCTAATGCCGGAAATGGCGGGTGCCGGTGAAGACCATGGCGACCTGGTGTTCGTCGGCCGCCTTGATCACTTCGGCATCCTTGACCGATCCGCCGGGCTGGATGGCTGCCGTGGCGCCGGCCTCGGCCGCCGCGACGAGACCGTCGGGAAACGGAAAGAACGCATCGCTGCAAACCGCGCTGCCTTTCAGGGAAAGTCCGGCTTCCCGGGCTTTCCAGACGGCGGTGCGGGAGGAATCGACGCGCGACATCTGGCCGGCCCCGACGCCGAGCGTCCGGTCCTTGCCGGCGTAAACGATCGCATTCGATTTCACATGTTTGACGACTTTCCATCCGAATTCCATGGCTTCGATCTCGTCTTTCGTCGGCGGCCGCGAGCTCACCACCTTGTGTTCGAGATCCGGGATGTCCGCCGAGTCGGAGTCCTGGACGAGAAGCCCGCCGATCACGCTGCGGACATCGCGGACATTTTGCGAAAGCGGTCTCAGAATCCGCATGAGCCGCAGGCTTTTCTTTTTCTGGAGAAGCGAACGGGCGTCGGACTCGAACTCCGGGGCAATGATCACTTCGCTGAAAATTTCCGAGATCGCCTTGGCGAGAGGGAGCGTGACCGGCAGGTTGCAGATGATGATGCCGCCGAACGGCGCCTGTTTGTCCGTGGCGAACGCCTTTTCCCAGGCCTCGCGCAGGTCGGGGTCGCTGCCGACTCCACAGGGGTTCGTGTGCTTGAGGATGGCGACGGTGGGTCTGGAAAATTCCCCGATGAGATTCGTGGCGGCGCTGATATCGAGGATGTTGTTGTACGAAAGCTCCTTGCCGTGCAATTTCTCAAAATAGTCGCTGAAGTTTCCGTAGAGTTCTGCGTGCTGGTGGGGGTTCTCGCCGTAGCGGAGACGCATTTCGAGCGGCAGATCGAGGCGGAAACTGGCGCAGGTTTCCTGCTCCCGGTTGAGGAAGTCCGCGATCGCGGCGTCGTAGGCGGAGGTGGTGGCGAATGCCTTGATGGCGAGCCGTTCGCGCAGTTTGCGGCTGGTTTCGCCATCCTTTCCGCGCAGGTCCTCGATCACGGCGGCATAATCCGCGGGATCGGTCACCACGCAGACAGACTGATAATTTTTTGAAGCGCTGCGGATCATGGACGGACCGCCGATATCGATCTGTTCGATCGCTTCGGCGAGCGTGACCCCCTCCTTGGCGACCGTGGCCTCGAACGGGTAGAGATTGACGGCCACCATGTCGATCGGCTTGATTCCGTGCGCCTTGGCCTGTTCCTCGTGCTCCTCGTTCCCCCGCAGGTAAAGGAGCCCGCCGTGGATTTTCGGATGCAGGGTTTTGACACGGCCTTCAAGAATTTCCGGGAAACCGGTGAATTGGGAAACCTCGACGGTTGGGATGCCTTCCGCTTGCAATGCCCTGGCGGTCCCACCGGTGGAGAGGATCTCGACACCGTGGCCGGCGAGTTCTTTTGCAAGGTCGAGAATTCCGGTTTTGTCGGAGACAGAGATCAGGGCGCGTTGGATTTTCATGACAGCAGAAAACTGGTGTATGGTTTCGGCCGCCGGATTTCAATCTCCATCCCGGACTCTGATACCCGGGCGCTGTCGCGCTGGCAGCCAAACTGCGTTCGAACCTCGCCGGAAAATCGGGCCGGCGAGATTCGAACTCGCGACCTCTTGAACCCCATTCAAGCGCTCTACCAAGCTGAGCCACGGCCCGTTGCGGAACGAAAACCCTCGCGCAGACGGGGGGGTGGATTCAAGAACGAATTTAAACGAAATTTGAAATGCTATGTCGGGTCACGGAATTCCATTTTTTGTTTCCTGGGTATGCACTTTATTCCCCCGGCCGCAACATCTTGTGGCGTCCGGTCGTCGCAGGCTCATTCGGTGCAAAATCTGCGCCAAGGGGAATAAAGTGCATACCCAGATTTTGTTTTTGACAGGGAATTCCAACACGCTAGTCTGACCCTCCGGCCAGAAGCAGGGAGAACAATGCTGCCCGTTTTCGCAGAGGCGACAACGGCAAGCGTTTTTCACCCTTTTCCCGGCCCCAAAAAATAAACGCCTCTCGATGTCCAAACCATACGGCTCCGGCCGCCAGATGCCCATGTAGCTCAGTTGGTAGAGCACGTCCTTGGTAAGGACGAGGTCACCGGTTCAAGCCCGGTCATGGGCTCCAACGGACATCGGTCGCACAAACCAAATCAACCGCATAAACTCAAGATGGCTAAAGAACAGTTCCAAAGAAACAAACCGCACGTCAACATTGGCACAATCGGCCACGTTGACCACGGCAAGACCACCCTCACCGCGGCGATCACGACCGTCCTCGCAAAAACCGGAGGCGCAACCGCCAAGAAATACGATGAGATTGACGCCGCTCCCGAAGAAAAAGAGCGCGGGATCACCATCAACACCGCCCATGTGGAATACGAGACCGCGAAGCGCCACTACGCGCACGTCGATTGTCCCGGACACGCCGACTATATCAAAAATATGATCACCGGCGCGGCCCAGATGGACGGGGCGATTCTCGTGGTGAGTTCGGCGGATGGCCCGATGCCGCAGACCCGCGAGCACATCCTTCTCGCCCGCCAGGTTGGCGTGCCGTCGATCGTTGTGTTCATGAACAAAGCGGACATGGTGGACGACAAGGATCTCCTCGACCTCGTGGAGATGGAAGTCCGTGAACTCCTCAGCAAATACGAGTTTCCCGGCGACACCATCCCGATTGTCAAAGGCAGCGCGCTGAAGGCTCTCGAGGGCGATGCCGAATACGAAAAAGGAATCACCGACCTCATGGCCGCGATCGACGAATACGTCCCGCAGCCGGAACGTCCGAAGGATCTTCCGTTCCTTATGCCTGTGGAAGACGTGTTCAATATCGAAGGTCGCGGCACTGTCGCCACCGGGCGTGTCGAGCGCGGCGTCCTCAAGAAGATGGAGGAAGTCGAGATCGTGGGCATCAAGCCGACGACCAAGACGACCGTCACCGACATCGAAATGTTCCGCAAACTCCTCGACAGCGCCGAAGCCGGCGACAACGTGGGTGTCTTGCTGCGCGGCATCAAGAAGGACGACATCGAGCGCGGCCAGGTTATCGCCAAGCCCGGTTCGATCAAGCCGCACAAGAAATTCAAGGCCGAGGTTTACGTCCTCAGCAAAGACGAGGGGGGCCGGCACACGCCGTTCTTCACGAACTACCGGCCGCAGTTCTATTTCCGCACGACCGACGTGACCGGAAACGTGAAACTTCCGGAGGGTGTGGAAATGGTGATGCCCGGCGACAATGTCTCGATCGAGGTCGAGCTCATCACCCCGATCGCCATGGAAAAGACCATCCGCTTCGCGATCCGCGAGGGCGGGCGCACCGTGGGAGCCGGGCGTGTCGCCGACATCCTTGACTAACCAGATATAAGGTGGTTTCCAAAGGTCAGTAGCTCAATTGGTAGAGCACCGGTCTCCAAAACCGGGTGTTGGGGGTTCAAGTCCCTCCTGACCTGTGGTTTCCCCGACTCACCCAGATGTTTTCCAAAGTCCGCAAGTTTACTTCCGAGGTCCGGGTGGAACTCGCCAAGGCCCAGTGGCCATGGGATCCCAACGAAAAAGGATTCCGGCGTTACAAGGAACTCAATGACTCGACGGTTGTCGTCCTTGTGGCCATGTTCATTCTCGGCGGATACATCGCGCTCTTTGATTTCGCCCTCATCCATGTGGTCAGCTTCCTGACCCGCCCGTAAATATTATCTCATGGCATTAGCTCCGAAAGACCAGTGGTTTGTCGTGCATGTTCTCTCCGGTCAGGAGCAGAAGGTGCAGGAAAACATCAACCGCCGCATCCAGACCGAAGAGATGGGGGACCTTGTTTACGAGGTTCTGATTCCCACCGAGCGCGTCCAGGAAATCAAGCGCGGCAAGAAGACCGAAACCACGCGCAAGTTCTTTCCAGGTTACCTGATCGTGAACATGCACCTTCTTGACGACGACAACCAGCTCGTCGAGAAAACCTGGTATTTTATCAAGGATACCAACGGAGTACTCGGCTTCGCCGGCACCAAGGACCGCCCGATTCCCATGCGGAAAAAGGAGGTCGAGAACCTGCTGGCCCAGGTCCGTGAACGCGAGGACACGGTCAAACCCAAAATCAGTTTTGAAGTCGGCGACAAAGTCAAGGTCGCGGACGGCCCGTTCCAAAACCAGAACGGCATTGTCGAGGAGATCGATCCCGAGCGCGGAAAACTCCGCGTCTCCGTCAGCATCTTCGGACGGGACACACCGGTGGACCTCGAATACTGGCAGGTCGAAAAAGCCTGAACGTCCGGGGGCGCCTCCCCGAAAGTTGCAGAGTCCAGGGGGAACGGGCGTCCCTTCCATTTGGAAACTGGAATTCGTGGGTTGCGCCGCACACGGGCGGGGACGCCCATGCCCCCTCCGGCCAGACCGGCGCGGAGCGAATCAGCCGTTGACATCCACCGGAAGGGACTTCTCCAAGTCCTCCAACACGAGGGAAATCGGAAGCTGGATCACATGCCGGCAATACGCGGTTTCCGTGGAACCGAAGGCGCCGTTCTCGAAATATTTGTTTGCGGGAGCCCCTCCTCCGCAGAGATTGAAGAAGGCGCATTCTCTCCGGCAACGTTCCACCCCGGCCTTCGTGTCCCCGAGCACGGATAGAAAATTTTTGTTTGCGAGCGCGCTTTCGAGGCCGCCATCGAGGAACGATCCAAACGAAAACGTCCCGTATTCTGCCGTCGGAAGCCCGAGCATTTCCGGGGAAAATGTGGCGAAGTTTCCCTGCCAATCCACACTCAGTATCCCGAACGGCCGGACTTGTTCGTTTTCGTAAACGAACTCCGCCGATTCGCGCCGGCAGAGGATTCGTTGGAGGGCAAAGTCGAATTCCCGGATCCGCACGGCGCCGCCTGTCGCCTTCTGGCGTTCGAACATCGTGCGGAAGAATGCCGTGACTTTGTCGTCGGATCCGGAGTCCAGGGAACTTTTTGTGTGGATTCCCTCCTGCTCCTCGATGTTGAAGCCGAAGCGGACGATGCCTTGGTTGACGAAAAAATCGAAGATCTCGTCCGCGTGATCAAGCGAGTCCTGCGTCACGACAGCGATGACGTGGAAATCGATCTGGTGGGAGCGGAGAAGCTCCACCCCGCGCATGGCCCACTCATGGGTTCCCTTGCCCTGGCGGGTTTTCCGATGGGCGTCGTGAATCGGCGCCGGCCCGTCGATGCTGAGACCAAGACAAATGCCGGTTTCCTTGATGAACCGGCACCAATCGTCGTTGATCAACGTGCCGTTGGTTTGAAACGAATGGATGATTTTGAGCCCTTCGGGGGCTTCTTCGAGGATGAGTTCGAATGCCTTCCGATACCATGAAATCGGGACGGCCGTCGGTTCCCCCGCGTGCCAGACAAAGGTGAGCGAATCCCGGACAAGATCCGTGGCAAAAATTCCGGAAACGACCGACCGGAGCGTTCGCTCGCTCATCCGGTGGATCTCGGAGCGGGAAGGAAGGTAGCAATAGTCGCAGTTGATGTTGCAAAACGGAGAGGGTTGGATCACCGCCAGAGTCAGCCACTCCCCATGTGCCATACTCCCCGGTGGATGCGCATCCACCGGGGGATCCGGTTCCATGATTTGGAGACCGGAGGTCAAAAGTTGTGCCAGTTGCCCCAGCCGCCGTTGTGCCAGCCGTTATGCCAATTGTGCCAACCGCCGCCGTTGCCCCAGGCATTTCTCCACCACATCATCCCCGCCCCGGTCTGTCCGGTGTTTTGTCCGGGCTTGATGGCGTTGGAAGTTTCCAAGGCCCCGCGCACCTTGGCGACGCGCAGGTCTACGGAGGACGCGTGGGAAGCCGTGGCAGGAACCGCTGCCGCCTGGGAAGTTTGGTTGGCGGCCAGAGCAAATGCTCCGCCGAGCATCAGGGTCTTGAGGGTGTTGGTGAATGTGGGTTTCATGGTTTTCCTTGGATGAGTTGCTGGGCTGCCGCTTTCGCCGAGGCCGATTGCTCGGCAAGGCAGGCGTCGTGAAGTTTCATGTCGAAAAGAAAGGCGCTGCCGTCTCCAGTTGAGGTGTTCAAATCGAAGAGGGCTCCGTTTTTCTTTGAGATCCACACGGTGGTCGGGCCTTCGTCCGCAGAATTTTCCCCCATTCCAAAGGCGTTGATCAGAATGCTCTTGAGCGCCAGCGAGTCCTGGCCGTCATCCGTGTGGAAAGCGACCCCGTAAAATTTCCCCTCGAAAACGTAATAGAGGACGGTCTCGAGCAGGGCGGGTCCCACGAGAAGCTTCTCCCCGGTCTTTTTATAGAGTTTCAGAGCGCCCCGGTCCTGCTCCAATTCGTAGCCCTTGGCCGGAAATTCCGCACCGAAGGCCATCCCGCCAAAACCCGGAACTTTGTCCAGATTTGCCAGCTTCGCGCGGTCGGCCTCGGCATGCTTGGATTCCTCATCACTTGGGCCGGGCCCGGATGTGGGAGCGGGAGATTCCTGCGCGAAAATCGGGGAAAAGGAGAAGGCCCCGACTGAAACGACAACGCACCGCTTGATGGTCGAAATCATGATCCAGATCAAATATTCCGCCCCGCGAAAGAGCGCAAGCATTCTTTTGACAAAAATCGCCAGAGACGCGATCAGAAATTGGAGAGAAAGCGGGGCTTTGTTTGGCGGTGAGGCCCCACAAGCCAGGTTGTGTTTCCAGCGACTTATTTGGATGCCGGCGTTGGCGAACTTACCGGGGCGGGAGGAATGAGCAAAGCGGGTCGGGGAGATTGTCCGCCGCGCGGATCGGATGCACTATAAGGACGTCCTGACATCCCATCATAACGTGATACCGGGGGATTCAGAAAGCGCTCCATGCCGGCTTCGAACTCCTTTGGGTGAGCGGATTGAATGGCGGCCAACCGTTCGCCGATCACTTTGGCCGGCACCAGGTCACTGCCGCTTTTGAGAGAGGTTTGGTAAGAAACGACGGCAAGCATGAATTGACCGGCGGCTTCCTGATTCTGGCCGGAAATCAAAGCGCTCAACCCTGCCGTATCGTTGCCGGTGAAGGAGCTTCCCCGCTGCAAGATGCGACGGGCCTCCCTTGCCCTGATCGCGACGCTGATGTCGCCCCGGTTCTTCGCGTCCATGGCGAGGCGATCCAGAAACTGCTGGACGTCTTCGCCCGGCTTGGCGTGCGTGTCCTCGGGCGCCCCGACGTAACGCGGCAGCATGAGAAGCATGAGCTCCATCTTGAGATGTGAGATCACCTCATTGCCCACTTCCGTTCCCCCTCCATAGTTCTGTGAGATCTCGATGTTTGCCGCCAGCCCGGCCTTGTAATCTTGGTAGGTTTTATCAATGGGCTGCAGCGCCTGAACGAGCGAATTGACCACCTCCATCCGGTTGAAATCATTTCGCGATTCCCGCAATTGGCGGAGCTGCCTGAGAGAGTTTTCGATGTCGGCCAGAGACTTTGTTCCGGCGAGGATATTTTCGACAGCTTCCACCGGGGAAGGCTTTTCGGGCTCACCCGTCTTCGGCGGCTTGGGGAGCGCGAGCAGTTTGAGAAGCTCGGAACGGGGAATCAGGGAAGGCCCATTGGAATTGCTCAGATTTCGCAGCGCATCCTGGGCTGCCTGCGCATTTCCGGTGTCCATGGCCGAGAGATAGTTCTGCCATTGTGTGACGAATTGCAGCGTGGGATCGACTTGGTAGAAGGCTGTACGGATGGCTTCGGAAGTTTGCCCCCGGTCGGCGCGTTGACGGAATTTGGCGAGGTCGGCAATCGTACTGTCGAGATCAGACGGCTTCTTGGATTCGCGGACCACTTTGCCGGCATGGGCCAGGACTTCCCGGATATTGGCAAGGATAGCCTTGTCCTCTGCCTCCCGTTCCGCACGGATTTCCTCCTGAAGCACTGCAATTTCATCGAGCACCGCCTCGGAAGTAAAGTAGGCGGAAAGCTGGCTCAAAGTCTCCAGAAGATTCTGCCCGGAATCGGGGTTGGCCAGAAAGGCATTGATGCGGGGAATCATCGCCGACCGGATGTTTTCCCGGCCGTACCGCACCTCGCCTTCCTTCGGCTGTTGGGTCTTGGCCTCCTCGGTCATCGCTGTCGTCAGCCGTTTCGCGGCTTCCTTCCCCTTGTCGGTGAGGGCATCGGAGCGCGTGGAGAAGGTCAAAAAAGCCAAGAGGAGGGGAATATGGTATTTCACGGGACCGATTCTATCCGTGGCGAAGACGATTGGCGAGCGGAGATCGGTCCCCAACGCGGATTCCCTATTGCCAGCCGCAAAAATTTGACTCATATCCCGGCGATGCCAAAAATCGTCATGGGGGTCGTCTTGGCAAGATGTCCGCGGGGGTCGGCCGGGCATACTTGTGCGGTGATGAACTGGGCAGTTGGATTCCGGCAGTTGGGCTGGGATGTCTGGATCGCGGAACACATCGACGGGAAGGAGATGGAGCCTGCGCCTGACGGGTCGGAAAAAAGCCCGCAGGAGACGTTTTGGGAGGCCTGTTGCCTGGAATTCGGCTTCGAGAAAAACGCCTGCCTGATCGTGAACGGCAATGCCCCGAACATGGAGGCTTTCCGGGAGTTCGCCGCCGGGGCGGATGCTTTTCTGAATTATTCCGGGCAATTCAAAAAAATGGAGTTGCTCGGCGCGCGAGCGAAGAAAATCTATTTGGATGTGGATCCCGGCTTCACCCAGCTTTGGGCCGGGGTCTGCCACAGCGACATGAATTTTGAGGGCCATGACCTGTTCGTGACCATCGGGTCGAATTTTGGATCGGAAGATCTCCGGCTGCCCGCCACGTCACAGCGCTGGATTCCCACCTTGCCGGTGGTGGCGGCAGGGACATGGCGGCAGATGGCCGGGCTGCCGCGCAAGGAGGGGAATCCGGAATGGACCACGGTGGCGCACTGGTATGGATACAACAACATCCATTGGAACGGTTGGGAATATGCCGGCAAACGGGAGAGTTTCCTTTCGATGATCGGCGTGCCCGATCTCGCCGGAACCCGTGTCACGGTGGCCACCGATCTGCAACGCGAATGGGGGGATTACGAGGAATTCGAGTCGCGGGGATGGAAATTTTTGAAATCTTCGGATGTCTGCGCGGATATTCCCACCTACCTCCGTTTCCTGGCATCCAGCCGCGGGGAACTCGGAATTGCCAAAGCCGGATACATCACTTCCCGGGGCGGGTGGATCAGCGATCGCAGCCTGGTTTATCTGGCTCTCGGACGACCGGTGGTGCTCCAGGAAACCGGATGGTCCGGCCATGTGAAACCGGATGGCGGATTGATCCCGTTCAGCACGCCGGAGGAGTGCGCCCGGGCGATGTCCGCGGTCAACTCGGACCATGCCGGACACTCGAAGGCGGCTCAGGAACTGGCCGGGACCGTATTCTCTCCGGAAGCGGTTCTTGGCTCCCTCATCGCCAAATTCTGAGCGGGATGGGTCACGGCCTCTTGGACAATCCGACGGTTTCGGATAGGTTGCCGCCCATGATTGTTGGAATCGATCTCGGGACGACGCATTCGCTGGTGGGCTCGATGCAGTCGGGATTTCCTGTTTTGGTGGCGGATGAGGACGGGGAGCGGCTGACCCCCTCCGCCGTGTGGTTTCCCGCGGAGGGAGAGCCGGTGGTCGGGCGGGAAGCGCTTGCGCACAGGCTGGAATCTCCGGGCCGAGTGGTGACATCCGTGAAGAGGCTGATGGGCATGAGGAACGGAGAACAACCCGATTTGCCGTATTCCACCGGCGCCGGAAACGGGACCGGGGTCGGGATTTTTGTGGGCGGTCGATCCTGGTCGCCGGAGGAAGTTTCCTCGTTGATCCTGAAAAAACTCAAGTCGGAGGCCGAACGGTCGCTGGCGGTCCCTGTGGATCGGGCGGTGATCACCGTGCCCGCCTATTTCAACGATGCGCAGCGGGCGGCCACGAAGCGGGCGGGGGAACTGGCGGGATTTTCCGTCGAGCGCATTGTCAGCGAGCCGACGGCGGCGGCGCTGGCCTACGGGCTCGACCGCCTCGGCGAGAAATCCAAGGTGGCGGTCTACGATCTCGGGGGCGGGACATTCGATGTCTCCATCCTGCTCCTGAGTTCGGGCGTTTTCGAAGTCCTTTCGACCAACGGTGACACGCGGCTCGGCGGCGATGATCTGGATGCCGCGCTGGCGGCTGCCTGGAATCTCCCGCCGCAAACAGCGGAGAAGATCAAGCGGGCACTGAGCGAATCCGACGAGCTTGTGCATGAGGGCACGACTTACACCCGCGCCGGGCTGGAGGCCGTCTGTCGTCCGATCATCGCCCGCACCCGCAAAAACTGCATCCGCTCGCTGGCCGATGCGAATCTGGAATCACAGGAGCTGGATGCTGTGATTCTGGTCGGAGGGGCGACGCGCATGCCATTGGTCCGGGATTTCGTGGCGGAAGTCTTCGGGCGCGCGCCGGACACCAGCCAGCACCCGGATGAGGCGGTGGCCCTGGGCGCCACGATCCAGGCGGGGATCCTTTCCGGCGATGTCCGGAGCGTGACGCTTCTCGACGTGACCCCGCTTTCCCTCGGCATCGAGACATTCGGCGGGCTGATGAATGTGATCATCCCGCGGAACACGACGATCCCCTGCAAAGCCGGGGAAATGTTCACGAATGCCGTCGGCGGTCAATCCGGCATGCGGATCACCGTCCTCCAGGGCGAGCGTGAAATGGCGAAGGACAACTGGAAACTCGGGGAATTTGATGTGGGGTTCGCTCCGCTGCCCAAAGGCCGGGCGCGCGTGGGCGTTCAATTCGAGCTGGATGCCAACGGGATTTTAAATGTCCTCGCCAGGGATACGGCGACCGGCACGGACACGGTTGTCAAAATGAGGAGCGCGGTCGAGGTCTCGGACGAGGCCGTGGAAAAAATGCTGGGCGACTCGCTCGAGCATGCGTTCGAGGACATGGGGGAACGGGTCCTCACCGAAGCGCGCTTGAAGGCGGACGAAATGCTGCCCGCGGTCGAGGCCGCCTTGCTGCAACTGGGCCCGGAGGTCACAGACGAAGAGCGGGCCGCCCTGTCGGGCCTGATCGGGGACGTTCGCCATGCCCGGGCGGAGAAGTCCGCCCCGCGGTTGAAAGCGGCGCTGGCCGCCCTCGACGAGGCCACCCAGCCCCTGGCCACCCGCCTGATTGAAAAGGCTCTCGGGGAAAAGTCATGATTCCGCGCATCGACCTGCACCGGCACCTGGATGGGAACATCCGTATTCAAACGATCCTGGATCTCGCTGAAAAAAATGGCATCCGGCTTCCCGCCAACGATGTCGAGAATCTTCGCCCGCATGTCACCGTCACCTCCCCGCATCCCGGGCTTGTCGGATTCCTGGAAAAATTCCGCTGGCCCATGGCCGTGCTGGCCACACCCGGGGACTGCCGCCGTGTCGCGCGGGAAAATGTCGAGGACGCCAGGCGCGAGCGCCTGGATTATGTCGAGCTGCGGTTCAGTCCCTGGTTCATGGCTGCCGCCCACCGCCTCGATCCGGCGGCGGTCGTCGAAGCGGTGGCGGATGGCGTTGCGCAGGGCGCAGGAGAGTTCGGCCTGCCGGTGAAGCTCATCGGGATTTTAAGCCGGACATTCGGGCCGGAGATTTGTTTCCGGGAACTCGACGCGCTTCTGGCATTCCGGGACAAACTGGCGGGCCTGGACCTCGCCGGCGACGAGGCGGGTTTCCCGGCGCGGTTGTTTGAACGGCATTTCCAAAAAGCGCGGGATGCCGGCCTGCGGATCACCGTCCACGCGGGCGAGGCTGCCGGCCCGGAAAGCATCCGCGAGGCGCTCGGGATTCTGGGGGCCACCCGCATCGGGCACGGGGTCCGCGCGATGGACGATCCGGCCCTCATGGACGAACTCGCGGAGAGAGGGATCGGCATCGAGTGTTGCCTGACAAGCAATATCCAAACGAGCACGGTCCTCTCTTACGCCATGCATCCGCTGCGGCATTTTCTCGAACGGGGGCTCCTGGCGACGATCAACACCGACGACCCCGGGATCAGCGGCATCACCCTCGATCACGAATTCGAGATCGCAGCCCCGCAGGCCGGACTGGCCGCCGATCACATCACCCTGGCCCAGAGGAATGCGGCCCGCATCGCATGGGGATCGCACTCGGAAGGATATCTTCTTGACGGCTCCTTATTTCGCCGCGGCTCCCAGGGCGGAGTAGCCGAGCGAGACGGCCAGGACCGAAACCCCGAAGATCGCCCCGCAGCAGACGAGCAAAATCAAAAAGACGGCCAGGATCGGCCGCCACAGATCGGTGCGATGCGCTTCCTTGAGGCCGACCACGCAGTAGACGAGCGAGGCCACGGAATAAAACCAGCCACCACAGATCGGAACAAGCTGGAGCGCGGCGGTGGACCCGGATGCGTAGCAAAACACGCGGAACGTGGTCTCAAACGGCTTCTTGGCACCCCCCACCAACATCAATGCAAAATGAAGAATCCCGGAAGAGACAAAGGAGCCCAGGAACAGGAAGACCGGCATGAACACGATGAGCCCGACAAAGATAAAAACCAATCCGTATTGGGGCAAATCCTTGAACTCCTCACCCGCGAACATCCGCGGGTTGATCAGGGCGGCGGCAGCTTGATAAAGAATCGCCACCGCGCTCGCGGCCCACGAGACGAGCAGATAAAATTTCAGCGGTTTCCCCATCCCTCCCTCGCAGGGCATGGCCTGGAATGTTTCCACGGGTTTCGAGAAGACCTGCCTGATCGTCCCGACAACGGCGGCGGGCAGTGGCGGGGGGTCGGCGCTTTCCCAAACGAGAGCGACGCCGCCGGAAGCGACAGGCGGCACCGCAGAGGCCGGCGGGGGAGGAGACGGAATCCCCGAGGCCGGCGGCAGATTGGCAAAGGAAGACAGCGGTTGCCAAGATTCCATCGGTTCCTGCCAGGCGAGATCGTCAGGCAGAAACTTTCCACTTTGCAGTCCGTCGGCCACTTCCTGGTCGGAATATTGGCCAAGGCTCTGCCGGTTGCGGTTGATGTGGATCGATCCCATACCCTTGCCTACACGAAGCGAATCCCGATGGTCAATGCCACAGCGCCCGCACGAGGGAAAACCAGACGAACCCGCGTCCGACTTTGAGGCGGGGAGACTGCGGGCTGGCGGCCACCAGATCGAGCGTCCGCCGGCCGATCTCCAGCGGCAACCGGCAGGCCGCACGGAGCCTGCGCGGCCGGACGAGCGAAGCATACCGGGCTCCCGCCTCCAGGTTTCCGCGGGCGGCCCGCATCGCCGCGGGAAAATTTTCCGGCGCGACGTAGACCCTGCCCGCCGCAGCATCGGCATGCCTGTCGCGCAGGATGTTGACCCATTGGAGCCCGCATCCGAAATCGAATCCCAGTTCGCGCATCGTTTCCCGCGATGCCTCCGAATAACCGGGAATGTGTTTGAAGCAAACCCGCGTCCAAAATTCCCCCACGCAACCGGCGACCAGCCCGGTATAGCGGATCGCCTCCGCGAGGGCCAGCGGCGAAGCCTCCGGAACGAAACGTTGCAAATCAAAAATCTGCCCGCTGAGAATGATCTTCCAGACTTCCAGGATTTCCTCCCTGTCAGGCGAGGATTCGAGTTCCCGTATCAGTGAGGGCAGGGATTCGAGAAGGTCTTTCTCGCCGCCGGGAAGGGGGCCGAGGCTTTCCGCCTCCTTTTGCGCCCAGGAATGCGGGAGCCCGCCCAGCAAGCGGCTCCTGAGTTGCACCGAAGCGGATGTCGCATCGGCAATCGAGTCGGACGCGCGGGCCAGCAGGTAGGCCAGGCACAGAGTCGGGCGGACAGGGTCCGGCAGCAGGCGGAGCGACAGGGAAAACGAACGGGAAACCTGCCGGAGCAGGGGAAGCATTTTCTCGGTATCGAACAGAGGCGTCATCCAGTTTCGGAATAAATGGCGGGTCTTTGACCGGACGCAGGCAAAGCCCATTCACGGGAATAACATAGGGCAGCATGGCAGCAAATGGACAGAACCGCAAGTTTGAGGAACGGATTAACGCCAATCTCAATCGCTGAGGAGAAAGCGGCCGTCATGTTCAGCAAGTTCGATGTGACTTTGTAACCGAGGGTCATCATCGCGTAACGCCGGAACATGTTCCGCATCATGATATCAAGATCCTCGCCAAGCCTTGATGCTGTGACGCCGTTCTTTTCGTGGACCATCAGCCAAGCGTCAATTTTATCCATCGCCTGCTTGCTTGCGTGCGCTGGTCTGGATGACTTCACGGGTGCGTTTGTCGTTGAAAACCCCGCGCATGAGACGGGCTGTCTCGGCATGGGCGATCCAGTATGCCGCATCGTCGCACGAACGCGCTCCAGGGAACGATCCCGCCGCAGGGCGTCAGCGCGTCCCCGCTCATGCTCAGCCGCACGGTCCCGCCTGCCGTTGGAAACACAAACTACCAGCGCGTTGCGCTCGCTTCACACCTTCTCACCTGCGGAAATCAGGTTCAAACCGGTTCGTTTTTACCCACAGATTTTTGTGGAGAGCCCCTTTTGCAGGCGGGCTCGCTGCCCTTCGGCGGGGGTGGCGGAATACAAGGCCGCAGGCAGAACTGCGCAAAAGAGAAACAGGAAGAATGTTTCGCGCAAAGCGCGCGAAGGCATGGAGGAACGGGCCTTTGTTCTTTTGGACTCGAAAGCCGCTTTTTTCTGCTTTCTCTGCGACTCCGCGTGAGCAATCGCTGAATGGTCTTTTTTTCATTTCGGCGCGCCTTGCTTTGCTGGCGCAAGCGAAATCCCTTCCGGCACCAGCACGACGAGACGTTTGCGGTAGAGCGTGCCGATCGCCTGCTTGAAGGCTTTTTTGCTGACACCGAAAGCGGTACGGATGGCTTCCGGCGGGCTTTCGTCGTTGTAGGGGAGGCGGCCTCCGGCGGCCTCGAGCGCCCCGAGGATCTGTTCCGTGATCGGTCCGACGCGGGCGAAGCCGCTGCGATCGAGCGAGAGGTCGAGTTTGCCATCCGGGCGGACGGTCTTCACGAACCCGCCGGTCCAGGAGCCGATTTCCAGCGGGCCGGAGAGTTCGGAACCGTAGAGCATTCCCTGATAAAGATTGTCCGCGACGGCCTTGTAGCCGAGCGGAGTCCTGCCGGAGATGAGCAGTTTCACGGGATGGTCCCTGGCATAGGCGGGCGGTGTCTTGGCGAGCCAGCGGTGCAGGCGTGTGCTGGCCACGATCCGGTCGGACTTTTCATCAAGGAAAACATAAACAACCACCTTCTCGCCGACTTTCCGGAATCCCCCCTGCTCGCGCCGCGGCAGGAGCAGATCCTTTTCAAGGCCCCAATCCAAAAACGCGCCGATGCCTGGCGACACATCCACGATCGTCAGGGCGGCAAAGTCCCCCACCATGACCCGTGGCGTCTCGGTCGTCGCGACCAACCGGTCCTCGGAATCCCGGTAAACGAACACATCGATCGTCTCCCCCGGTTTGGAACCCGGGGGAATATACCGTCCGGGCAGAAGAATCTCCCCGCCCTCTCCATCATCCAGAAAATACCCCGGCGAGCCCTCGCGAACGATGGTGAGCAGATTGCGTTTTCCAAGGTGTGCCATGCGGCGGTCAACATGAACCCGGGACCCTGTTTTGCACAGCGGGAAAAATCGCCCGGTGGCGCGCTCAGCGCCGCGTCAGGTTCTCTTTCAAAATCCGCTTGATTTCGGCGATGGCGGCGGGATCGTCGAATGCGCCGTGGTCGCCGGGGACGATGACTTCCGATTCCGCGCCGTCCAGATGCGAACTCCAGTAGGGGACGACTCCGTCCGAGATGTTCGGCGTGTCCCCGCGCCCGCGGTCCCCGATGATCGAATGGTGGGGGGCCTGGATGGGGAGCTTTTCCAGAATCTTGTAGATCGGGTTGGACGGCGAAAGCCGCGAGATACTGGTGTATTGCTCCGGGGATTTGACCAGTGAGGGGAGCAGGTCCACCGCGGCAGAGGTGATTTTCCTTGGCAGATGGATGAACTTCGTGAACCAGGTCGAAAGCGAGCAGTCGGCGATCCCGCTTCCGCGATGGGGCGTGCTGATGAAGATGATCCGCTCAATTGCGGGATTGGCACGGAATTCCATCGTCATGCGGGCGAGAAGCCCCCCCCATGCTGTGACCGACGAGAACGATGTCCTTCTGCCTTCCCACGGCACGGTCCACGGCGGCGAGTTCGTCGCGAAGCCGCATCGCGGAGTAGGCGATCGGCCAGCCGGTCGGATAGTAGTAAACCCAGAATTGATAACGCGCGGAAATTTTGGGATCGGCCATGAGGGAATTGATCACATCGCGCCACATCCTGGGATGCGACATCAGCCCGTGGATGAAGACGACGGGGATCCGCGATGAATCATAGGGCTGCAGCATGCCGAGGGCGGCATCGCGAACTTCCGGATGGACGAGGCCCTGGAGGGCCAGGAGGGCTTCCCGGATATCCCGCGTGCGGTCCACGAGCGGAGCGCTGAAGCCCGCGGCAAGCGGACGGGATCTTCCGTCCGAATCGACCGATCGGACAGTCGTCGGATCAAGGAACTTGAGTTGCACGTTGTTGGTGCGGTTGCCGGATTTTGTGGCCGGAATCGTGGAGGGACCGGCGCCGTCCGGTCCGTTTTTCTCAACGGACGCCATCCGCCCAAGGCAGATCGTTCCTCCATTTCGAGCCTTTTCGGAAAAATCCAGCCAAGCGGTGACCGGCATCAGGTATCCCTGCCTGGGAGCAAATTTCCCCACGGCTTTGTCGGCAGGAATTTTCCATCTGGCGGCGACGGGAGCGCCAACGCCCGGGCGCGCCTGCCAGGTCTTGACAAGCGTGTGCGGCACCTTGGAGGCGGGCTTGAGCGATTCGAAGGCGGAGACAGGGATCGTTCCGCGGCCGGACGGCAGCGACAGGTCGTAGGTCACGCCATCATGCGAAAACCGCCGGGGGCCGCCGGACTGGTCATTGGCGACCACCCAGCCGGCAACCGCCGCCGTGGAAGCCTCGCTGATCGCGCGCGCCCTCGCGGAGCAGTCCGGTTGCGAGGCGGCGATCTGCGCGGCGCGAAGCTGTGAGACAACGAAACGCTGCGGGTCCCGGCCGGGCGATCCGGCGGATTTCTGGAGCGCGGCGGCTTGTTCAAGCGGGGTGCTCCGGGCATCGCGGGACACGGTCACGCAAGAGGATGCGAAGGCGCAAAGGAGGAACAATGCCGCAGGCCGCCAGGGCAGGGAAAAGTGAGGGTTCATCGCGGAAATTGGACCGTTTGAGGAGAGACGCTCAGCCGAGGATCTGTGTGATGTGGGGGGTGAAGAGATCCGGTTCGAGCAGGAACGAGTCGTGGCCTTTCCCGGAGTGGACCGTGATCCAGGTGACGGGGACGGCGGCGGCTTCCAGCATCTTCACCAGATGGCCTTGTTCGCAGGGCGGGAACGAGGCGTCGGAGTCGATGCTGAAAACCAGGAAGCGCTGCCCCTTGCAGCGGGCGAAAAGATCCTCGAATCCATCGGCGCCGGCCTCCTGGGGCAAATCGAACCATTGCCAGGCATCAAGGATTCGCAGGTAGGTATTCGCGTCGAAGCGGGAGACGAATTTCTGCCCCTGATGGAGGAGGTAGGATTCCACCGGGTGGTTCATTTCATACCATCCGAATGGCGGGGTGCCGTGGTAGCTGACCTCCCCCCGCGCCCGGTCATGGAGATCCTCCAGCGAGACGAAGGTCTTGTGGGCGATCCGCCTCGCGGCCGCAAGACCGTCGTGCGGAGGGGACTTCGGATTGTAGGATCCCCCGCAAAACGCGGGGTCGAGCTCGATTGCCGTGATCTGCTCGAAGTTCATCAATCGCTGCAGGACCGTGGTCTCGGGTCCCACCGCCATGGGAATCACAATCTTGACGCGGTCCGGATGCCGGGTCGCGAGGCTCAGGCAAAGGTACCCGCCAATCGAGGCGCCGATCGCCGCATGGAGAACTTTGATGCGCAGGTGATCGAGCAGCCGGATTTGCGAGTCCACGATATCGGCCACACGGATCACGGGGAAATCCGCTCCCCAGCGCCCGCGGCCTTTTTTCGAGGCGGGGCCGGTCGAGCCGTAACACCCGCCGAGATAGTTGGCGCAGATCACAAAATACTTCCGCGTATCCAGCGCCTTGCCGGGCCCGATGAAGTCCTCCCACCAGCCCACATGCATTTCGTCGGTCCACCGTCCGTCAAGATCCGGGACGTTCGTGTTGATCCCGGCCGCGTGCTGGCTGCCGGTCATCGCGTGGAAAACCAGGATCGCGTTCGATCGCGCCGCGTTCAGCTTTCCATATGTCTCGTAGGCCAGCGTGAAGCCGTTCAGGGCCGCCCCGCACCGCATGCGGAAGGTTCCCTTGGCGTGGAAGAACTGCGTGCGGACGCGTCCGACCCCGCTCAGGAAAGCGGCCTGTTGTTTGGTCGGGTGATGAATCCGGATCTTCACCGGGCCGACACCGCCGCGCGAATCCGTTCTTTGGCGTCAGTCCAATCGGAAAAAGCCGCCTTTCCTTCGGCGTGGAGTCGCTCGGCTTCACGCAGAGCCTCCTGATGCCGCAGAGGAGAGGTGATTTCAGAACCTTCCCCCGACAACTCCGCCCATAGAGCTTCGATCAGTCGCAGCTTTCCGACTTTCGACAGCGCCTTCACGTCAAGTTCCGCAATCATGAATTCAGTCTATCCCGACCGTGCCCCAAAGCAAGGATAGGTCTGTATAGATGGTGATGGATTCGGGCAACCCGGCGGGGTTCATTTGCCCGGCGGCTTCGCGGCATCGAGAGCCTGGCCGAGGTCCGCGAGGATGTCGGCAATGTTTTCAATGCCGACCGAGAGCCGGATGTAGTCCTGCGAGACGCCGGTTGCTTCCTGTTCTTCCGCGGTGAGTTGCTGGTGGGTCGTCGAGGCCGGGTGGATGACGAGGCTCTTCGCGTCGCCGATGTTGGCGAGGTGCGAGAACAGCTTCACCGAGTCGATGAATTTTTTCCCCGCATCCAGCCCGCCCTTGATCCCGAAGCCCACGATGCCGCCGAATCCGCCGCGCAGATACCTGGCGGCGGTGGCGTGATTGGGGTGGTCCTCAAGTCCGGGGTAGACGACCCATGCGACCGCGGGGTGGTTTTTCAGGTGTCTCGCAACGGCGAGCGCGTTCTCCGAGTGCCGGTGGATCCGCAAGGGAAGCGTCTCGAGCCCCTGCAGGAACTGGAAGGCATTGAACGGGCTGAGCGTCGCGCCGAGATCGCGCAGGAGCTGGACGCGCACCTTCAAAATGAAGGCGACATTCCCCATGCCGGGCACGTTGCCGAGCGCATCCCAGAAGACGAGCCCGTGATAGCTGGGATCCGGCCCGGTGAATTCCGGGAAGAGCCCGTTGTTCCAGGAAAATTTCCCCGAGTCCACAATCACGCCGCCGATCGACGTGCCGTGCCCGCCGATATATTTCGTGGCCGAGAGGACGACGATGTCCGCGCCGTGGTCGATCGGCTTCACGAGCCCGACACCGACCGTGTTGTCCACCACGAGCGGGATCCCCGCCTCGTGCGCGATTTTCGAGATGGCCTCGAAATCCGGGACATCGAGCTTCGGGTTGCCGATCGTCTCCGCGTAGATCGCGCGGGTTTTCGGGGTGATCGCCTGGCGGAATGCCGCGGGATCTTTCGAGTCCACAAAGACCACCTTCCGGCCCAGCTTGGGAAACGTGTAATGAAAAAGCTGGTAGGTCCCGCCATAGAGGTTGTTCGCCGAGACGATCTCGTCGCCGACCCGGGTGACGGCCAACAGCGCGAGCGTCGTGGCCGCCTGTCCCGAGGCCACCGCCAGTGCTCCCGTGCCGCCTTCCAGCGCCGCCATCCGCTGTTCGAAGACATCCGTCGTCGGATTCATGATCCGCGTGTAGATGTTCCCGAACTCCTTCAGCGCAAAAAGATTCGCGGCATGCTCGGTGCTTTTGAAGACATACGATGTGGTCTGGTAGATCGGAACCGCCCGCGACCCGGTCGTCGGATCCGGAACCTGGCCCGCGTGCAAGGAGAGAGTTTCGAAGCGATGTGACATAGGGCAGAACCAATAGACGATCCCGGCGGAGATTTAAACCCGAAAAGCTCCAACGACTTTCCTTCTTTCCTTGCAAATCCCAACCCTCCCGGCATGGCCCCCCTGCCCGCCGCTTTTTTTCATTTTCCTTTTTGACCGGCAACGGCTTTGCTTCCGGTTCATCTCACTATGAAACTCGATATTCCCACACTTGAACTGGCGGCCCGCGATGCGCGCGGCCTGGCGATGGACGCGGTCGCGAAATGCAAATCCGGCCATTTGGGTCTTCCCCTCGGGGCGGCAGACGTGGGGGCCGTGCTTTACGGGCACTCCCTGAGCCACAATCCCGACGAGCCGCGCTGGCTGAACCGCGACCGGTTCGTCCTTTCCGCGGGGCACGGGAGCATGTTCCTCTACAGCTGGCTGCATCTTTCCGGATATGACCTGCCGCTCGGGGAATTGAAAAACTTCCGCCAACTTCACAGCCACACGCCCGGCCATCCCGAATTTTGGGAGACTCCGGGAGTCGAGGCCACGACCGGACCGCTTGGGCAGGGGGTTTCCAACGCGGTCGGCTACGCCGTTTCCGCCAAGATGTGCGAGGCGCGTTTCAACACCGCCGAGCACGCGATCTTCGACCATCATGTCTTCGCCCTCGCCGGAGACGGGTGCCTCCAGGAGGGGGTTTCCCAGGAAGCGAGCGCCCTCGCCGCGCACCTCGGCTTGGACAATCTCATCCTGATTTACGATTCCAACAATGTGACCCTCGATGCCATGGCTCCGGTCACCCAGAGCGAAGACACGGCCGAGCGCTACCGCGCCTATGGCTGGGACGTCCAGGAGATCGACGGCAACGGCCTGCCGGAAATTGCCCATGCGATTGAGAAGGCAAAAGCCGCGACCAGCGGGAAACCGCAGTTTATCGTTTCCAGGACACTGATCGGAAAAGGCATTCCCGAGGTTTCGGGCACCAACAAGGCCCACGGGGAAGCCGGCGTGAAATTCGTCGCCGGGGCAAGAAAAGCGCTCGGACTCCCGGACGAGACCTTTTTCGTTTCTCCGGAAACCCGCGCCTACTTCGCCTGCCACAAAGCCGGCCTGAAAAACGCCCATGAGGAATGGGTAAAAAAATACGAAGCCTGGCGCGAGGCCAACAAAGACCTTGCCCGGGAGCTGGACGATGCCCTTGCCGGAAAAGTCCCCGACCTGCTCAAGGTCATCCCCCCGTTCGACCCCGCCACGAACATCGCCACAAGGAAGGCGGGCAGCGATGTCCTGCAGCCCATCGCCCACGCCATGCCGCTCCTGATCAGCGGCAGCGCCGACTTGCACGGCTCCACGCTCAACTACATCAAGGATGGCGGAGACTTCGACCGGGCGAACCGCTCTGGCCGGAACATCCACTTCGGAATCCGTGAACACGCGATGTGCGGGCTCCTCAACGGCCTTGCCTATGACGGAATCTTCCGTCCCAGCGGAGCGACCTTCCTGGTCTTCAGCGATTACGGACGGCCCTCGATCCGCCTCGCGTCTCTTTCCAAGCTCCCGGTCGTCTATATTTTCACGCATGATTCCATTGGGGTCGGCGAGGACGGGCCGACGCACGAGCCGGTGGAAACGGTGGCCGCCCTGCGCGCCATTCCGGGGCTGGATGTCATCCGGCCCGGCGACCCCGAGGAGACCGCGGGCGCATTTGCCGCCGCGTTCCAGAAAACCGACGGCCCGACGATGCTCGTGCTCTCGCGCCAGAACCTGCCGACCTTGAATGACATTCCGGTGGGCGCGCGCCGGGAAGGCGCGTTTCTCGGAGGATACATTGCCAGGAAGGAGGCCGGCCCGCTCGCGCTCATTCTCTTGGCGACGGGCAGCGAACTCCAGCATGCGATCAAGGCGGCCGCGGATCTCGGCCCCGGAACACGTGTCGTCTCCATGCCGTGCTTTGAGCGCTTTGAACGTCAAAGCGCGGAATACAGGGAATCCGTCCTCCCGGCCGGCTGCCGGAAGCGCGTTTCGATCGAGGCCGGTGTCTCCGACCCCTGGTTCCGCTACGTCGGGCTCGACGGTCGCACCGTGGCGGTCGATCGGTTCGGTTTGAGCGCCCCCGGCCATGTCGCGATGGGGGAACTCGGAATCACCGCCGCGCATCTCGTGGAAGTTGCGAAGAGCCTGTAAGCCCCGATACTGTTCACTTTGCTGCAAAACAGGAGCGCTGGCATCTTGCCCGCGAACGTGGACGATGGCGGGCAGGATGCCCGCGCTCCTGTTTCAAGTGAACGGCATTGCCTGTAAGCCTCGGACAATTTTTCAAGCCGCGGGCTTGGAAATTCCGGGGAGGGCGCTAGAATCCGCCGCAAAATGAGCCAGATGCCCGCCTTTCCCCCGGCCGATCCCCCCCGCCGGGAGGTTCCGAAACTTGGCCAACACCTTCTGACAGGTCTTCAGGTCCTGGTGACCGTGGGGTTGCTGTGGTGGCTTTTCCACGATCCTCAAAGACGCAGCACGATTTGGAATGCCCTCCAGGCGGCGGACTGGAGATGGATGATCGCGGCCCTGGCCACCGCCGGACTCTGCGAGTTTTTTGGGATCCTGCGCTGGCAGTTGTTCCTCAAGATGCTGCATCTCCGGGTGCGTCTCGGGGAAGTCACCCGGCTGTTCTTCATCGGGGCGTTCTTCAATCAGTTCCTTCCGGGCACGACCGGCGGGGATGTGGTCCGGGTCCTCTACCTGATGCGGGATCATCCGGAGAACAAGACGGCGGGGTTCCTGAGCGTGGCGATCGACCGGCTGTTGGCGGTGTTGGTTCTGGTGGCCATGGGACTCGGCTTTGCCTGGACGCGCGGCGAGTGGTTCGCGAGCAGCTTCGCGGTGGGGAATGCGATGAAGGTTTTTGCGATCGTCCTGTTTGCGATCGGGACCGGGCTGGTGGCCTCGTTTTTTCTGACGAGCCGGCATCTTGTCGGCCGCCTGCCGCCGCGTTTCCCCCTCCGCAGGCAGATCGTGAAACTGTCCACGCTCTGGCAACTGTGCATCGAGAACCGCACGGAGGCGCTGCTCGGGGCGCTCTACACGGGACCGATGCTTCTCGCCTATTTCGCGGCGTTTTATTTCGTCGCGCTGGCCTTCACCGTCAAGGTGACCTTCCTGGACATGACCTCGATCATGCCGCTGGTGACCGCCATTTCCTCGCTGCCGATCAGCCTCAATGGAATCGGGGTCCGCGAGGCGCTGTTCGAGCAACTGCTTTCCGAACTGTGCGGCGTCCCGCAGGGAACCGGCCTCCTCATCTCCATCACGGGCATGTTCGTCTATTTGGTCTGGGGCCTGCCCGGCGGCCTGTTTTACCTGGAGCGAATCCGGCGCAGCTATGGGAAATAGCAAAATAGGGGTATTGACATGACTCCACAGACCCCCCAGTGGTAGTGTTTTCTGCGATGACAGAGGATTCCCCACGCACGCTGCTGGAACTGGAACGGCGCTTCAGTGACGAAGCGGATTGCCGCGCCTATCTGTTTGCCTTGACCCGTCTTCTACAGTTTGGAGGGTCACAAAAATCAAGGGTCCTTTATTGATGCGGGTTTGCGGGCGGGCGGCGGCGTCCGAGTCGAAAATGTAGTGCAACTTCCGCTGGCAGCCTGGCGGACTTTTCCAAGCCTGGCGGCTTGAAAAAGGGCGAGGGAAAAAGTAATGGGGAGCATGGCCGCCCGATTCGTCACGATAGACCGCGAAACGCAGCTTCTCCTGCCCCCGGAATATGAGGGAGCGGGTTCCGGAAAATCACTTGAGCCAGTTTATCCTGGATGCGGTGGATGAGATGGACACGGGAGGAGCCAAAGTCAACCACCGCGGCAGTGGCAGCGAGCAGTATCCGCCGGCCATGCTGCTCTCGCTGCTGATCTACAGCTACAGCAGCGGAGTGTTTTCGAGCCGGTCCATAGAGCGGGTGAGCCAGGCCGCCAACGACAAGCAGGAACTGGTGGACAACGTGAGGGCCATCGACCCGGTGATCCAGAGTGTCGGGAGCGTCCTCATCGATAGCGGGTTCGTGAGCGAAGCGGCGGTCAAAGAGGTCGAGGAAGCGGGGGAAGACGGCCGGGGCGCCCCCGAGGTGCTCGCGGTCATCAAGCGTGAGAGACATCATCGCAGCGTGGCTGATTTGGAGAAAAAAGATGATCCGCCACCACCGGGAGAGGATGCCAGCTTCAGCGAGAAAATGGCCCATCGCGTGGCCACCAAAGAAGGCCGGGCAAGATACAAGCAGAGGCAGCAGACAATCGAGCCGGTTTTTGGAATCATCAAAGAGGCCATCGGGTTCCGCAGGTTTAGCCTGCGGGGGCAGGGAAAAGTCGCCTTGGAATGGACCTTGGTCTGCGTGGCCTATAATCTGCGCCGCCTTCACCGCCTGACGACCATCAAAACACAAAATATCACCCCGGCATGGGCGTGATGGGAAGAAAGTGCCCTCAGCCAATGGCGTCGCCTGGCAAAAATCCGACAGGCTTCCGCTTCGGTCCGCGTCCCCGTCTCCGCAAACTCAAGAAGTGACCGCCAAACCAAAAAATCAAAAACCGGCGGCTTTTGCCGCTCGTTTTCCAGTCCGACAGGCTGCTAGTATTACTCTGTTAAGTCGAATCTTCAATTTTTAGACCGAATTTTGTTCCGCAGAAAGGACAGCAGCCGGTTGACCTCAACAAGAACGGCCGGATCAGCCGGAGGACCGCTTCCCACGTCGGGCCAGAAGTTTTTTTCTCCCTCTGCTTGAGGGCGAGAACGAAGAGGTAGGCCAAGGCGCATAAGACCAAGTGGTGATCACCCGCTTCCTGCGCCTCATCAGCCAGCAGATCTGCGCCGAACCGCTGATGCTGCGCTGCATGAAGCTGCTGGGAATCGGAAAGACCAACGCCTTTGCCCTGCTGGCGGTCACCGGAGAGGTGCGGCGCTTTGATCGCCCCGAGAAGCTCGTGGCCTACATCGGGCTCAACCCCGGTCAGCGCCGAAGCGGGAACGGAAAAAACATCAAGCTCGGCGTCGGCAAACGCGGGCGCGGGGACATGCGCCATCTCCTCATCCAGGGGGCGCAGGCCGTCCTGCGAATGGGCGGGAACACGCCGCTGGGAAAATGGGGCTGG
>JBAYWC010000032.1:0-25377 GCA_041674265.1 Terrimicrobiaceae bacterium
CAAGCCCGACCCGTCCTATAACACTTCCAGCCAAACGCCCTGCCTGCCTTGGGCTTGTCGGCAGGAAATGATTGATCCCGCTCACAAGAACTGACAGAGTTTTTCGGAATGAGGGTTCCGATTCATGTCGTCGAGGCACGCCGCGAAAAGCTTGCCTCGCTCATTGAACGCCACCGCTACCTTCCCATCGGGGAACTGTGCCGCCACCTCGGAGTCTCGGAAGCCACCGTCCGCCGCGATCTCGCCGAACTCGCCAGCAGGAACAAAGTCAAGCGCACCCATGGCGGGGCTTTGGCGGAATTTAATGAGCGATTTCCGTCATTTCATGAAAGGCAGGCCTCGAACGCCAGGGGGAAGGCGAGGGTGGCGCGAAAGGCGGTCCGCTTTCTCAAGCCGGGTGGGACGTATTTTCTGGACTCCGGAACCACGATTTTTGCCCTCGCGGAGGCATTTCGCGAAGCGCCGGTGTCGCCGATGACGATCGTGACTTCCAACATGCCCGTCGGCGAGCTTCTTTCGTCGATCCCGGAACTGGGCGTTTATCTCACCGCAGGGCAGATTCTCGGACGCCAGTCCGTCCTCCTTGGCGAAACCGCCCGCCGGAGTCTGGAGTTTTGGAGTTTTGACATGGCGTTCCTTTCCGCGGAGGCCGCCAATCAAGACGGGATCTGGAATTCCCAGGATTCGATCGTCCAGCAACAACTCGTCGCCATCCGTCGCTCGGCCCATGTCGTCTATTGCCTGGATTCCTCAAAAATCGGCGGGACCGCCCCTTTTCCCCTGAAAAAATGGCCGGATGTGGATTTCCTTCTCACCGATGCCCCGGCGGAAAAACTCGCCAGGGCCGGAATCCATCCCGGTTTGGTGGAAATTGTCTCCTGCAACCCGGACGCCCCGCTTCCGGATATCATCCCCCCGGGCAAACCGGCCTTCCCGATTCACTATTTGTGAATATTCGCAAAAAAACCGTTGACGCCTCCCCGGAAAAATATATGACTGGTATCAAGCATTTAAATTTTCCCCTCTTTTCCGATGGCATTTCTTGAAACTCCCGGCCGCCCGATCGTCGAATCCCTCGTCCGCGAGGCGCTCTTCCGGCAACTGGGCCGGTCGGTGCCTTCCGCGAAGGCCCCGGTCCTTGTCGTGAACAGCTCGGCGAGGCACATGCATATTTCGCCGGAGAACCTGGAGGTGCTGTTTGGAAAGGGATCGGAGTTGACGGTCCACAAGTGGCTGTATCAGGAAGGGCAGTTTGCCTCGCAGCAGACGGTCACCCTGGTGGGGCCGCGCAAGAGGATCATCCCCAACCTGCGGATTCTGGGACCGTGCCGGAACCTGACGCAGATCGAGCTGGCCTTCACCGACGCGGTCCAGCTCGGTATCGACGTGCCGGTGAAGATGTCCGGGGACATCGAGGGGACTCCCGGAGCCTACATCATGGGGCCGAAAGGGTTTCTCGAAATGAAGAACGGCGTCATCCGCGCGGCGCGCCACGTTCACATGTCTTCCGCGGATGCCGCCTTTTACGGGGTCAAGCACCTGGACCTCATCACACTCAGGGTGAGGGCCAAAGGCTGCACCACGCGGTTTGACGACCTGCTCGTCCGCGTGGACCCGAGTTTCAAGCTCGAGGTGCATATCGATACCGACGAGGCCAATGCCTGCGACCTCGACCACGCCGACAAGGTGGAACTTTTCAAATCCCAACCCACAACATAACCAAACAAAAAACATGAGCGAAGCAATCGGACTACTCGAAACCCGCGGATACGTCGGCCTGGTGGAAGCCAGTGACGCGATGATCAAGGCCGCGAACGTGCAACTGATCAAATCCATCCCCATCGGCGGAGCCCTGATCACAACCATCGTCCAAGGCGATGTCGGCAGCGTCAAAGCGGCCGTCGAAGCGGGGCGCGAAGCGGCCACACGGGTCGGCAATCTCGTGGCTTCCCACGTCATCGCCCGCCCGGCCGCGGAACTCCTGAAGTTCTTCACCGCCTGAGAAACAAAACCATGAAATCGCAATGGTGAAGCGAGCGATGCTGCGGGTTCTCCCGCTCCGGATTTCGCATTCCCCATTTCGCATTTCGCATGAAAAATTCACCTGCTAAAATTATGGCAAACCAAGCACTCGGAATGATTGAAACCAAGGGCCTCGTCTCGCAGTTTGAAGCGACGGACGCGATGCTCAAGGCGGCAAACGTCGAACTCATCGGATGGGAAAAAGTCGGCTCCGGACATGTCGCCGTGTTCATCGGCGGTTCGGTCGCCGCGGTGAAGGCCGCGGTGGAAGCCGGCGCAACCGCCGCCAGCACGATCGGCGAAGTGATCGCCGTCCATGTGATCCCGCGCCCGCACGACGACCTCGTCAAGCTCGGCAAATTCCTCGTCACGAAGCCCGCTCCTTCGAAATAATCCGCGGTGCGGAGCCCGCTCCGCCCGCCGGTTCCTTTCACGGCAGATCCATGTCCGCCAAGAACAAGATTCTCGTCGCAAACATCGGGAGCACCTCGTTCAAGTTCCGCTTGTTCGAGATGCCCTCCGAGCGCGTGCTTGCGAAGGGCGGCATCGAGCGGATCGGGTCGGCGGAGAGCCCGTATTCCCTCGCCGTCGGCGACGCCGTGCCGGGGAAGGGCAGCGCGTCATTTCCCGATCATGCATCCGTGATCCGCTTTCTCGAGGCGGAGTTGGGAGGGTTTGAGGACCTCGCCGCCGTGGGCTTCAAGCCGGTGATGGCCAGGGGAATCTCCGGAACGCAGTTCATGGAAGAGCCGGTGCTCCGGGCCATGGAGGAATTCAACACCCTCCTGCCCGCGCACAATCCGCCTTACGTTGCGGGGGTGCGCCTTTTCAACAGGCTCTATCCCGGGCTGCCCTGCATCGGCACGTTCGAGACCGCATTCTACGACCGGATGCCGGTGAGCGCCAGCAGGTATCCCGTGCCGCTCGAGTGGGAAGAAAAATACGGCATCCGCCGTTATGGGTTCCACGGGGCCAGCCATCGCTATGTCACCGGGCGTTGCGCGGAGCTTCGCGGCACGGACAAGCTTCGCATGATTTCCTGCCACCTCGGCGGCAGCTCTTCGATAGCGGCCGTCGTGAACGGGGCGGCGGTCAACTCGAGCTGGGGCATGACCGCGCAGAGCGGCCTTCCGCAAAACAACCGCGTGGGGGACTTCGACTGCTTCGCCCTCATCTACCTCGCCCGCGACCTCGGCCTCGGATGGGATGCCGTGGAAAAAGCCCTGACAACCGAATCCGGGCTCAAGGGGATGTCCGGACTTCCCACCGGCGACGTCCGCGACCTCCTCGGCGCCGCCGAAAAAGGAAACGACAACGCCCGCATCGCCCTGGACGTTTTCGTGGCCCAGATCCGCAAATTCATCGGCCAGTTCCTTGTCGAGATGAACGGGGCGGACGTTCTCATTTTCACGGCCGGAATCGCGGAAAACAACGCGGAACTCCGTGCCGCCGTCTGCGCCAACCTCGACTTCTGCGGGCTCGAACTCGACCCCGCCGCCAACGCCGCGACCGGTGCCACCGAAGCGGCCATCTCCGCGCCCGCCTCGAAAATCGAGGTCCGGGTCATCCCCACCAACGAGGAAATCATCATCGCCCGGAATGCCTGGCAGAAACTCAAAACCAAGGATGAAGGCTGAAGTCGGAAGGATGAAACAGGGAGCCTCCGGCTCCAAGTGCCTGCCTCCGGCAGGATTTTCACTTCCCATTTCCCATTCCGAATTTCGCATCAAATAAAAACAAGCAACCAAAACCCAACATAAAACCATGTCACAACAAGCACTCGGAATGATTGAAACCCGCGGACTGATCGCCCTCGTCGAGGCGACGGACGCGATGCTGAAATCCGCCAACGTCGAACTCGTCGGACCCATGACCCAGGTCGGAAACGCCATGGTCACGTCCGTCGTGACCGGGGATGTCGCCGCCGTCAAGGCCGCCACCGAAGCCGGCAAGATCGCGGCGCAATCGCTCGGCGAAGTCGTGAGCGTCAGCGTCATCGCCCGCCCGCACAACGACCTCGGAGCGGTGCTGCCAAAAGCCAAGTAGGAAGTCTGAAGGCTGAAGGATGAAGGATCCGAAGAACGCCGATTTGTTGCGTCGAACCAAGGCTTTTGCCTTGAGGATCATCCGTCTTTCCGCCTCGCTTCCGAAAATGCGGGAAGCGGATGTTCTCGGACGCCAACTCCTGCGTTCGGGCATGTCCGTTGGTGCGAATTACCGTGAAGCCAGCCGGAGCAGGTCCCGGGCCGAGTTTTCCGCCAAGGTGGGAGACTCGCTGAAGGAACTTTCCGAATCCGGCTACTGGTTGGATTTGCTTCATGAGTCAGGAATCATCAAGCCCGCCCTCCTCGCAGAGCTCGTCAAAGAATGCGACGAATTGACCGCAATATTCACAACGATTCATAAAAAGTCCCGCGCCGCATGAACCCACTTCATCCTTCATCCTTCATCCTTCATCCTTTTCCATGATATTAGCCCGCGTCGAAGGCAGCGTCGTTGCCACCAAGAAAAACCCCAGGATGACAGGGAGCAAGTTCCTGGTCGTCCGGCCGCTTGTGATCGATTCGCCGGCCGCCAGGGAACTCAAGCCCGGCTCCTCCACCCTCGTGGCGGTGGACAGCCTCGGGGCGGGCGAGGGGGCATACGTCCTCGTCGTCCAGGGCAGTTCCGCGCGCCTTGCGGCGGATGACAAGGACTCGCCGGTGGATGCCGTGGTGATCGGAATCGTGGACACCGTGGATCTCGGCAAAACAATCCTCTACAAAGCACACTGATTTATGGCAGCGATCGATGAAAAACTTGTGGCAAAAGTCGTCGGCGAAGTCCTCGCCCGATTGAAAGCCTCCGCGCCGGCAGGCTCCGGTTCCGCAACGTCTTCCGGACCCTCGGGATTCGGGGTTTACGAGGACATGAACACCGCGGTCGACGCCGCCCAGCGGTCGTTCGGGAAACTTCGCGAGGGCGGCATGACCGCCCGCAAAAAGGCCATTGCGGTGATCCGCAAACTTTGCGTCCAAAAAGCCGGAGAATGGGGCCGGCTCGAATTCAACGAGACGAAGATCGGCCGCTTGGACCACAAGATCGAAAAGCTCGGGATCTGCGGGGACCTGGTTCCCGGAGTTGAAATGCTGGACCGGATGGCCTTCAGCGGGGACTCCGGACTCACGGTCATCGATTACGCTCCATGGGGTGTCATCGGGGCGATCACGCCCTCCACCCACAGCGTCCCCACGCTCACCGGCAATGCGATCGCCATGGTGGCCGCCGGCAACGCGGTCGTTTACAACACGCACCCTGCGGCCGCCAGGTGCGCCGCCACCGCGATCCGCGCTTACAATGAGGGGATCTTCGCCGAGACCGGAATCTCCGACCTCCTCACCACCGTCGTCAAACCCACGCTCGACACCTTCGACGCGATGTGCAAGCACCCGCATGTCAAGCTTCTCTGCGTCACCGGCGGACCGGCTGTCGTCGCCGCCGCGATGAAGACCGGCAAGCGCGCCGTCTGTGCGGGGCCGGGAAATCCTCCGGTCGTCGTGGATGAAACCGCCGACCTCGATCACGCCGCCCGCTCGATCATCCAAGGCGCGTCCTACGACAACAACCTCCTCTGCATCGGGGAAAAGGAAGTGTTCGTCGTGGCCTCGGTCGCCGACAAGCTCATGGAAGCCCTCCGCAAGGCCGGAGCGGTCCAACTCGACGCCAGGCAGGTCGAGGCGCTCGCGGAAAAGGCGTTCGTTTTCCCGCAGGGGAAAGGCGCCGGCTGCCCGCACCCGGTCGTGAACCGCGACCTCGTCGGACGCGATGCCGCCGTCCTCGCGAAGGCGATCGGCCTCGATGTTCCCGCTTCCACGCAGCTCCTGTTCGGCGAGACCGGGGAAGACCACATCTTCGTCGATGAGGAGCAGATGATGCCGTTCATTCCCATCGTGCGCGTTCCCGGCGTGGGCGCCGCCATTGCCGCCGCCATCAAGGCCGAGCACGGCTACAAGCACACCGGCATCATGCATTCGCAGAATATCCGGAACCTCACAAAAATGGCCCAGGAAATCGACACGACGCTCTTCATCAAGAACGGCCCCTGCATGACCGGCCTCGGGCTCGGCGGCGAGGGCTTCCTCAGCTTCAGCATCGCCACGCCGACCGGCGAGGGCGTCACCACCCCGATGACATTCACCCGCTCCCGGCGGTGCGTCATGGTCGAAAACTTGAACCTCTACTGATGAAAAAGGATGAAGTCAGAAGCATGAAGTATGAAGTGCAGGCGTTCGTTGCCCCCCTTCATCCTTCATCCTTCATCCTTTATACTTCGTTTCCATGAGAATCGCCACGATCTGCGGCTACGCGACCAGCACGGTCAAGCATCCCAGCCTCGAGGGCCGGACGCTCCTCATTGCCGAGCCGGATTCCCCGGATCTCGCGCCGCAGATCGTCATCGACAACCTCGGCGCCGGGATCGGGCAAAGGGTCATGATTTCCAGCGATGGCAGCGAGGCGCGCAAGTTGGTTGGCGACGAGTTCAGCCCGGCCCGCTGGTCGGTCCTCGGCATCATCGATCCGGAAAGGAGCCTGGCCTTGTGAGGATGGGGACGGTCATCGGTCGGGTCACGCTTTCGGTTCGCAACGCGAAATTCCGGGGTGAACGCTTGCTGCTCACTCTCCCGTGGAACGCCGGGACATTCCGGGGGGCGGATTCCTTCGCGCCCGCCATCGTCGTGTATGACGACCTCGGAGCCAATATCGGCCAGCACATCGCCATCAGCGAAGGTCGCGAGGCCGCCTGTCCATTTCCCAAACCCACGCCGGTGGACGCCTACTGCGCCGCACTCGTGGACGAACATTTTTACAAAGACTAAACCATGAAACTATTCGCACAGAAAGACGCCGAGGAATTTGCCAGGACCGGAGCCGTCGAATTCCGCCACAACCGCGACACCCGCCTCACGCCCGGCGCCAAGGACGTTTTTTCCGAGGCCGGCATCAAGGTCGTTTTCGATGCGGCCGCCGTTTCCACCGTCCCCGCATCGGCGCCGGCCGGGGCGACCGACGATCAGAAGCTCTTCAACTCCCCGGAAGCCGAACGGATCAAAAAAGAGATCTGCGATATCGGACGCCGGATCTGGATGCGCGAGTATTGCGACGGCAATGGAGGCAACATCTCCGCCCGGCTCGGCCCGGACCGGTTCCTCGTCACTCCGACCGGCGTGAGCAAGGGGTTCATGACCCCCGAAATGTTGAGCCTGGTTGACATCAAGGGCACCCAGCTTGCCGGGACATGGAAACGATCCAGCGAGTTCACGACGCATGCGGCCATTTACGGGACAACGCCCGCCGCGGCCTCCGTCTGCCACGCCCACCCGTGCCATGCGGGGGCCTTTGCGATCAAGGAACTCCAGCCCCCGGCCCGGCTCATCCCGGAGCTCGAGGTCTTTGTCGGCACGGTCGCCGTGGCCGGATACCAGACCCCCGGCTCGCCGGAGATCGCGGCCAGCATCCGCCCGCTCGCCCCGCAGCACCAGTCGATCATCATGGGCTGCCACGGCGTCATCTGCTGGGGCAAGTCCGTCGAGGATGCCTACTTTAAGATGGAGATCACCGATGCCTACTGCCGCACCGTCATCCTCGCGCAGGCGCTTCCGGGTGCCGCCTCGATTCCCTGCGAAAAACTCGACGACCTCCTGAAAATGAAGAAGGGCATGGGGCTCCCGGACAACCGCTTCGGGTTGAAGAACGCGGAACTCTGCGAAGTCGATCCCTGGGACCAGATGTGCGGCCAGCACGGCTGCTCGTCTCCGGTCACCCCTTTCAACCCCATGCCCGCTCCCCAGACCGGCGCGGATGTGGAAACCCTCGTCCAAAAACTCACGGACGAAATTCTCGCGAACCTCAACAAATAATATGAAAGTAGCAATCATCGGCGGCGGCGGACGGGTCGGATCCTGCGCGGCATTCGCGCTCCAGTGTTCGGGCCTCGTGAAAGAAATCCTCCTGCTCGACGCCAACCAGGCGGCGGCCGAGGGCGAGGCTCTCGATCTCATGCACGGCGCGGCCTACTGCGCGGACCAGAAAATCTCGGCGGGAACTTATGCCGATGCCCGGGATGCCGACCTGGTCTGCATCACAGCCGGGCTCCGGCGCAAGCCGGACGAGTCCCGCCTCGATCTGATCAACCGCAACGTCGCCCTTTTTCTCGGCATCCTTGAAAGCCTCAAGGGCGTGGGATTGAAGAAAGAGGCGATCGTCTTCGTGGTCTCGAACCCCGTGGACATCCTCACCCAGCTTGCCGTCGAGAAGACCGGCCTCCCCGCTTCCCAGGTTCTCGGGCTCGGCACCGTGCTCGATACTTCGCGCTTCTGCTCGCTGATCGCCAGCTCGCTCTCCCTCCCGCCCACGCAGCTTCGCGCGATCATCCTCGGCGAGCACGGCGACACCATGCTGCCGGTCTGGTCGTCCGCGACGGTGGACGGATTTCCGCTCACGAAATTCAAGGGAGTGACCCCCGCATTCCAGGCCCAGATTTTTGAGCGCACGCAGAAAAGCGGCGCCGAGGTCATCTCGCGCAAAGGCGGGGCCGGCTATGCGGTCGGGGTCGCCATCCGCGAGGTCATCGACTGCATCGCCCTCGACCGCCGCCGCATCCTGCCTGTTTCCAGCCGGGTCAACGGGGCTTATGGGATCCATGACATCAGCCTCAGCGTCCCGACCGTCGTCGGACGCGCGGGCGTTGTCGAACATGTGGAACTCGAACTCTGGCCGAAGGAACTCCAGGGACTCCAATCTTCCGCCAAGGCCCTCAAAGATACCCTCGGGAAAATTTAAACTCCGGGGAGCGTTCCCGAACGGCGGTTGACATACACACATTGCATGTGTATAAGAGTTTCGTGGAAACTTTGAAAGAAACCAGGGTGTTCATGAATGGGTCGAGCCAGGCGGTGCGGATTCCCAAAGACTTTCGCTTCGGGTGCGACGTCGTGTATTTGAAGAAGGTTGCGGGCGGGATCTTGATGGTCCCCAAGGAGGGGCGTTTTGAAGCGATGCGGGGCTCCCTGTCGGAGTTCACGGGGGATTTCATGGAAGAGAGAGACCAGGGAGTCCAAGAAAAGCGGGCGGGATTGGAATGAAATACATGCTCGATACCAACACCTGCATCGAGATCATCCGGCGGCGGTCCGTCAGCGCGGTCGGGCGATGTGAGGCGCACGCTGAGGGGGGCCTCTGCCTTTCGGCAATCAGTTATTCGGAATTGCTCTTCGGGTGCGAGAAATCCTTGCATCCGGCAAAGAACCGGCAGGCGCTGGAGAAGTTCCTGACCCCGATTGAGGTTTTGGACTTTCCCGCCGCGGCCGGACACAACTACGCCAAGTTGAGGGACGGCTTGGAAAAACAGGGGCGGATCATTGGTCCCAACGATCTCTTGATTGCGGCGCACTGTCTTCATTTGAAAAGCACGCTGGTCACCAACAACGAGCGGGAGTTCCGTCGCGTTGCGGGACTGCGGGTTATCAATTGGCTGTGACGGGCGGGCATTGAAGGAGGAAGATTCCCGGCGGAACTTTCCGCCGCACCAGCCTAGCAGAGAAGGCGGCATCACGTTTTGCGGTTCCAAGGAGGAAAGCTCCGATTGTGAGGTGTTGTTCGCACGATAAAAACCTGATGAGATGGAGGCATGATATTTCAAGCCGGTCAGAAAATTTTGTTCCAAGGCGACAGTATCACCGATGCCGGACGCAATCGTGACGATGCAAACGGCCTGGGCGGCGGGTACGCCATGATGGTCGCTTCGCAGATACAGGCCCTCCATCCCGGACTCGGGCTCACATTTCTCAACAAGGGGATCTCCGGCAACCGGGCGGCGGATCTTGCCGGCCGATGGCAACAGGATTGCCTGGACCTCGAGCCGGATTGGGTGTCGGTCCTGATCGGCGTGAACGACTGCTGGCGCCGATTCGATCGCAACGATCTGACTCCGGTGGAGGTTTTTGAAAGCCACTACCGGGACATTCTGGAACGCTCGCGGAGCCGGGGAATCGGGATCATTATTTGCGAACCATTCCTTCTGCCCTGCCCGCCTGACCGCGAGGCGTGGAGGGAGGATCTGGATCCCAAAATTCATGTCGCGCGGAAACTGGCCCGTGAGTTTGGAACCCGGCTCGTTGCGTTCGACGGAATTTTTGCGGCGGCTTCGATTCTCCAGCCACC
The DNA here is from genome assembly GCA_041674265.1 of Terrimicrobiaceae bacterium. Classification (GTDB taxonomy): domain Bacteria; phylum Verrucomicrobiota; class Verrucomicrobiia; order Chthoniobacterales; family Terrimicrobiaceae; genus QYQL01. Next base: position 10,222 of record JBAYWC010000032.1, read on the forward strand.
CGCATTTTGGGCGGCGGACGGCGTTCATCCCACACTTCCCGGCCATGCCTTGATGGCTGCCGAATGGATCAAGTCGGTGGCGTGACACAGGCAGGGGAAAGGAGCGGCTGAGCCTTCCCCTTCGTTTCTGTGCAAACTACCTTTGCTTCGTGCTCTCGGGATCTTGCAGGAGAGTTCCCTTTGCCGCCGGCATCCCTGCCGCAAATGCGATCGCCACCAGGCTCGTGGAGTAGTCCGCGAGCGCTTCCGCCCGGGCGTTTTCTTCAATAGCTTCCCACAAGGCTCTTCTTCGTTGGTTTTGTTCTCCGCCTTGTTCCTGGGAGTGGGGGCGTGGATTTTCTTCTTTGATGCGGGCTTTTTTCGCAGGCGCGGCGGCTCAATCTGAGCCCGCCGGAGAGGCAAAAACGACCGTGATGGCAAGAGCGGCCACGATTGGCGTTGAACAGACCCGCCACCCTCGGCTATTGGAAAGCATGATCATCGGCACCCTCAAGCTGCCCGGACTCCTTGGATTGATCAAGTCCTCAGGCGATCCGTTGGTGGATGTGGCGGGAGCCTACTTTCCGGCCTGGCTGGCTGCATGCTGGTCGGGGTGGCGGGAACGTGGCTTTTGCATCTGATCCTGGAGCGCGCGGGGTTTGCCGCCGCGCTGCGGCCTCCGGTTGTCATGCCGGCTTTTCTCTTTCTGGCGCTGACATGCGGGACATGGCTGCTGTTTTTCTCCGCCTGATGAACCGGGCCGGACATCGGTCGGGCGCTGCGATTTTCGTCATCCGCGCGGCGATCATCGCGCTCGCCATTTTGACGGCCCTGGGCACCTGGAGAAATCTGGCGCGTTTCCCGCGCACCGAGGATGCGGGAGACCCAGCGGGGAGTTTGATGCGTTTGCCCCGCGAATCTCCCTTTGCCTGCGGGGTGGGAATGTCGTTAACTTCCCAACCATGAATCCATCAAGAACGGTCGCGGAATTGAAAGAGTTGCGGGCGTTCACCGGTGATGAGAACGGAGCCCAGCGCGTCGCATTCACCCCTCTCTGGTCCAAGGCCAGGGCCTTTCTCAAAGCCAAACTTGCGGGCTTGCCTCTGGAGATGCACAACGATGCCGCCGGAAATTTCTGGGCCATGCTGCCGGGCCGTTCGCCGAAGACCCTGCTGATCGGGGGCCACATCGATTCGGTTCCCAATGGGGGCTGGCTGGACGGCTGTCTGAACACGCTGGCCGGCGTCGAGATTCTCCGGCGCTTGACGGAGGAATACGACGGGCGCCCGCCCGTCACCGTCCGTCTGGTGGACTGGGCGGATGAAGAGGGCGCGCGTTTTGGAAAGAGCCTGTTCGGGTCGTCGGCCTGCGCGGGAACACTCGACATGGAAGAGGCCGCGCATCTTCAGGATCGCGACGGAATCTCCCTCTCCGATGCGCTGCGGGCTGTTGGGATCGAATTCGGGAAGGTCAAAGACGCGAGGGTCGAGTTGAAGGATGCCGCGGCCTATCTGGAACTCCACATCGAGCAGGGACCGGTGCTTCTGGACAAGGGGCTCGTGCTTGGAACCGTGCTTGGCACGTTCGGTGTCGAACGTCATGCCATCACATTCCACGGCCAGGCCGCCCACTCCGGCAGCACTCCGATGAACCGCCGCCGCGACGCCTTTCTTGCCGCGGCAAAGATGAGCCCGGAGATTTACAAGATCGCTGAAAAATACGGCGGAGTCTGCACGATCGGTTCCTGCACGACGCAGCCGGGAATCGTGACGAGCGTTGTGGCGGACTGCCGGATCACGCTCGACCAGCGCCACCTGGATGCGGCCGCCCTCGGATCGATGTTGGGTGATGCCCGCGAGGCAGCTTCCCGGTTCGCAGTGGAAGGCGGAGTGACTCCCGAATGGGAACGGCTCTGGCACATTGATCCGATCCTTTTCCATCCGGATCTCATTGCATTGTGCGATGAGGCAACGGACGAGCTCTGCGGTGTCTCCCACCGCATGCCATCAGGTCCGCTGCATGATGCCGCGGAGGTTTCCCGCGCAGGCATCCCCACCGTCATGATGTTTGTGCAAAGTTTGCACGGTATCAGCCACAACAAGATCGAGGATACCAAAGAAGAGCACATCGAGGCGGCGGTCCGGGCATTCGACCGGCTGGCTTCGAAGACCATGGATTGGATCGCTCGTCAGCCCGCAGACTGACAGGACCGCCATCAAAGGCGTTGCCCCGCCAAACTCAGCCCTGCAACGGATTGACCCATTTCACGGTGGGAAACCGGCTGAAATCGGCGTCCGCCGTATGCACCCTGGCTTTCAGGCGAAGGGCGGCTGCGGCAATCTGTGCATCGGTCACCAGGTTGGCCCCGGTGCCGGCGGACATCAGAAGCCTCTTGGCCACCGCGAGATCGCCCATCTCCGCCTCCACCCAAAAGACGCTTGGGAACTCCAGCCAGTTCTCCACATAGCCAAACGCATCGGCAACCGCAAGCGGCCGCGGAAAGATTTTCCGGTTTGTACTCAGACGGACAAAAGCGAAGCACACCACCGGGAGAAGCCCGATCCGCTCATTTCCCGTCAGGAGATTTTTCCACCAGGCGAACGCCCGCGCGTGGTCGGGGCATTCCGAGTTGACGGCGAACAAGAGGAGGTTGACGTCGGGGAGAATCACAGTTTTCCGCGACGGCGACGGGCGATTTTCAAATAGGCCTCCGCCTCCAACTCGTCGGCAAGCCCGCTGAGACCACGGGGATCGATCCCAGTGGCCAGTCCGAGAGGACGGGGCGGCAAAATCCTGGGTGCCTTCGCCGGGCGTGGGCAGAGGGCCTTGCGAACGGCCGCGTTGAGAACCTCTTTGAAACTTGTCCGTGAGCGATGGCTTTCCTCTTTGAGGATGTGCTCCACATCAGGATCCAATGTGACCGTCGTTCGCATGGATGCTATCATCACAGCACACTACCCTGCTGTCAAGATGCTTCCCCTGGGCAACAGAAAACACCAAGTTGCCATTCTCACGGACATACTTACAATCCGACGGAAGAACATCGGCTGTTTGGGCGGAGATTCCCGGCTGCAGATTCTGACGGATTCCTTCATTCACACCCCGTCCCATTGGCGGGATGTGCTGACCTTGCAGGTCATGGGAATGGATGTCCTGGATTTCAACCGTCCGGTCCAGCTTGCCTCGCTGATGGCCGACGCCGCCCTCTGGGGCCGCGATCCCTTTGGCTATCGGCTGACAAATCTTCTGCTGCACGCGCTGAACGGGTGTCTGCTCTTTGCTGTCCTGCGTGGATTACCGGAATCCAACGGTGCCGAACAAACCCGGGACCGTTGGGGGCTCTGGCTGGCGATGGTGCTCTCCGCGTTGTTTCTTGTGCATCCGCTTGCCGTGGAAGTGGTCTGCGAATCCAGCAACCGGGAGGACCTTCTTGCGACCACGTTCCTTCTCGCCGCGGTGCTGGGCGTGCTGCGGGTCACAAGATCGGGAGAGGGATGGCTGGCCATGTCCGGAATCATGGGCTTCACGTTCCTCGCGATTGGCGGCAAGGAAACCGGGATTGCCGCACCGGCGGTCATAAGCACCCTTGTCTTTTTCTTTCCCGGGAAATCCTCCCTCCGCCAGCGGATTGTGCTCGGGGTGGTCCCCTGGCTCAATCAGGTGGTGCCGCCATCGCCAAAGGGAGTTGCGAGTCCATGAATTGGCACTATTCTTCCGGGAAGAACGACGTTGGCCCTGAAAATGCTCTTGAAACCGATCACACCATGCCCACTCTTGCCTCGACCGTTGACGGACTGAAATTGCCCAATCCTTTTGTCATCGCCTCCGGCCCTCCCGGCACGAACCTCAATGTCATCTCGCGCGCGTTCCGTGAAGGATGGGGTGCCGTCATTGCCAAGACGGTCAGCCTCGACGCTTCCAAGGTAGTCAATGTCACGCCGCGCTATGCAAAGCTCCACGCTCGCGACGGCAAGGAGGTGATCGGCTGGGAAAATATCGAACTCATCAGCGACCGTCCGCTTTCGATTTGGATCGAGGAATTCAAAAAATGCAAGGACCTGCATCCCGAGGGCATCCTCATCGCTTCGATCATGGAAGAATACAACAAGGACGCCTGGGTGGAAATCGTCCAGCGCTGCCAGGATGCGGGCGTGGACGGATTCGAGCTCAATTTTTCCTGCCCGCACGGACTTCCCGAGCGCAAGATGGGCGCGGCCATGGGACAGGACCCGGAGATCCTGGAAGAAGTTTGCGGGTGGGTGATGTCCGCCGCAAAAAAGCCTGTCTGGGCAAAAATGACCCCGAACATCACGCGCATCGAGGACCCGTCGCGCGCCGCGCTGAAGGCCGGGTGCCAAGGAATCAGTGCCATCAACACGATCCGGAGCGTCATGGGCGTGAACCTCGACTCCCTCCGCCCGGAGCCGACCGTTGAAGGCTACACGACTCCGGGGGGGTATTCCTCCAAGGCGGTGAAGCCGATCGCCCTGAGGATGTGCATGGAAATCGCGACGCTCATCCGGAACGAGTTTCCCGGACGCTCCCTCTCCGGCATCGGAGGGATCGAAACCGGCGCGGACGCCGCGCAATTCCTCCTCCTCGGGTCCGATACCGTCCAGGTTTGCACGGGAGTGATGAAATTCGGGTATGAGATGGTGAAACCGCTTCAGGAGGAACTGCTCGCCTTCATGGAAAAGCACAAATTCGAAACCCTCTCCGACTTCAAAGGCCACAGCCTCGATTATTTCACCACCCATGCCGATCTCGTCCGCCGACAAAAAGAACGGAAAGAGGCGCAAAAGGCAGGGAATGTTGTCAAGGCGGATGGAGAATGGAGCGGCGACAAATTCGTCGAGCAATCCCAGGCGCTCTCAAGTTAGCTGCCTGATGAGACCCTGCCCTCACTTTGTCGACGGTCGCTGACGCCAGGATTCCGACGGGCTCACCTCCCCGGTTTTCAATCCCTCGACCGGCGAGGCAATCGCCGCGGCACCGGCCGCCGGAGCGGAGCTTGTGGATGAGGCGGTGCGATCCGCGCATGCGGCCTTTCCCGGATGGTGGGAGACTCCCGCTGTCGATCGCGTGCAGGTGTTGTTCCGTTTCAAGTCCCTGCTGGAATCCCATGTCGACGAACTGGTCACCCCCGTCTCGACAGAACACGGAAAAACTTTGTCCGAGGCCTGCGGAGATGTCCGGCGGGGCATCCAGATGGTAGAATATTCCCCATCGATCCCCTCGCTCCTCATGGGCGATTCTTTGGAAAATGTGGCCAAGGGCATCGATTGCGATGCGGTCAGACAGCCATTGGGGGTATGCGCCGGCATCACGCCGTTCAATTTCCCCGCCATGGTCCCCCTCTGGATGTTTCCGCCCGCCATCGCCTGCGGCAACACCTTCGTCCTGAAACCCAGCGAGAAAGTCCCGCTGACCGCCGTCAGGCTCACAGAATTGCTGGCGGAAGCGGGTTTGCCCTCCGGGGTTTTTCAACTCGTTCATGGCGGGCGCAAAGCGGTGGACGCCCTCCTCACGCATCCGGTGGTTCAGGCCATTCCTTCGTGGGGTCGACCCCGGTGGCCAAAGAAATTTTCCTCAAAGGCTCCGCGCATGGAAAACGGGTGCGGGCGGCGGGCGGCGGGCGGCGGGCGGCGCAAAAAATTTCGTCCTCCTGATGCCGGACGCCCCGGTGGAAGAAGCGGTCCGCGGCCTCGCCGAGGCGGCTTTCGGCTGTGCCGGAGAACGGTGCATGTCCAGCCGGGTTCCACGCCGTGGAAGGAGGAAATCTTCGGTCCGGTGCTCAGCATCCTGCGCACGGACGACCTCGATGCGGCGATCGAACTCGCCAACCGGTCGGGTTACGGGAACGGAGCCGCCATTTTCACGAGATCCGGCCACGCGGCCAGGGAGTTCAAGCACCGCATTCAATCCGGCATGGTGGGGATCAACATCGGGGTCCCCGCCGCGATGGCCATGTTCCCGTTCAGCGGGTGGAATGAATCCTTCTTTGGTGACCTCCACCTGCAAGGCCTGGAGGCGGTCGCTTTCTATACACGCCAAAAAGTCACGACGTCCCGCTGGTTCGGCACGGCCGACGTCTGGGCCGGATAGCCCCGCCACACACCTGCGGCGGTTTTTCCGTTGTCATCCGGGGAAGAAAAAGCCGATCATCCGGCAACCTGCGGAACAGGGCTTGAAGGGAAGTTGCGCAGGCACATGTCGGAAGCCAATGAAATACCATGATCTCTACGAGCACCTGAAAAACAGGGTCTCTCTCGACGGAGAGCGCATCGAACTCGGCGGGGGGATGAGTGTCCACAATTTCCCCTTCCACTCCCGCCATACCGACCTGCTGCCCGAGGGACACGGACCGGGCCAGCCCAAGGGCGATATCTTGGATGTCGCGGACTCGCTGGTCTCGGAAAATGCGTCCTTCCGGTATCACGTTTTCAAACCCGACCGCGTCCGCAAGTCCGACGGCATGATCCTGCTTTTTCATGGGTTCAACGAGAAACACTGGCACAAGTATCTTCCCTGGGCGGCCAGGCTTCTGGAGGCCACGGGAAAGACGATCGTCCTCTTCCCGATTGCCTTCCATATGAACCGCGCCCCTTCCGCATGGAGCGATCCGCGACTCATGCACCAAGTGAGCAAACACCGCAAAGAGGAGTTCCCAAATCTCCTGCACTCCTCGCTCCTGAACGCGGCCATCAGCAGCCGGCTGCAAAGAAACCCGCAGAGATTCATCTGGTCCGGGCTGCAAACGTATCATGATGTCAAAGACTTTGTGGGAAGCTGCAGGCGCGGCGAACACCCGCTGTTCGAAAAGGATTTCTCACTCGATATCATGGCCTACTCGATCGGCGGCTTTCTGTCGCAAGTCCTGTTGCTCAGCAATCCGGACGGACTGTTTTCCGGGACAAAGCTGTTCATGTTCTGCGGCGGACCGGTCTTCAACAGGATCTCCCCTGTCTCGAAGTTTATTTTGGACAGCGAGGCGAACGTGCATCTTTATTCCTTTCTGGTCGAGCATCTGGAGAGCCACCTCAAGCATGACCCCAAGCTTTATGCCTGCCTCAGGGACGGCTCGGAGTCCGGCGTCGCCTTCCGGAGCATGCTTAGCTACAAATCCATGGCGGCCTTCCGCGAGGAAAGGTTCAGAAAAATGTGCGGACGCATCTCCGCGATCTCCCTGGCCCAGGACGAGGTCATTCCGCCCTACGAAGTCGAAAACACGCTCAATGGGCGCCACCGTGACATCCCGATCCGGGTCGAGACCTTTGATTTTCCCTACCGATACAAGCACGAGGATCCCTTTCCCGCCCAGGCCGGAATTTCAAACGAGGTCAACGAAGGATTCAATAATGTCTTCGAAATCGTCGGGGGCTTTTTCCAATAGGCCGCATGGGACGCGGGCCGAAAGGGACCGGCAGCCCGGAGCCATCCTTTTCATCACGCCGCCATTGCATGGAAAATAATCTTAGGATTTTACTTGCCAAACGGTTAGCATCGATGCTTGGCTGACTCCCCAGTATGGATTTATCACACATTACCAGCCAATCATTGCGTCGGATTCTCACCCTCACCGAGCGGAAGGACGAACTCGTGGAACTCGTTGCAAAGCTCGAAACCGAAATCGCCAAGGTCCTGTCCGGCGTCGTCCCGACGGCGGCAAAAAGCCCGGCAAAGAAATCCGTTCCCGCCCGCGGGGCCGGAAAACGCGCGGCCTCCCGCAAAGTCAAATCAAGCAGCCTGAAAACGAAGATCCTTTCCGTCTTGGAGAGCGCGGGCGCCGGGGGCCTGAAAGTCAGGGAAATCGCCGGGAAAGTGGGATCTCCCGCGGGAAATATCTCGGTCTGGTTCAGCACCACCGGGAAAAAGTTCACGCGAAAACTTGCGCCCGGACGCTACGCCGTCAAAGGAGCGAAGCCGGCGAAGGCCCGGACACCGGCATTGCCTGTCACGCCGGCATCACCTGCCAAAGTCGCGCCAGTGGCGAAAGCCAAGAAGCAAGGCAGGAAGACCGTCCCTCTCAAGGCGCGAATCCTTTCATTGCTCGGGGCGGCCGGTCCGAAAGGGATGCGTGTGAAGGATATTGCCGAAAAACTCGGCCTGCCCGGCGGAAATGTTTCCGTATGGTTCAGCACGACGGGGAAAAAGTTTACTTCGAAAGTGGAACCGGGAATTTACGCGGTGAAGACCGACAAGCCCGCCGCCCCATCTCCCGCCACCCCCGTCCCCGCTCCGGCCAAGAACGCCGTCAAGGCCAAGAAAGTCGTCAGGGCGGGCAAGCCTGCCTCTCCATCGAAAAAGGCTTTCAAGCTTCCGAAAGCCAAAGGGGAAAAGTAAATGCACATCACTCTGGGGAAAGAAATTCAACTGGCGAAAGACATCGCGGAGAGCGCCCGCGAGCTGCTCGCCGCGACAACCGACTCGGCCGAGGAAAAAGTCCGGCGCGCCCGGGCCCGGCTGGGGGTGGCGGTGGAGAGCAGCCGGGAGGTTTTCGACAGAATTTCCGACCGCGCCACGACGGCGGCAAGGGTTGCCGGCGGCCAGCTCCGGGACCATCCTTATGTTCCCGTGATGGTGGCTCTGGGATTGGGAGCACTGCTCGCCATCGTCCTTCTCAAAGGAAATTCTCCGAAGCGCTGACAAAAGAATCGTTAGGCCCGCCCGGAAATTTGACTTCCCGGGCGGGCTTCCTTTCCCGGGAGTGATTTTTCGCCATTTGCGGCGGGCGGGGCTGGGTGGATACGGGACGGGATTTCCCGCGCTTGCTTCATGTCTTCCGGAAATGTAAGCAAGAATGCATGCCAAACCGGATTGACGCCTGCTTCCAGAAACTCCGCGAATCCCAAAAAGCCGCCTTCATCGCTTACATTACCGCAGGAGATCCCACTCCGGCAGCCACTCCGGCCCTCGCCGCGGCGCTTGAAGCGGCCGGGGTCGATATTTTGGAGTTGGGGATCCCGTTTTCCGACCCCCTTGCAGACGGAGCGACGATCCAGGCCGCGGCGGGCCGGGCGATTGCCGCGGGCACCAACGTGCCGGTGGTCCTCGATATCGTGCGCCGGATCCGGGAAGTTTCGGCGGTTCCGATCGTCCTCTTCACCTACCTGAACCCGATCTATGTCTACGGTTACGAGCGCTTCATCGGAGACGCATCCACCGCGGGAGCCGACGGCGTGCTCATATTGGATCTTCCGCCGGACGAGGCCGCGGGCAATGCCGAGTTGGCGGGTATCCACGGGTTGCTGTCGATACGTCTGATCGCTCCGACAACCCCGCCAGAGCGCATGGAACTGATCGCCAGGTCCGCGGAGGGGTTTATCTATTATGTCTCGCGCGAAGGCGTCACCGGTGCGCAGGTCTCCCTCTCGCAAAGCATTTCCTCGCAAGTCGCCGAGATTCGAAAACACACGGCCCTGCCTGTGGCCGTGGGATTCGGGATCTCGACTCCCGACCAGGCGCGCGAGGTGGCGCGGCAGGCCGACGCTGTCGTTGTGGGAAGCGCCATTGTCCGGCGGATCGCGGAGGAGGGAGACACCCCCGGTCTCGACGGCGTCATCGAAGCCTTTGCCAGCCCCATCGCCGCGGCTGTCAAAGGCGCCTGAGGATTGGCCTGTCCCGCCCGGGCAAGTTTAGCGTCTTCTTTTGGAGCCGAACCGGTAGCCCTTGTGGGTGCGGACCCCCTTGGCGGCTTTGAGGGAGGCGGCGGCCTCGGCCTCGTTGAAGATCGCCGTGTAAACGTAATCGAATTTGTCCAGCTTCAACCGGGGAACGGATTGCCCGATGAAACGCTCGATGTCCTTCACATGGGGAAGTTCCTCGGCTGTCATGATCGTGAAGGCATCTCCGACGTTCTGGGCGCGGCCCGTGCGTCCGATGCGATGCACGTAGTCCTCCGGATGCTGGGGGACATCGTAATTCACGACATGGCTCACCCCGGCAATGTCGATGCCGCGCGCGGCGATGTCCGTGGCCACCATGACCTCGTAGCGTCCGGCCTTGAAGCCTTCCAGGGCCTCGACACGCTCGGTCTGGGTCCGGTTCGAGTGCAGTGCGACCACGGAATGGTTGTTCTTTTTCAGTTCCCTGCAAATCCGGTCGGCCCCATCCTTGGTGCGCGAAAAAATCAGGACGCTGTCGAAATTCGTGCGGGCCAGAAGCGCAAGAAGCAGATCGAACTTCTGGGCGACGGCAACCGGGTAGAAGGCATGGTTGACGGTTTCCGCAGGCGTGAAGCTGGCGCCGATCTCGATGCGCTCGGGGTTCCGGAGGCACCAGGAGGAAAGGCGCTGGATCTCCTCGGGAATCGTGGCTGAAAAAAGCAGCGTCTGCCGGTCCTTCGGGCACTGTTCGACGATCCGGCGGACGTCGGGCAGGAATCCCATGTCCAGCATGCGGTCCACTTCGTCCAAAATGAGGACCGTCAGGCCGCTCAGATCCACGGCCCCCTGTTGCATGTGGTCGAGGAGGCGGCCGGGGGTGGCGACGATGACATCGCATTTCCGCGCGAGATCCTCTTTTTGCTTCCCATACCCGACGCCCCCGTGAATGAGCGAGACCTCGGTGTGCAGGAAGCGCATGTAGTCGCGGAAGGCGGTTTCCACCTGCATCGCCAGTTCGCGGGTCGGTTCCAGCACCAGACAGCGGATTCTCGGTTCCGAATGGTCGAGCAGGGAAAGGACGGGGAGCGCGAATGCGGCGGTCTTGCCCGTGCCCGTTTGCGCGGAAGCCACCAGATCCTTTCCGGAGAGGATGACAGGAATGGCGCGGAGTTGAATGGGGGTCGGTTCGGAATATCCCATCCGCTGGGCTCCATGAAGCACCGGTTCGGAGAGACCGAGGTTTTGAAATGACATGATCGACAGAAAATTATCACCTTTCAGAATTGAAACCAGCCTTTTACCTCGAAAGGTTGAAAGGAGGCCACTGTGCCGATCATGTGATCGAAGGAAAAGCCCTCGAGGCAAACCTTGTTTCCATGAAGCGTTCCGGTTCCTTCCTCTCCGGGCCTGGCATCGATCAGGCTGCCGGAAAGCCCCTGGCCGGAGAGCTTGAGCATCGCCTCCTTGCCCGTCCAGAGGCGCAAAAATTCCCCTTCATCGTTTGACCTGGAGATGGCACCGGCTTCGGAGGGATGAAAAAAGCGGTTCGCGACCCCAACAAAATCCCGGCATCGCCCCCGGGACTCGACATCGATGCCGACAGCCGAACCGGAAAATGCCGCCACCACTGTGCCCCCGCTGTGGCTGAGGTTGAAATGGATTTTCGCGTTTGCGAAAAATGGTTTTCCATGAGCGTCGCTCTCCAGCAGAAGATCCCCGGCCGGGATCTTTGAGTGAAGCGAGGCGATGCGGCGCACCCCCGACCTTCCGGCAATGAAAGCCTCCCTGGCCTCCGCGGACTGGAACCTTGCGGCCCGATCCGCTTCGTCCCGGCTCAGAAGCGATTCGTCGCAGGCATCCAAAGAAAACCTCCACACATGGATCCCGCCATCCAGGAAACAATCCCCGCTTTCACATGCCCATGATTTCGTAACCGCCGTCCACATAGAGTACCTGTCCGGTAATGGCAGAGGAACCGTCGCTGGCCAGAAAAACCCCGGTGTGTCCCAGCTCTTCGGTGGTGCAGCTCCGCTTGAGTGGCGCATGCTCCTCGTAGTGTTTCAGCATCATGGTGAATCCCGATATCCCGCGGGCGGCCAACGTCTGCATCGGTCCCGCGCTGATGCAGTTGACGCGGATCTTGCGGGCTCCGAGATCATACGCCAGATAGCGTGCCGACGCTTCCAGGGAGGCCTTGGCCACGCCCATGACATTGTAATGGGGGACGACCTTGACCGACCCGTAGTAAGTCATGGCAAGAATGCTTCCCCCCTCGGTCATCAAGGGAACAGCCGCGCGGGAAAGTCCGATCAAAGAATAGGCGCTGATGTCATGGGCCATGCGGAAGGCCTCCCGCGACGTGGCCAAGAAATCTCCTTCCAGGGCCTCCTTGGGAGCGAAGGCGACAGAATGAAGCATCAAATCCAGTCTCGGGGTGTGCCCGGCCACCTTGTCGAAAAAAGCGGCGATTTCATCATCTTTCGACACGTCGCATGGGTAGATGGCGGTGTCGGCTCCGAACTCGGCCACCAGTTCCTCCACGTTCTCCTTCAGGCGCTCGCCTTGATAGTTGAAAATCAACTTTGCGCCCGCCTTGTGCCATGCCTTGGCAATCGCCCAGGCGATACTGCGTTTGTTCGCCACCCCGAACACAACGCCTGTCTTGTTTGAAAGTATTCCGTCGCTCATTCCCCATGAGCAAAGCCTCCCGCCGCGAACTTTGTCACGCTCAAAACGCCTTCCGTTTCCGAAGGCGGGCTCACCAACGAGTGTCCATATGAGACAGGACCACCCCGCGCCCCGTCGGCGGGCGCAGGGAGCTTGACACATGGACCCGAGCGGAGATTCGGCCATCTTCGAATATGTGGGCGGCAAACTCGTCATCCATCACGGACGGGAATTCACGGTCATGACAAATTCTCCGGTCTACTCGGAACAACTCGCGCTCAATACCTACTGGCAAAGCATCGGGGGAACCGTCTTCCTTCCCGGAACGAACCGGGCGTCGGACCGCTTTGCCCGCGCTTCGTTTTTCGTGGGAGCCGTGCCGAAAAAAAGCCGATCCCAACTACATCGCCGCGGTGCCCGAACGTTCCTTCAATTTCCAGGCCATTGCCAGTGTTCTGAGCATCATGCGCGGGGTGAGCGTCCCGCTCGGGATCACCACGCCCGACCAGCCGAACATCGCCTCCACAATCTGGCGGACCGCCGCGGACCAGAAGAACCGTGTCTACTACTTCGACTCGGCCACCACCCCGAACACGTTCTGGGTGGATCTCGATGACCTGAACTTCGCAAAGAACGCGCCCGTCCAGCGGCTCGAGGTCGCCGGCGGGCGCGTGTATTCCGGCGACTCGGAAAAATTCTTCGCCCCTCAGAAGGCCTTCACATGGCTTTCAGGCGATCCGGCGGCAAAGAAAAACTGAACGGGGCGAGGGCGTCCTCCCCTCGAATACCCCTCCGCGATCTCCGCGCCTCAGCGTGAGACCCTCCGCCGGACAAAATAAAACCCGCCTCCGTTTCCGGACGCGGGTTTCAAGGTTTTGGCACCTGGGGACAGGATAGGGGGAATCCAGCCTGATGGCAAGCACCGGTTCGCGTCCTTGAGCCGGCATTCATTGGAGTTTGGAAATCTCCCGCAGTGCCAGTTCCCTGATCGGGGCATCAACGATGGAGTTCGCCCACTTTTCCGCATCCTGGCGGTTCTTGTTTGCCCAGGCGCTCAGTTGCTCGCAGAGAACCCGGTCTCGAATCGCTTGGTCGCTTTGTTTGCAGACCCAGTTCATGGCGGAGACCGGATCCTTTCGCGACCACGCCCTTGCAATGTCAGAAACGGTCTTGGAAAGGATGGTGGGATCTTTGATGCGACGGGATTCCTCCGCCGCTTGTTGCGGATTGTGCTGGGCCAGTCTCCGGAGGAACGCCTGCGCAAAAATCTCAACATCCTGTTGGCGTTTCAAGCTGTCCAGAAGGGCCATGCCCCGCTTGGGATCGCGTTCGCCGCATTCCAACCCGATGGTGTCAAGCACCCGGCGGGAGAGCCCCGCATTTTCCATGTCGTCGAGGAACGAAAGCCCCTCCGTCAGATCACGCATCATGACGCCGCGGGCAAAACCATTCGCGGCCGGCTCGTAGAGCGCTTCATCGATGGTTTGAAGGAAATCCCATGCCTTGTCGGGATCGCGGCGTCCCCATTGGGCAAATGCCGAAGTGACGTAGTTTCCAACCCGCCCGGCACCCTTGTATCGGGTGATCCAACGGGTGGCTGCCTCCGGTACCTTGCCCGCCCATGCCCAGGTATGGTCTGCCATCACCCAGTATTGCATTTCGGGCGTGGCGATCTTTTCCAGATGAGGGAGAACCCATGCGGCATCCTTCTTGATCTGGCCCGCGAAAATGAGCGAAAGCATATCGCTCTGATAAGGCATCCCGGTCGCATCGAGGAAGTATTCAAACGCACCTTCCGGATCCTTCTCATACCATCCTGTGGCCGCCGCGCTCCAGAGATCCCGCACCGAAGAGCGGGATGGCTCTTCCATGACCCATGTGACGGCTCGCTTTGGGTCATGATGTGACACCCACCGCACGACCTGCCAAAGCGCGTGATGTTCCTCGCCGTTTGTCAGCCAGCTTTCCTCCAATAATGCGGAAAGTTGATCCAGAGGAAGGTCTTTGACCGCCAGATACCATGCCTTCGAGTTGCCCACCTTGGCGCGAAGATCCGGAGGAAAGGCGGCCTGAGCCGTGCTGGCATCAGCTCGCACAAACCAGCAAGCAAGCGTCAGCCATCCGACCAAACATGAAGTCAGGCATTTCATTTGGGAAACAATAGCCGCAAAGACCGTCGTTTGGGAACAATGCCAACAACCGTTGCGAGGAAGCCATGGGAAGCGGATACGATTTTCGAAAGGCACAAAGTGAAGGCTTGTTCGGGCGCGGTGCCTCGCCATTCCTCGGTTACTTCATCCTTGTCGAGGATTCCCCCGGCTCGCGGGAACCCGTCAGCGCCAATTCACCTCATTTTCCAACGGACAAAATCTTCCACTCATCCTCCTACCAGCAGCGGATGAAAATCCTGTGCGAGCGGATGGTGGAACAGCAGCTCTATTCCTGCGCCTCTGTGCTCATCGCTCCGAATGAGTCAAAATCCGGCGATTCCTCCCACCTTTCGAACCAAACGACCTTCCGATTCCTTCTCTCACGACTCGCAGGGCACCTTGCCAGCGAGACGGATTTGCTTGGAGGTTCCGGAACACGAATCAAAGACGATCCGACGATGTTCGAAAGTGGATCGTTGCTCGCAGGAAATTGGTTCACCTCCATTGAAAGCGCAGAAGAAGTGATCTCCCTCCCAAGAATGCCGTCCCGAGATATTCGACAGATACTGTGGGATGGCGAGGCGGAGGCGGCGGAGGGCGGCGCGGCTGAGGGGGATGGAGAAGGTGGAGCCGTTAATCCCTCGGGAAATCCTCCGGCTTTGCCGGAGGACCCCCGAAGTTTGACAGCTCCGGGAGTCGCTCCCAGTCTCCGAAACGTGAACCGCTCAAAGTTTACGAAAGGAGACAGCAATGAA
>JBAYWC010000033.1:0-25281 GCA_041674265.1 Terrimicrobiaceae bacterium
ATATAAAACAATACAATCAACAGTTATTTTGATTATTGTGGATATATTACTTGCTACATTTTCGTGTAGTTTCACTGATTTGCAGTCACTTAGAAAAAAATCAGGGGGAAGTTAGGCTAACCCCCAACTGTTTTTTTCTCCGCGATCTCTGCGGCTGGGTGGAGAATCGCTGAATTCGGATCCCCCCAACTCCTTTCGGGCAGATTCGGGTTCGCCTTGGGGAAAAAATTCAGCGATACCTTGCCCCGTGGCATTCTCGCCTCCAAGGCGCGCAGGCCCGGAAAAAACCGTCAAACAGCACATGAAAAAATTCCGCCTGTTCCTTCTTCTTCTCGTTGCCGCCGCCGTCGCGGCCGCGGTCATCACCCTTCTGCGGCGCGAAGCGGCGCGCACCGCGCCCTCTGCCGCGTATTCGGGTTACGCGGAGGGCGAACTGGTTTATGTCTCCGCGCCGCTCGGCGGCGAACTCCAGAAGCTTGCCGTGCAGCGGGGCGACCAGACGGAGAAGGATGCGGCGCTTTTCGAGTTGGAGCGCGAGGAGGAAAGGGCCGCGCGCGCGGAGGCCGAGGAAACATTGAGCGAAAGCAAAAGCCGGCTCGACAAGGCAAATCTGGATTATGTCCGCGCCAAGGGCCTGCGCGACAAGCGCGTGATCGCGCCGGAGGATTACGATGCCGCCCAACAGACCCTGTTTGCGGCACAGCATGCGGCGGCCGCACGGCAGCGCGGGCTGGAGCAGGCCGACTGGCGTTTCGCGCAGAAGCAACAGGCCGCTCCGGCGTCCGGATTGGTCTACGACACCTACTACCGGCCCGGCGAATGGGTTCCGCCCGGAACGCCGGTTCTTTCCCTGTTGCCTCCAGAATACATGAAAGTGCGTTTCTTTGTTCCTGAAAGCGACTTGGGGAAGCTTCAGGTCGGGGGTCCCCTTGAAATCCGGATGGATGGCCTGGAAACCCCATTGCCCGGTCGCGTCAGCTTCGTCTCCCCGCGCGCCGAATACACGCTGCCCATCATCTACAGCCGCGAGAATCGCGGGAAACTGGTCTTCCTGGTCGAGGGGGCGCTGGCGCCCGGGGATGCGCGCAAGCTGCATGCCGGCGCGCCGGTGGAAGTCGGGCTGGCGGACAACCCGAAAAACCCGTGAGCGAGCTGGCGATCGACGTCAGGGGAATCACCAAGAGCTTCGGCGGCCATGTGGTGGTCAACGGTCTCGACATGCAGGTGCGGCGCGGGGAAATTTACGGATTTCTCGGGCCCAATGGCAGTGGCAAGACGACGTTTCTGCGAATCTTGTGCGGTTTGTTGAAACCCGATTCCGGCAGCGGAACCTGCTTGGGATTCGATGTGCTCACGGAGAACGATGCCATCAAACGTCGTGTCGGTTACATGACCCAACGATTCAGTCTCTACGAGGACCTCTCGATTGCCGAAAACCTGCGTTTCGTCGCCGACATCTACGAAATGCGCCATGCGAAGGACGCGGTGAAGCGCATGCTCGTGAGCCTCGGCCTGGAGGGTCGTGGCGGCCAACTCGCCGGACAGCTCTCGGGGGGATGGAAACAGCGCCTTGCCCTGGCGGCCTGCCTCATCCATGAGCCGCAACTCCTGCTTCTCGACGAGCCCACCGCGGGGGTCGATCCCAAGGCTCGCCGCGATTTTTGGGATGAAATCCACCGCCTGGCCGCGGAGGGCTTGACCGTTCTCGTCACCACCCATTACATGGACGAAGCCGAGCGCTGCCACCGTCTGGCCTATATCGCGTACGGCCATCTGCTGGCGAAGGGCGCGCTGCATGACGTCCTCGCCTCCGCCAAATTGACAAGCTGGGAAGTTTCCGGACCGAACCTTGGCCGCCTCTCGCAGGAATTGAGCGGTCTCCCGGGCATCGAGCAGGTCGCCGCATTCGGCAGCAAGATCCATGTCAGCGCGCGCGACGGGAATGCGCTGGAACAGGCCATCGCGCCTTTCCGCAAGGAGCCCCATTCCTGGCGGAAAATCGAACCCGGGCTCGAGGACGCCTTCATCGGGCTCATGCAAACCTCACGCGACAATTTCGAATGATTCCGCTCACGTTCAACTTGTCCCGTTTCGCCGCCATTGTCCGAAAGGAATTCATCCAGATGCGGCGGGACCGGGTGACGTTCGCCATGATGTTCGGCATCCCCATCATCCAGCTCATTCTCTTCGGCTTCGCGATCAATACGGATCCCAAGAACCTGCCCGTCGCCATCCTGTCGTCGGACAACAGTCCGTTCGCGCGAGCATTTCTGCATGCCATGGAGAGCAGCCAGTACTTTTTCATCGCCCGCAACGTGGAAACGGAGGAGGCCGCCCGGCGGCTGCTGGCCCGCGGCGAGGTGCAGTTCGTCATCAACATCCCGTCGGATTTTTCGCGTCGTCTTGTGCGCGGGGAACATCCGCCCTTGCTGGTCGAAGCGGACGCCACCGATCCCTCGGCGGTCAGTTCTGCCGTGCAAGTCGTCAACGAAATCGCACGCACCGCCTTTGACCGCGACCTCGCCGGCCCCCTGCAGAAGCTCGTGGCGACGCCCGGCCCGGTCGATCTGCGGATTCATCTGGCCTACAATCCGGACCGGATGACTCAATACAATATCGTGCCGGGCCTGATGGGCGTGGTTCTCACGATGACGATGGTTGTCATCACCGCGCTGGCGGTCACCCGCGAACGCGAGCGCGGAACCATGGAGAGCCTGCTCGCGACACCCGCGCTGCCGCTCGAGGTGATGGTCGGGAAGATCGTCCCCTATATTTTTGCCGGCTACGTCCAGATGACGGTGATTTTGCTGGCGGCGCGGATTCTCTTCCATGTGCCAATGGTGGGCAGTTTTCTCCTGCTTTACCTCTCGGCTTTTTGCTTCATTGTCGCCACGCTGGCCGTCGGTATCACGATCTCGACACTGGCCGGCAACCAGCTCCAAGCCGTGCAGATGTCGTTCTTTTTCTTTCTGCCGTCGCTGCTGTTGTCCGGTTTCATGTTTCCGTTCCGCGGCATGCCGGATTGGGCGCAGGCCATCGGACAGGCGTTGCCGTTGACGCATTTCCTGCGGGTGTTGCGCGGGATTTTGCTCAAGGGAAATGCCCTTTCCGATGTCTGGCCGGATCTCTGGCCGATCCTGGCTTTTGGTTTTGCCGTGATGCTCGTTGGCGCGCTGCGTTATCGCAGGACGCTGGACTAGCCGCCGGTGTTCTTGCGCCCTCACATGGGTCGATTCGGCAAAAACTGCGAGGCAAATGGAGGAACCTCCCCTAGTCTTCGCGGCGTGTCCTTCACGTCCAAGCGCTCTCCGGCAACCGGCCTCCTGTATGCCCTGCTCGCCTACGCGAGCTGGGGGCTGTTTCCGCTGTATTGGAAATATTTCGGCGGGGTTTCGCCTTTGGAAATCGTCAGCCACCGGGTGCTCTGGTCGGTTCTTCTCCTGGCCTTGCTGGTGGCGGCAGGCCGACAGATGCGGGAAGTCATGGCCGTTCTTCAAGACTGGCACCATCTGTTGGTCTTGCTGCTCACGGCAAGCCTTCTGAGCGCGAATTGGGGGATATTCATCTACGGGGTCCTTTCCGGGCGCGTCGTGCAAACCAGCCTCGGATACTTTCTCAATCCGCTCATCAGCATCCTGCTCGCGCTCGTTTTCCTGAAAGAACGCCTGAACCGCTGGCAGACAGCGGCGCTCGTGCTTGCAGCCTGCGGCGTTGCGCACTTCGGCTGGCATCTGGGGCACTTTCCATGGATCGCCATCGGCCTCGCTTCCACATTCGGGCTTTATGGCCTGCTGAGAAAAGTTGTTCGTGTGAGTCCGCTTGTCGGCCTGCTCGTGGAGACCGCGCTGATGACACCGGCTGCCCTCGGAATGATCGCCGTCTTGTCCCGCAGCGGCCAGGCGGCATTCGGGGCCTCCACTTCCCAGATCTGGCTTTTTGCCAGCATGGGTGTGATAACGACGCTTCCGCTTCTCTGGTTCAACAAGGCCGCAAAATTGCTGCGACTCTCGACGATGGGATTTCTTCAATACCTGGTCCCCACGTTGCAGTTGCTTGTCGGAGTCATCGTATTTCACGAGCCATTCACCAGAGGAGAAGGTGTGTCGTTCGCCCTGATCTGGGCGGCCATCGTCATTTATCTCAGCTCGCATCTGAGGCAGCGCACAAGATAGGCGGTTAATCGCACGGCTGCGCTGCCGCGGTGCAAGCGAGGATCGCCGGGAACGAGCGCGCGAAGCGCATGGCGGCGTGGAACGTCATTTTCTCGTTGGTGTCATAACGTGCCAAGAAGTCATTTTTCATAAGATACCGGACGACTGGAAGCGGGACAAAGTCGACAGCTTCTGGAAAGGCACCCCATGCCGGACATGCCAAGTCTCACCGGATCGCGGTGCTTTGAGGCCGTGATTTCGGTTGGTTCGCTCTAGCCATACGGGATGAACTTCCTGCGGTAATTGGCCGCGGTCAGGCCGCAGTGCTTTTTGAATGCCCGGCAAAAATTTTCCGTGTTTGCATAGCCGGCCTCCCGGGCGATGGATTTTATGGGGTCGCTGGTGGTCACGAGCTTGTGGCGGGCGGATCGCATCCGCTGGAGAATCAGATGCTGGTGGGGAGTCATGCCGGCATGTTCGCGGAATTGAGCGTGCAAATGTGACGCGCTGAGACCGAAGTGCGCGGCCAGATCCTCCACGCCGAGCGGTTCGGCGTAAAGGCGGTCCATGTGACTCATCACGCTGGCCACGAGCGGAGGCATGGCCTGGTGTTTTGCAGGTCGCCGGGATTCTTCCAGCCGGAAACGGAACTGGCTCCAGATCAGGTCACCCCAGCACGGCGCGATCAAGATCGGTGTGGTGAAAGGCGAAGAGGATCTCCTCCGAAAACCGCAGCGCCTCGCTCACGACGGTCCATTGAAAAACGCGGGGCCAGGCAAATCGCCGCGGCAGCCTGTCCAGCCGATATTTCGCGGTCATGCAGGCGTAGTATCCATCCGGGGGTGTCCGGCTAACCGTCGATTGGCCGGGAGTGTGGGCAAACACCGCCCCCGAGCCATGAAGCCCGTCTCCTGTCGGCGAATAAACCGCCCCCTCGGTGATCAGCTCGAACAGCAGGTACCCCCGGGGAATAACCGCAGGGCTCTCTGCTCCGCCGGGGCCGCTGGTGTAGTGTCCAACGCTTACCAGGGCGGTTTTCACTCTCGCACCATTAATCATAGGTTTTGTCAATTTTCGTCCAGACTTAATTTGATACCATAGGCTCTCTCTTCAAGACATCCCTGTTTTCATCAACTCTCCACAAAAGACTCCATCATGCTTCCCGAAATAACCGTTCAGCTTTACAGCGTCCGCGAGCAGGCTGCCGCCGACTACGAAGGTACCATCCGCGCCATTGCCGCCATGGGATTTGGTTGCGTGGAACCGGCCGGATATCCGGGGTCTTCCCCGGCGAAGGCCGCCAAGCTTTTCCAGGAGTTCGGCCTCAAGGCTCCCACCTGTCACGGCCCTCTGCCGGTTGGCGACAAAAAGAACGCGGTGATCGAGGAGGCCCTTCTTCTCGGGCACGAATCCATTATCACCGGCTGCCCGCCTGATTTCAAAGCGAACTTCTCATCGTCCGATGCGATCAAGGCCACCGCGGAGCTCTATTGCGAGGCGGCCGCAAACGCCGCCGCGCACGGCCTGCAGGTCGGGTATCACAACCACGACTGGGATCTGGTCGATGTCGGCGGCACGCCGGGCTACCGGATCTTTCTGGAGAACACGCCGGAAACCGTCCTGTGGGAAGCGGACGTCTTTTGGGTCGCAAAAGCCGGGCTCGATCCCGTCGCCTTTCTGAAAGAGATCGGCCCGCGCGGCAAGGCGCTCCATTTCAAGGACGGGGTCATCAACACCTCCGATACCTCACCAGCGCCGGCATCGCCCGCGGCAACGAATAAGGATCCTGCCATGACGAACAAATCCAAAGTCCGCGTCGGAATTATCGGCTGCGGCAACATTTCCCAAGCCTACTTCAACGGCGCCAATCTCTTCGAGGTTCTCGAAGTTGTCGCTTGCGCCGATATCAACCCCGAAGCCGCCAGGGCCAAGGCCGCGGAAAACGCCTGCGTGGCCCAGACAGTGGACGGGTTGCTGGCCAATCCCGAGGTGGATCTGGTCATCAACCTCACCATCCCGGCGGTTCACGCCGAGGTCAGCTTTGCGGCGCTTGATGCCGGCAAGCATGTGCATTGCGAAAAACCGCTCGCAGTCCATCTTGATGACGCCAAGAAAGTCCTCGATCTCGCCGGAAAAAAAGGGCTGCTCGTGGGCTGCGCTCCGGACACCTTTCTTGGAGCCGGACTCCAGACCGCCCGGAAAATGGTGGACGACGGATGGATCGGAAAGGTTTTCAGCGGCACGGCGTTCATGATGTCCCACGGCCCAGAATCCTGGCACCCGAACCCCGCATTTTTCTACGAAGTCGGCGGTGGCCCCATGTTCGACATGGGGCCGTATTACATCACGGCATTGGTCCATTTGCTGGGACCTGTGAAAGAAATCAGCGGTGTGACCACCCGCGCCTTCGAGGAGCGGATCGCCACCTGCAAAGAGCAGTTCGGAAAGCGGCTGCCCGTTTCTGTCCCGACCCATTCCTCGGGCACCCTCGTCTTTCACTCGGGAGCCGTGGTGACAGTAACCATCTCGTTCGATGTTCACTGCCACGGACACAGCCCGATCGAACTGTATGGCAGCGAGGGCTCCCTGAAGGTGCCGGATCCGAACACCTTTGGCGGGCCGTTGGAGGTTTGGACTCCAACCTCCGGCGAATGGAGCAACCAGGCTCTGAGCCACCCTTACAGCGAGAACAGTCGCAGTATCGGAGCCGCCGATATGGCCTATGCGATTCTTGACAGCGGGAAACGTCGCCACCGCAGCAGCGGGGAACTCGCTTACCACACGTTGGAAGTGATGCATGCCTTCGAAAAATCCTCCAACCTCAAGAAGTGCGTCCCCATCGAATCCAAACCACCGCAGCCCGAACCGCTGCCGCTGGGGCTGATCAAAGGCCGGCTTTAGCCCGGATAAATCACAGAGGGGCAGCCCATCTTGCTAACCATTTGCCTCGCTCGCTCCCGATCGTCTCGCTCTTGCGTGCTGCACTGCGTGCAGGCTCCCCCGCCTGTTCCCACAGGCCGGTGGTGGCCGCCAGAGCCATCGGCTTCCCTCACCAGATCACAGTGGGATATGCGTTGCCTCCCGGCTACCCCAAAGTCTTTCCCTCTATTCAGGTATGCGCGCACGCGCGGGCGTTGGTCAGCCGCCGGCTCTGGCGGCCAAAGCGTTACGCAATCTGAACCACCTCTCCGTGATTTATCCGGGGTAGGATCCGTCAAGAAATAAAGGTAAGCAACCTCGCTTGTTCTTTTGGCCTCTGGCGGCGTTGGTCGTCCGTTACAGACCACTGCGGGAATGCGCCATTGTCGTGCCTTGTCGGCGGCTGCTGCAAAATGCGCCGCCTGACGGCAGTTTTTCTGGAGAAACAGGTTTTGCCTGTCATGCGGGGTTCTGATTCCCGGTGGAATCGGCGGTTTCCTCCGTCAGGGCGGAAGCGATCATCCCGAGGATCTCCGCGCGTCCCGCGTCGAGCTTCGAGGAACTGAGCACGAATTCCGGCGGCTCCTCGCTGATCTCCCGCATGCCGGCCAGAAATGCACCGATGTTTTTTTGCGCCGCCTTTTCGGTGAGCTTGTCAGCTTTGGTGAATACGATCACGAACGGCAGCCTGCATCCGACCATCCATCGCAGGAATTCCAGGTCCAGGCTCTGCGGGCTGAGCCTGGAGTCGACCAGCGCGAATGTTCCCAGCAGGTTGGGCCGATGCTGCAGATAATCAGCCACGAACGCGCTGAAGCTGCCGCGCTCCTTCTTGGCGACTTTCGCATAGCCGTAGCCCGGAAGGTCCACCAGACTCCAGGTATTGTTGATGGTGAAAAAATTGATCAGCCGGGTCTTCCCCGGGGTACTGGAAACCTTGGCCAATCCTTCCTGCCGGGTCAGCATGTTGATGAGCGAGGATTTTCCGACGTTCGACCGCCCGATGAACGCAAACTCCGGCAGGTCCGACTCCGGGCACGAAGCCAGGTTCGGCGAACTCGAATGAAAGACCGCGCTGGTGATCTTCACGTATTTTGTGACGCTCATCTTGATCGCCTCCACGCCCCGCACGTCCTCCTTGCCCGGAACATGCAATGGGAAAGTTTTCTTCATTCGTCCCGTACTCTACCACACCCCCCGACCGCCGCTACAAGTCTGCGCATTCTGCGGGATGATGATCGAAATAAGAAAAGAGCGTGTTTCCCGCAAAGTCGCGATGACGCGAAGTCGCGGAGCGCGGGATCTGATGGCTAACCCGGCTAAAGCGGCTTGTCATGCGGCAAGGGAATATTTCTCCCATGTGGAGGTTTTTGATTCCCCGAAGCTCCTCCTCCGCGCATAGTGAACAGCCAAACCAAAAAACGACCCAAGCCATGGCAAAATCCGACGACTCCTCCGCAGCAGACAAAACCGCCGCCGCACGCTCAAAAAGCCTGGAACTCGCGCTCCAGCAAATCGAAAAAGACTATGGCAGCGAGGCCATTCGCCGACTGGGCGACCACAGCGTCTCGCCGGTCGATGTAATCCCGACGGGCAATATCCTCATTGACCGCGCGCTGGGGGTCGGCGGCTTTCCCCGCGGACGGATCGTCGAGGTTTACGGGCCGGAATCTTCCGGAAAAACCACGCTCACCCTCACGGCGATCGCCCAGGCCCAGAAGCGTGGCGGGCTGGCGGGCTTCATCGATGTCGAGCACGCCCTGGATCCGAAGTATGCCCAAAAGCTCGGCGTCAACCTCGACGAACTCCTCGTGTCCCAGCCCAGTTCCGGCGAGGAAGCGCTCCGGATTCTCGAGACGCTCGTCCGCTCGAATGCCATCGACATCATCGTTCTCGACTCGGTGGCCGCCCTCGTCACGAAATCCGAACTCGAAGGCGAGATCGGGGACGCGGTCGTGGGCGCCCAGGCCCGGCTCATGAGCAATGCCCTGCGCAAGCTGACGGCGTTCATCTCGAAGTCCCGGACGGTCTGCATCTTCACGAACCAGATCCGCGAAAAGATCGGCGTGATGTTCGGGAACCCGGAGACGACCCCTGGCGGAAAGGCGCTGAAATTCTATTCGAGTGTGCGCGTGGACATCCGGCGCATCGGAGCCATCAAGAACAGCGACGGCTCGATGACCGGAAACCGGACAAAGGTCAAGGTGGTCAAGAACAAGGTGGCGGCGCCGTTCATGGAAGCCGAGTTCGACATCATGTATAACGAGGGGATTTCCAGCACGGGCTCGCTGCTCGACCTGGCCATTGAAAAAGGGATTCTGGAAAAACGGGGGTCCTGGCTGAGTTACAAAGGCAACCAGCTCGCTCAGGGCCGCGATGCCGCGAAGGAAGCCCTCAAAGCCGATGCCGCTCTTTACGCGGAGATCGAAGGCGAGATCCGCGCCGCGCTCGACGCGGAGAAAAAGTAGGCCCTTCCACCGTGGAGAACCTTGATCCGTCGGCGCTGACCATCCGCTGTCTCGGGGATCGCAAAATCTCCTCCCCCTTGGAACGCCTTATGGCGGAGGGCGCCCCGGGCCATGCCTTCTACACCGACGACCACAGGGTGCTCGTCAAACACGAGCTCCCGGATGTTTCCCGGATGATCGCCGAAGGAAAGGAATTTCCCTGCTTCGAGGTCGCCGGACCGCGCAAAAAGATCTTCTTCGACCCCGCCCAGACAAACTGCGCCATCGTCACCTGCGGCGGTCTCTGTCCGGGCTTCAACGATGTGATCCGCGCGATCGTCATGCAGGCGTATTACCGCTACGGCGTCCGGAGGATCTACGGCATCCCCTACGGATTCGAAGGCCTGATCCCGGCATACGGGCATGCCATCGTGAACCTCACTCCCGATGCGGTTGCCAACATCCACGAGTTCGGCGGGACATGGCTCGGCACCTCGCGCGGACCGCAGGATATCCTCCGCATGGTGGACCGGTTGCAGGAACTCGCCGTCAATATCCTCTTCGTCATCGGCGGCGACGGCAGCCAGCGCGGAGCGATTGCCATCGAGCAGGAAGCCCGGCGGCGCGGGGCGAAACTGGCGGTGGTCGGCGTGCCGAAAACCATCGACAACGACATGATCTACATGGACAAGAGCTTCGGCTACGAGACCGCCGCCGCCGAGGCGGTGCAGGCCGTGCATGCCGCCCATACCGAGGCCCGCAGCGCGCGCGGCGGCATCGGCCTTGTCAAGCTCATGGGCCGCCATTCCGGCTTCATCGCATGCGCGGCTGCCCTCGCCAGCGGCGAGGTCAATGCGGTTTTGATTCCCGAAGTCCCGTTCGCCCTGGATGGCCCGCACGGATTTCTCGAGGCCATGCGCCAGCGGGTGGTTTCGCGCGGACACGCGGTGATCATCACGGCCGAGGGCGCGGGACAGGAACACCTCGGCTCAAGCGGCCAGACCGATGCCTCCGGCAATATCCGTCTCGGCGATATCGGGCGCTTTTTGAAGGACCGCCTCGCCGCGCACTTCCAAGAATGCGGGACCGCGCTGACCCTGAAATATATTGACCCGAGCTACATGATCCGAAGCGTGCCGGCTTCGCCCCAGGACCGGATTTATTGCATGCGCCTCGGCCAGGCGGCGGTGCATGCGGGGATGGCTGGCAAGACCGGGCTCATCGTTGCCCGGTGGCACAGCGTTTATGTCCATGTCCCCATCGCCATCGCCACTTCTGCGCGGCGCACCGTTGACCCGGGGCAGGATATCTGGCTTTCCGTCCTGGAATCCACCGGCCAGCCTCCCCGGTATTACTGAAGCCTCAGTGGGCGAGCTGTTCGAGCCGCATCGGGCGGCCAAAGCTTTTCACGTAGGGAATCGCGCGCGAGAACCGGCCCGCGAGAAGTCCGGGCCGCTGAAATTCGAGCACGGCGCTGTAGTAATACCAGTCGCCCTGGGCGATGAGCAAATAGGCGCGTTCGCCGCTGACCACTCCCTGCACGCTGTAGCTGCCGATGGTGCCCGTGATCCTGCGCCCGGATTGGGTGAACGAAGCGTGCCCCCAGTCGTCGCTGGTCCAATTTCCGCCGATCTCGATGCCCGCCGGCTCGGATTGATCGGAGAGCCAATTGTCGCCGGTCTTGTTGTTCCGGTTGTAGCGCGCGTCGTTGAACTCGGTCACATACGAACACCCGGAAAGAACGGCGAGCAAAAGAAGCCCCGAGACAATTCCTCTCATCTCAATACACGATTTTGTCCAGATGAACCGGCAGGGCGTCCTCCGTCGAGAACGGGATGCAGGAGGAATACGCGCCCTCCAAGATCTCGGAATTCTTCCGCTTCAGGATCATCGCATGTTCGTTCCACTCGTCGTCCACGAGCAGAAGATAGGCGCTTCTCCCGCTTGCAAGGCCCTTGATGTGGAAATGCGCGATGGCTCCTGTGATTTTGTCGCCACGCTGGTTGAGGGCGACCGTCCCCCAGTCCGGAGAGTAATAAACCCCCTCGAAATTGGTTTTGGCAGGCCCCTTGTCATTGGCGGCGAGCCAGGATCGGGCCGCCGCGTCGTTCCTGGCATATTTCTCGGTGAGCGTGCAGCCGGAAGTCAGTGAAACAACAGCCACAACAACCAATAGCAGAAGCGGAGTTTTCATGCGCAACCCCTACCACTTCATTTTTCCGCCGTAAAGCACAGTTTCACCACCGCACATCCCTTAGGATTTCAGACCTTGCCCGTCGGGGCGGAATTTCCGGCCCTCTGCTGAATCCCTTTCGAAATCCCTCCGACCACCTTCGTGAGCCCGCGCTCGAAAAGAAATTGGTGTTTCGGCGAGCCGTCCCGGTGAACGATTTCGATTTTATCGCAGAGAAACCCGGCCCGGTGCGAGACATCCGCCCCGGCGATATCCATTGCCAGCACCATCCCTCCGAACAGGCTGGGGGCCACGAAAAACAACCGGGCCGGTTCCTCCTGGAGGCAGACCAGCCAGCCGCCCAGATTGGCCTCCAGTCGCGGGCCGCCACCGCTCAGGCACGGAACAGCCCACCCGATGGGCGCGGTGCCGGCGTGGG
This sequence comes from Terrimicrobiaceae bacterium, assembly GCA_041674265.1. GTDB lineage: Bacteria > Verrucomicrobiota > Verrucomicrobiia > Chthoniobacterales > Terrimicrobiaceae > QYQL01. The sequence continues at coordinate 12,130 of JBAYWC010000033.1, forward strand.
CTCTGCGGAGCTGCATTTCGCAACGCCCCGGCAGCCGTTGCCCGGGGGTGGTTTCCAGATCGGCCTCGGGAGGGGAGTTGAGCTTCCTCCATGCCAGCCAGAGCTTCGCGCGGATCCCGCGCAGGAGCTTCGGCAACATCGTCACAACCACCCCGGTAAAAACCAGCGCGACGATCAGGGCGATCACCGGATTCCACGCGAGCAGTCCCAGTCCCGCAAAAACCACGCCGTCCTCGGCGAGGCTCAGTCCGATGTTGGAAAACGGTTCGGGCGAGGTGTTGGCCGCAAGGCGGGTCCCGGCCTTGGCGATATGCGCCGCCAGCGCCATGCCGCCGGCCAGCAATGCCGCCACGATTTCAAAGACCGGATGGGCGTCACCGAGCGCCGCCACCGCCAACGCGGCGGCCCCCACCGGACGGATGACCGTGTGCACGGAATCCCATGCCGTGTCGATCCAGGGGATCTTGTCCGCAAAAAACTCGACGGCGTAAAGAATCCCGGCCACTCCGATGACAACCGGGTCCGAGAGGATGGAGAGGTCGTGGAGCGCGGGCGAAAGGGCCACCCAATCCATCCGGATTGCCAGCCCGGTCACAAAAACCGTGAGGTAGAGGTTGATCCCGGCCAAGCTGGCCAGCCCCAGCGCCACCCCAAGCAAACTCAACTCTTGCATGTCGGGAGTATCGACCGGGACGGAAAATTGTCACGAAGGGACTGCGGAGGCACAGAGAGTCCTGCTATTGGGAAAGGGAAATATACCAAAACTTGCAGCCGAAAGCTGCCTCCCGAGTATTTCGGGCAACGCGCAGACCGCTTTGGCCCGCATCATCAAACGGCGCCTGGAAACACCCCGTGTCCCCTTCCTCTGTCTCGGGCGCCTCTCCGAAAGCTGCAAGCGCGCAGGTCTGGCCGGAGGCATGGGTGTCCCGCCCGTTCCCCCTGGACTCTGCCGCTTTCGGAGAGGCGCCCAAAAATGCCGGCGACGACAAGCCCCGGCAATCCCCCACCGAAAATTCAATTCCCGCCAACCGCGCAGTCCTCGCAGGGCTTGATCTGCTGGAAAAAATCGTTCCCTTTGTCATCCACGAGGATGAAGGCCGGGAAGTCCACGACGTCGATTTTCCAGACCGCTTCCATCCCCAGCTCCGGGTATTCGAGCATCTCGACTTTCCGGATGTTGTCCTGGGCCAAAATGGCGGCGGGGCCGCCGATCGAGCCGAGATAAAATCCGCCGTGGTTTTTGCAGGCATCGGTCACCTGCCTGCTACGATTGCCTTTGGCGATCATGATCATCGAGCCGCCCTGGGACTGGAAAAGGTCCACGTAGCTGTCCATGCGCCCGGCGGTGGTAGGTCCGAAGGACCCGGATGGCAGGCCTTTGGGCGTCTTGGCGGGACCGGCGTAATAGACGGGGTGATCCTTGAAATATTGCGGAAGGCCCTCGCCGCGATCGAGGCGTTCCTTGAGCTTCGCATGCGCGATGTCGCGGGCCACGACGATGGTGCCGGTGAGTTCGAGCTGCGTGGTCACCGGATGCTTCGAGAGTTCCTTCAGGATCTCCGGCATCGGGCGGTCGAGGTCGATCTTCACGCTGTGCTTCGCGGAGGCCCGGCGGTGGCGGTCGGGAATGAAACGTCCGGGATTCGTTTCCAGCGCCTCGATCCAAAGCCCGTCCTTGTCGATCCGGGCCTTGATGTTGCGGTCCGCCGAACAGGAAACCCCCATGCCGACCGGGCAGGACGCGCCGTGTCGCGGCAGGCGGACGATCCGCACGTCGAGCGCGAAATACTTGCCGCCGAATTGCGCGCCGATCCCGCATGTCTGCGCGGCTTTGAGGATCTTGTTTTCCAGTTCGACATCCCGGAATGCCCGGCCGAGCGCATTTCCATCGGCCGGCAGCGCGTCGAGGGATTTGGTGCTGGCGAGCTTGACGGTCTTCAGGCAGGCCTCGGCGGAAGTGCCCCCGATCACGAACGCGAGATGATAGGGCGGGCAGGCGGCGGTCCCGAGCGTCTGCATCTTTTCCATGAGAAATTTCTCGAGGCTCGCGGGATTGAGGAGCGCCTTGGTCTCCTGGAAGAGATACGTCTTGTTCGCCGATCCGCCGCCTTTCGTGACAAAAAGGAAATCGTACGACATCCCCCCGGTGGCACAAATGTCGATCTGAGCCGGCAGGTTGGTTCCGGTGTTGACCTCGTCATACATGTCGAGCGCCGCCGTCTGCGAGTAACGCAGGTTCTCGCCGGTATAGGTTTCGTAAATCCCGCGGGAGATCGCCTCCTCGTCGTGGCCACCGGTCCAGACCTGCTGGCCTTTCTTCGCGACAACCGTCGCCGTTCCGGTGTCCTGGCAAAACGGAAGAACCCCGTGGGCCGAAACCTCGGCATTGCGCAGAAGCGTGAGCGCCACGGTCCGGTCGTTTTCGCTGGCCTGCGGGTCGTCGAGGATGGCTCCCACCTGCGCCAGGTGCGCGGGACGAAGGAGGAAGGAAACGTCGCGGACCGCGGTCTTGGCCAGGTAGGTCAGCCCTTCGGGCTCGACCATCAAGACCGGCTTCCCGTCAAACTCGCGCACCGAAACGAATTCCTCTGTCAGCTTCTTGTATTCGGTCGTGTCCTCGCCCAGTGGAAAAGGCTTTTGATAGTTGAATGCCGGAGCTGGTTTTGACATGGCTTCGTGGTATTAGAAAAAATAATAGTGCCAGAAACCCGCGATTTTCGCAACCTCAATGCTCGCGGGTTTCCATGAAGCTGTTCTTGCAGAGGCGGGCGTAGAGTCCATCCCGCGCGATGAGGTCGTCGTGGCGCCCGCGCTCGATGATTCGGCCGCGCTCCAGCACGAGAATCTGCGAGGCGTGGCGGACGGTCGAAAGCCGGTGGGCGATGACGAAGCTGGTCCGGTGTTCCATGAGCCGGTCCAGCGCCTGCTGGATGAGGATTTCGGTGGCCGTGTCCACGCTGGCGGTCGCCTCGTCGAGGATCAGGATCGGCGGATTTTTCAGCAGCGCGCGCGCGATGGAAATCCGTTGCTTCTCGCCGACGCTGAGCCGGATCCCCCGCTCGCCCACGGGCGAATGGAGCCCCTTGGGCAGGCGGCGCACGAAGTCCGCCGCATTGGCCGCCTCCAGGACTTGCCACATCTCGTCCTCCGTCGCTTCGGGCTTGCCGACACGCAAGTTCTCCGCCGTCGTCCCATTGAAAAGAAACGTCTCCTGCGTGACGACGGCGACGTTCCGCCGAACGTGGTGTCTCGGGATTTGGCGCAGGGGAATCCCGTCCAGCAGGATTTCTCCCTGCCCGAATTCGTAGAACCGGATCAGCAGGTTCACCAGGGTGGATTTGCCGGCTCCGGTCGGCCCCACAAGCGCAATCGTTTCACCCGAACGCGCGGACAGGCTCACATCCGCGAGGACGGGAAGGTCTCCCGAATAGGAAAAGGAGACATGGCGGTACTCGACCGCTCCGCGGATTTCCTTGACTCCGGCCTCCGGGCTGTCGGCAACTTCCGGATCGGAATCCATGATCTCAAAAACCCGGTCGCCGGCCGCCCGTCCGGCCTGGAAAATCTGGTTGAGCTGGTGCAGCCGGCCCACCGGTTCATAGAGGTAGCGGGCCAGCACAAAGAAGGCGACGAGCACACCGACATCCATCCGCCCGGCCAGAACCTCGCGCGCGCCGTAGCCGGCAATGAGAAGCATCCCGCATGAAGTGAAGAATCCCATGGCCGGCTGGTAGACCGCCCATGCCCGCATGACGATCAGCGTGGTCTTCCGCACCGCATCGCTCGCGGCGTCGAACCGGGAATGCTCCCGGTCCTCGCTCGTATAGGTTTTGATCTGCCGGATGCCGGCAATGCTGTCGTGCAGCAGGGAGTTCAGGGCGGACACCGACTTGCGCTGGAGCTGGTAACGCGAACGCGCGGTCAGCGTGTAGATCAATGCCCCGGCGGCCAGAAGGGGAATGGGCAGCAGCGCCGCCACGGTCAAAGACGGACTCCAGGCCAGCATCATCCCGCTCACGATCAGGATCTGCAACACCGCGACCGTCCCCTGCTCGATGCCGTCGATCAGCACCCGCTCGACGCTGGTCACGTCCTCGATCAGCCGCGTCATGATGTCGCCGGTCGCGCGGTTGTCGAACCACGGCAACGGAAGCCTCTGGATATGCCCGTAAAGCTCGCTGCGCAGGTCGAAGATGACTTTCTGCTCGAAATGGTTGTTGAAAATGATCCTCAGGCTGTCGAGCAGCTCCTGCAGAAAAAACGCCGCGAAACCCGCCGCCAGCAGAGGCGGCAGAAGCCCCGGCTGGTTCCCCCGGATCACATCGTCCACGATCCTCTGCGTCACCGCCGGAAAAACCACCACCATCAGGGTGCCCAGGACCGCGCAGCCCAGCGTGGCAAACGCCAGCAGGGGATACCGGCGCACGTAGGGCAGGACGCGGAAAAAAACGGCCACGGCTCAGACGTCCTTGCTGTAGGGCTGGTGGAAATGCACGGGCTGCTGCGATTTCTTGATCAGCTTCAGGTTGAGCACCTCCACGAAGACCGAGAAGCCCATCGCGAAATAGATGTACCCCTTCGAAATGTGCTGGCCGAACCCGTCGGCCATCAGCGTCACGCCGATCAACAGCAGGAAACTCAGCGCCAGCATCTTGATCGTCGGATGCTCGTCCACGAACCGGCTGATCGGCCCGGAAAAGAACATCATGAAAATCACGGCAATCACGACCGCGCCGATCATCACCGGGATGTTGTTCACCATGCCGACCGCCGTGATCACGGAATCCAGCGAAAAGACGATGTCCAGCAGCATGATCTGCACGAGCACCGCCACGAAGGACGCCACCGCCGCTCCCGGCCCGTGCCCCTCCTCGCCCTCCAGCTTTCCATGAATCTCGCTCGTGCTCTTCGCCACGAGGAAAAGTCCGCCGACCACCAGGATCAAATCCCTCCCGCTCAGACCGTGCCCGAACACCGTGATCCACGGCTTCGTCAACCCTGCCATCCACGAAATCGTCAGCAGCAGGAGAATCCGCATGACCATCGCCAACCCCAGACCGATCACCCGCGCCCGGGCCTGCTGGTGCCCGGGCAGTTTCCCCGCCAGGATCGAGATGAAAATGACGTTGTCGATGCCCAGCACGATCTCCAACGCGCACAGCGTCAGAAACGCGATCCACAACTCGGGGTTCGTTATCCAGTCCATAAACGCGCTGTTTTACCAGAGAACACTCCCGTGTCCATGACGATTGGAGAGGGAGATCCCACGCAGCGGCGCGGCGGGCCTGCTTCCCGGCGGTTCCTCCGGCCTGTGCCATAACGGCCGCTTGCTTTTCCCCGACATTTGTCCGGGTTGGCAAGTTGGCAGACATGCAAATTACAGGCCCGGCCCCATCCCGTGGAATGGAATTTCAAGGTTCCGTCCGGCCCCCCGTGCGGTAATGAGCTGCGCATGCATGAAATGATCCATGACATCGCGCTGTGTATTATCGCCGCGCGGGTCCTTGGTGTTCTGGCAAAGGTCCTCCACCAGCCGGTGATTCTCGCGGATCTTGTGGCGGGCTTTGCGCTCGGGCCGTCGGGCTTTGCGAGGGCGCATGACCAGGCTTCGATCTCCACGATTTCCGAACTCGGCCTCATCTTTCAGCTCTTCATGATCGGCCTGGAGATCGACCTGAAAAAAATCATCAGCGCGGGGCGCACGATTCTTGTCACCGCCGCTTCCCAGATCCTTGGCGGCGCGGTGCTCGGGGTTTTGTTTTTCTGGCTCATCGGGTTTCCGATGGGCGGGGGGAAATTTGACGCGTTGTATCTCGGGGTCGCGGCCGCGCTCAGCAGCACGGTCATCATTGTCAACGTGCTCTATGACAAACGGGAACTCGGCACGCTCCCCGGTCGCGTCACGCTGGGATCGCTCGTGCTGCAGGATCTTTTTGTGATCCTTTTTCTGGCGATCCAGCCCGCGCTCGACGACCTCCAGATCGGCGCGATCGCGCTTTCCCTTGTCAAAGTGGTTGCGCTTGTCGCGGGGGCGCTTGCAGGAAGCCGGTTCGTTTTGCCGTGGGTGTTCCGGTCGGTGGCCCGCCTGCCCGAGCTTGTGCTCGTCGGAGCCACCGCCTGGTGTTTTCTGGTGGGGATGGTCGCCTCCTGGCTCGGCCTGTCCCGCGAAATGGGGGCGCTCATCGCCGGCGTGTCCCTCTCCACCTTCCCGTATGCGCTCGATGTCACGGCCAAGGTCACCAGCCTGCCCGACTTTTTTTGATCCTGTTTTTTGTCGGGCTGGGAATGATGATTCCGCTCCCCTCCGCGACCCTTGTGGGCTGGGCGCTTGGCTTCGCCGCCTTTGTTGTGATCAGCCGCGTCGCGACGACCTTTCCCCCGCTTTACCTTTTGCGACAGGGCCTCCGCGCTAGCCTTCTGCCTTCCATCAACCTGTGCCAGGTCAGCGAATTCTCCCTCGTCCTTCTGGCCCTGGGTATGGAAGACAAACACATCTCGGAACAAAGCGGCGGCATGGTTTCCTTCGCCTTCGTCGTGCTTGCCGTATCGAGCACGTTTGCCATGACACAATCCGATCCGCTCACCCGTCGGCTCACCGGCTGGCTGAAACGCCTGGGGCTCCATGACCTCGACCACGGAACAACACCCTCCTCCATGCGGGGATCGCCCACGGAGAGATCCTGCTTTCCACCATTCCCGACGCGCTTCTCAAGGGAACCAGCAACGAGAGGCTCGTGCGTCAATTCCGCGAACTCAATCCCAAGGCCACCATCATTGCCACCGCCGAGGTTCTCTCCGAAGTGCCTGTCCTCTACGCGGCGGGGGCCGATTTCGTCAGAGTCCCCCGCCTCGATGAGGCCGGGGAACTCTGCAAAGTCCTCGAGGCGGCAAACTGCGGGCTCGTCCGCGAGAAAAAGGCCCGACTCGACGCCCGCCTCAGCGACCGCGCCGAAGTGCTTCCTTAGGAGCCAAAAAATCAGCGCGCGACCTGGGCCTTCGGATCCGGCAGAGTGAATCCGAGTTGGTTCTGAAGATAGCCTCCCAGGAATCGAAGAGGGTGATCGCGGTAATTGGGGGCGGCGATGAGATAGGCCTTCAGCCAAGCCTGGGCAGACGGATTCTTCCTGATGGCATCCATGAGGGCAGGACTGTGCCCTGGATTGGCCAGTTCGGCAAATATGTTCGAGAGTCGGAGCGCGGCGTCCCTTTGGAGATCCGGCACACGGTCGTCGAGTTGGCGCACGGTCAAATCCAAGGCTGTGTTCCAGTCTGCCAATCGCCAACAAACACCGGCTCTCATGTCACGAATCTGGGAGGAATATCGCCCGTCAGGAAATTCCCGATCATAGGCGTCCAGTTCAGCGAACACCCGCTTTGGGTTCAGCGGTTCCTGCCGGAACTCTTCGATCCGTACTTCTCCGGAATCGGTCACAAAGGTTGGAAAATGTGACCAGGATTGTCGGTAAACCGCCCTTGCCAATAGCAGGCGGGCCGCATCTCGTTTGTGGCTTTGCGGATATCGCGCCAAAAAAGCGCGCATCATCTTTTCCAAAGTTGGATAATCGCGGAGGGGAATGATGACCTCATCTTCGCTGTTTGTCAGCCGGACCTCGACCAGAGAATTTGCAACCACGGCTGCGTCGAGAAAAGCCAGATAGCCCATAACCGAAGACATGCCGGGACCAGACATGGCGGTGGCAATCCGAGCCCGGATACTGGCGTCGTCGGATGGGCCGGCGACCTCTGGCACAACCGGCGAGTAGAGCCAGGAACTCGAATGGAGGACATCCAAGCGCAGGTTGATATAATTGCGGGCAATTTCATCGGTGATCTGAGGCTCACCCAGAATAAGAACCAGATCCTCCAAAAAGTTCAGGCAGGCAGCTTCTGTCACCGATTGGAACAGGATGAGCGCCGAATTGCGGAGTCCGGCAATTTCTTTCGCCAATTCCGGAACCGTTTTCGTGCTGTCCCGCAAGGCAAATACCCGCTTCCTGATGTCATCCCACTTTCTTGGGTTGCTTTCATCCTCGTTGTACTCATTCGTGATCTCACCACGCAAATGGTAGTCACCCCAGTAGTATCCCGATTTGCGCCGGTTCCGGGCAGCCCAGGAGTTGCCTGCGGAAACCCCCGAAGAGAACCTCAATCTGCCGGGGTGGTCGGTGCTGGCTGCCGGCAGTGGAAACGTCCAATAGGCCGCCTGCTTGGCCTCTTTCGAGCCTGGTGATTCGGCCAGAAGCTTGTCGTAGATTTCGCGGGAAACATTTGCGCTGTCATCCTCGATCGCGCGCTGAAATGCATAGTCTGATCGCGCCGCCACTTTGGCGATCGATTCGAGCACTTTCAATCGGCAGGATGCGGAGAGGAAAGTGGCCGGGGCGGCGGGCATTCATCCGGTTCTTCGCCTGCCAACAGGATCTTTCCCACGAGCCGCCGGACGCGCTGTTGCCCGATGCCGTCGCGAGCGGCGCGGAACCGTTCATTGTCCTCGGCGCCATCGCCGGAGGATGAACGCGGGTCGCAAACTGACAGAAGGAAACAAGTGGGGCAATGTGCCTATTCTTTCATTTCCTGAGTGTATCCCCCCCGTTGGGCGGACAGGATTTCGTCCCTCTGGACAACGCCGCCATCTTCCATTATTGATCCACGTCATGAATCCCCCCGAACGAGACCAGCGCGACCTCACCCCTGAATCCGCGGCGCCGACGGATATCGCCCCGTTGGGACGTCCGGCGGAGAAGCCGGTGCATGAGCGGACGGGGGCGGAAGATGCGGCGCTGGCGGATTGGGCGGCGATCGAGGCAGATCCGGATTTCATTTCCCTGCTGAAGTCGAAGGCGGCGTTCGTGGCCCCGGCGACGGCGGTCTTCGTGATTTACTACTTTGCCCTGCCGATCGGGGTCGGCTGGTTTCCGAAGCTGATGGAGACGCGGGTCTGGGGGGCCGTGAACGTGGCGTATCTGTTCGCGTTCTCGCAATTCCTGATGGCCTGGGTGCTGGCGTTTCTCTACGTCGCGGTGGCGGCGGGGTGGGACAAACGGGCGGCGGAACTGATCGTGAAATTCCAAACCAGGGAGGCCAAATGATCGCGGCGGCAGCTCTCGCGGCACCCGGTGACCGCACGGCGCTTTTCATGTTCCTGGCCTTCGTCGCGGCGACGCTGGTGATCACGTATTTCAGCGCGCGGAAGTCCACCGGCGCGAGCGCGTATTTCGCGGCCGGTCGCCGGATCACCGGATGGCAGAACGGGCTCGCGGTCGCGGGCGACTACATGAGCGCGGCCAGTTTTCTCGGGATCGCGGGCATGATCGCGTTCAACGGCTACGACGGGTTCATGTATTCGATCGGGTTCCTGGTCGCGTATCTGACCGTGCTTTTCATCGTGGCCGAGCCGCTGCGGAATGCGGGGAAATACACGATGGCCGACGTGCTCGCGTACCGGTTGAAACCGCGTCCGGTCCGCGCGGCGGCGTCATTGAGCACGCTCACCGTTTCGGTGTTCTACATGATCGCGCAGATGGTGGGGGCCGGGACGCTCGTCCGGCAGTTGATCCCCGGCGTGAGCTATGAGATGGCGGTCGTCGGGGTCGGGATTCTGATGGTCGTCTATGTCGTCTTCGGCGGCATGCTGGCAACAACGTGGGTGCAGATCATCAAGGCGATCCTGCTGATGAGTGGAAGCGTGTTCCTGAGCATCCTCGTGCTGAACAAATTCGATTTCGATCTCGGAAAATTCTTCGGCTCGCTCACCGCGATCTCCTCGACCGGCGCAAACGGGGAGCCGGTCCTGCGGAATTTTTTGACCCCCGGCCTGCTCTTCCACAATCCGTGGGACCAGATCTCGCTCGGCATGGCGCTGGTTTTCGGCACGGCCGGGCTGCCGCATATCCTGATCCGCTTCTACACCGTGCCCGATGCGAAGACCGCGCGGTCGAGTGTCGTGTGGGCGATGATCATCATCGGGCTCTTCTACATCATGACGACGTTCTTCGGGTTCGGGGCGGCGAGCCTGCTGGGACCGGATTACCTGAAGGCGCACGGCGGCACAAACATGGCCGCTCCCCAGCTGGCACACGAGCTCGGCGGAGAGGTCTTCTTTGCGTTCATCAGCGCGGTCGCGTTCGCCACGATCCTGGCGGTGGTCGCCGGACTCACGATCAGCGCGAGCACGAGCTTCGCGCACGACTTTTTCACGAATGTCCTCCACCACGGGAAGGAACTCCGCCCTGGCGAGGAAGTGAAAGTCGCGCGGATCACGGCGTTCGTCGTCGGAGCGGCGGCGATCGGGATCGCGATCCTGCTGGGGCCGACCGTGAATGTCGCCTTCCTCGTCGGCCTGGCGTTCGCGGTGGCCGCAAGCGCGAACCTGCCGGTGATCGTGTTCTCGATCTTCTGGAAACGGTTCACGACGACCGGGGCGGTGACCGGACTGCTGGTCGGGCTCGCCTCGAGCATCGCCCTCATCCTGATCAGCCCGGATTTCATGAAGGACGCGTGGTTTCCGTTGAAAAATCCGGCGATCGTGAGCATTCCGCTCGGGTTCCTCGGGGCATTCCTCGGGACGTTCCTGTCGCGCGAGCCGTCGGCGGAGAATCTGTTTGCCGAACTCAAAGTGCGCGCCAATACCGGCCTGGGCGCGGAGAAGGCGTCCACGCATTGATGGGACCACTGAGCCGGGGACCGTGGTGTCTTGCGGTTGCGAAACAGGAAACGCCATTTTCTGGAAGTTCAGTGCTGGCGGAAAAACTCCCGGAGTTCCGGTTCGCGCGAATAGGTCCGTATCGCCCGGCCGTTCATCAGGTAACGGAAGAGCGCCGGCGTCGTCTGGTTCCGGATGTTTGTCAGGATTTTTTCCGCTTCCCTGAAACGCCCCTTCCGCATGGAGATGCAGGCTGCGGAAATGGCGGAGCCCAAATCTTTGCCGGGATCGCTGATCTCCGGCAAATCCCAATCGGGGGAGTCTTGCAGGGTCGCCAAACCGATGATGGCGTCGATGAACGGAAGGAGATCGACCGGCTGCACCCGCGAGCGGGCCGCCCGAAGGATCCCGATCGCTTCGGCATTTTTCCTCTGTCTGCGCAGGATGGCGGAAAGCTCGATCATGGGCAGAGGATTTGCGACGTCCGCCAGCATGGCCTGTCGAAGAAGAAGCTCGGAACGCAGAAGAGGATCGCCGAACTTCCTGGCTTTCGGATCCCCTCCCTTTTGGGCCTCGATCAAGGCGTGGAGGGTGATCGCGTCGGAAACCTTTTCCCCATTGCGAATGCTCCGGGCTGCCTGAACTTCCGCAAGCCCGGTGTTTCCGCTGCGCATGGCTGCCATCGCGACAAGATACGCCAGTGAGGAGACATGGGGATTTTGCGTTTCCAGATCCTGGAATCCCTTCAGGGCGTTGCCGGTATCTCCGGCGCGCAAATCGTCAAATGCGCGGTTCAGGCGGGAGAAAAACTCCTCGGATACCGTAACGTCCGCCTTGGTCCGCCTGCCGCGTTGATGTCCTGCAGGAGCACCGATTCGGCGAAAATATTCCCGATCTGGGTGTTGGTTCCAACGACATTCGTGTAGGTGTTCCAGACGAACTGGTTCCCTCCGTATGTCACGCCGGGCAGGTTGTCAGCGGTGGTTGGTGAGGATGCGCCTGGCCCCGTTGGATGGTAATCCATGTGTTCGTGGCTCTGTAATTCTCCCCGGTATTGGTAAAGAACATGTTGAGCTCGGAAGCCTGCGCGGGCGATGCGGCGAAGAGCGCCAAACTGGACACACCCAAAGTGATCGAAGCGCGAAGTGGTTTTGTTTTCATCCTTTGGAGTCTTGTTCGGCGGATCATGGAAGGCGCGAACCAAGGCATTTTCATTTAAATGGGTTTTTGCAAATCATGTTGTAGGGAAGTGAGATTTTCATGGAGGACAGTTCCCGGATGAAAGGCCAGGATTTGTCGGGCCGCTCAAGAGCCGGCCGGATTTGATGCTGCGCCGGTCGTATCCGCGGATCTTCAGGAACCGCACGACCGAACTGAGCGAGGGCAGGCCCCGCCCGTGGTCCTGCCAGTGCCGGTAGAGCACCGAGAGTGCCGTGTCCGGACTCTTGGAGACCGCCTCGATGATCCACAGGCCGGTTTCCCCGTCGATCGCGCGGCTCTTTCCCGCGTCCCCGCGCACGGCTTTTCCGCTCAGGCCGGGGAACCCGTGACGCTGGTGCCGATACCACCACGTCTCGATCGTGCGATACGAGTAGTAGAAGCCGCCTTCTCCGGGCCAGGGGCGCGAGCAGGCGGCCCGCACGCACTCGGCGAGCGGGACTCCCTGCTGGCTCAGGGTTTTTATGTGGCAGAGGACCTCGTAGCGCAAAAGCGCGAGGTTTTCTTTGGTTGTTGGTGATGGATTTTGCATGACGCGGGGCGTTTTCGCCTCCCTCCGCCCCCGTTCCAACAAAACGGTTGTGTGGGGTGGCACCTCTCGCCCGGCCCGAGGGCTGCGTGATGCCCTACAAGGACGAGCAGAGCATGATGAACCAATGGAGCCGGGCCAAGACGCTGATGACAAACGGTGACGGCAAACCACTGGTCGATGTCCCCACAAATGCACTACGGCATTCCTATGCGTCCTACCGCCTCGCCCAGACCGAGGATGCCGCAAAGGTAGCGCTCGAAATGGGCAACAGTCCGCGGAAGCTGTTCAGCAATTACCGGCAACTTGCGGCGAAAAAGCAGGCTCAAAAGTGGTTTGCCATCCTGCCGAAATAAATGCTGATCCGCTGTCACCGATAAGAGTCGGCAGCCTTTTTTCCTTGAGTCGTTCAATTCCTTGAATAGTGTATTCTAGGAATATGAGAACACTTGATCCATTCTTGACTTCCACAGTCACCGGAAAGCTTCAAACCACGATTCCCGCCCGGCTCGCGCGGAAACGGGGCATCAAGACCGGCATGCGCCTGGCATGGATCGAGTCTGGAGACAATCAGGTCATTATCGCCCGCATCCTCCCCGATCCCATGGCAGGACTTCGCGAAGCTCAGAGTCTCGCCGCTAAAAATAAAAGCGCCGCCACCAAGCTGATGGGCGAATTTGAGGCCGAATGCGCATGGCAGCGTGCGCACGGACCGACCGTATGAAAGCGGCGCATTTGCTCGACACCTCAGCCGTGCTTGCCC
>JBAYWC010000034.1:0-25151 GCA_041674265.1 Terrimicrobiaceae bacterium
AACCTGCGGAAGTGCTGGACGAAAATAATCCTGGATCGCTATAATTTTGCTCATCGGTGGCTGTCTTTTGCGTTTGGCGACGAAATGATAACCATCCGATTTCGGGCATGACAGCGTTTTTCGCTGCTCATGCCCGTGCTTTTTTAACCGCAAACCCTCTCCCCTCCTTGTTCTGCTCTTCCCGGACGGGCTCTATTTTAGCATCTGGGCTTTTCCGATTTTATGATGCCGGGGAGTATAATTTGTCGAAAACCGATTGGGGGCAGGCAAAACGGGAGTTGAGCGGCGAGGAAGACTGAACCCGATATCTGGTCCTTTCAGCTTGTGGAAATCGCATGGAATATCGGGCCCGTGCGGAAACATCCTGCCTCGGGAATCTCTGGGAGGAGGGAGGCTGCGGCCCCGGAAGACGATGTGATCCGCAAGGATTCGACGTAATTCCCCCCTTGACCAAAATCGTGCAAATCCCACCATAGGGGGTATGGACCAAGGCAATTCCGCATTCTGCATATGACCGAATTCTCACCCGACAAAAAAATTGCCGGCATTCTGGCGCCGCTCAGCGCCTTGCGCGGAGCGGGGGATCTCGGGGTGGGGGACACGGCGGCCCTCGTGGAGTTTGCCGGATGGGCGGCGAAGAGGGGGTTCGGTCTGATCCAGATTCTTCCGGTGAACGAGACCGGCAGCGACCACAGCCCCTACAATATCATCAGCTCGATGGCCATCGAGCCTTCCACCATCACCACCACGCCCACGTGGCTGCCGGAGCTTTCCCCCGGGGTTTTTGACGAAATCACGCGCAGGCATGATGTCGCGTCTTTGAGCGTCGGGGACGCAAAATACCCGGCCGTCAAGGTTCTGAAACACGAACTGCTCCAGGCGGCATTCCGGGCCTTTCGAAGCCGCAGGGCCGATCCGGTCCGCCTGCGCGCCCATGCAAAGTTCGAACGCGATGAAAGCGATTGGCTGGGTCCCTATGCGCTTTACCGAGCCCTCGTGGATTGGAACGGAAATGAGGCGGACTGGCCGCAGGAACACAAGAGTCCCGCATCGGCGCAGGAGTGGCTGGCCGATCTGCCGGGCCCGCAGAAAAAGCGCTTCCGTGATCTGGTGAGATTTTATTCCTACGTTCAGTGGGTCGCCAAGATGCAATGGAAGACGGTTCGCGCTGCCTGCGACAAGCTCGGTGTCGCGCTCATGGGGGACATCCCGGTCGGGGTGAGTCTTTTCAGTGCCGATGTGTGGAATGCCCCGGAAATTTTCGACCTCACCCGGTCGAGTGGAGCCCCTCCGGAGAAGGTCTTCAAAAGTGATCCCTTCACGGAAAAATGGGGCCAGAACTGGGGGTTCCCCCTGTATGACTGGCAGGCCATGTCGCACGACAATTTCGCCTGGTGGCGCCGGCGGCTCGGTGCTGCATGCGAGGTTTTCCATTTCCTCCGCATGGACCACGCGCTGGGATTTTTCCGGATTTTCAGCTTTCCCTGGCGGCCGGAGGAGAACGGGCGTTTTGCGGATCTCACACCTGCGGAGGCCGCCGCGCTCACCGGGGGACGGCTTCCCGGATTTGTGGAGCACGATGACAGCACGGAGGACAACCGGGAACGCAACCGCATCCAGGGAGACATGCTCTTCCGGATTTTTCTCGAGGAAACCGGCCCCCATCGTCTCATCGCCGAAGACCTCGGCGAGGTGGCTCCCTACGTCCGTCCCACGCTCGCCTCGCTGGAAATTCCGGGATTCAAAATTCCGCAATGGGAACGGACCCCGGAGGGAAAGATGATCCCCGGCAGCGGGTATCAAGCGTTGAGCCTGGCCACATTTGGGACGCATGACCATCCGCCGATCCATCAGCTCTGGAACGATTTATCGGCCGAGTGCGCCGACCCTGACAAACGCGGGGCCGCGGTGCGCGCGATGAAAGAATTGCTGGAGTTCTGCGGACGGGGGGATATCCCGGTCCCACAACCATTCACCCCGGAGGTCCACTTTGCTTTCCTCGCCGGGCTTTTTGCCTGCAACTCGTGGCTGGCGGTGCATCAGATCACCGATGTCTTCGGACTCGAGGACCGCTTCAATGTCCCCGGCGCCGCGGTTGGCGCGAATTGGACAACGCGCATTGCCGGCACGCCTTCGGATTGGGATGGCCTTTACAAGGATGCGGTCGCATTCGTCACCGGAGCGTTGACGCAATCCGGACGGTCCACACGGGGGGCATAATTTTCCATGTCTACATTGAGAGCCAGCTCCCGCGCGAACGAGGCGGACGGATACCAGGGCCGGGCATTTCCTCCCGGCTCCTACTTCCGGCAGATGCTGGCCACCGCGCTCTTTTTCGTTCTCGGAATCATTGGATCGCCGGTCTTCTGGATTTTGCACGAGATCGCAGGACGGCGCATTCCGGCGCAGGTGGGGCAGAAGCTGGTGCGATGGCTCTTTCGCATTTTCGTCTCGTCTATGAAGGCGCTCGGGATGCTCCGGCTGGAGGTCCGGGGATTCGAAGTTTTGGAGGATATGCGGGGGACGGTGATCGTCTCGAATCATCCGGCGTTGCTCGATGCGGTTTTTCTCATCGCCAACCTGCCGCCGGCGGCCTGCGTGATGCGGGCGGATCTGCTCAGGAATCCCGCCCTGTGCGGGAGCGCGTTGCTGGCCGGGTATGTCACGAACGACTCCGGCCCCGCGTTCGTCCGCCAGGGCATCGAAAAGATCCGGGCGGGCGGGAATCTCCTGATTTTTCCGGAAGGCACCCGGACGATCGACCCTCCGTTGAACCGCTTCAAACACGGGTTTGCCATGGTGGCCGCCCGCTCGCGTGCCGCCGTGCAGACGGTCGTGATCGAATACCGGGGAGCCCACCTTTCCAAGGGCGTGTCTCTGTTCTCCCCTGCGGAGGCGCCGCTGCATTTTATTCTCCGCGCCGGCGAACGGTTTCTCCCCTCGCCGGCAGAATCGCCCGCCGGGTTCAGCCAGCGGGTCGAAGCCTGGTTCCGCGCGGAATTGGAAAAACCTTCTCCCGATCTCTGATGGGATCCTGCCTTGTCATCCTCCCGAGCTATAACAGCGGGGATCACCTGCCGCGAACGATGCGGGCGGCGCGACATTTTTGCAATCCGGTCTGGGCGGTTGTCGATGGAAGCACGGACGGAAGCGCGGAAATGGCCCGCGGCTTGGGCGGCGATGGATATCGCGTGATCACGCTCGGGAAAAATTCCGGCAAAGGCGGTGCGGTGCTGGCGGCTTTCCGGGAGGCTCTGGATGCCGGATTTTCGCATGCGATCGTCATGGATGCCGATGGCCAGCACACCGCGGAAGGGATTCCCCGATTCCTCGAACTCTGCGCGGAAAATCCCGGACATTTGATCGCCGGAGTTCCCATTTTCGGCCCCGATGCGCCTGCCGAGCGCGTCAACGGCCGCCGGATCGGGAATTTTTTCGCCGCGTTGGAAACCTGGGGGCTCGGCGCCTCGGACTCGCTTTTTGGATTTCGCCTCTACCCCTTGAAGGCGGCGCTGGACATCCTCGAATCGACAAAATCCGGCCGGCGGTTCGACTTCGACACGGTGCTGGCGGTGAGACTTCTCTGGGCCGGTGTGCCGGCCATCAACGTGCCCGTTCCCGTGCGCTACCCGCCGCGGGGCGAGGGGGGGCTGACCCATTTTCGATATATCCGCGACAATCTTCTTCTCACGAGGGTCCATGTGCGCTTGTGTTTGGAAATGATTGCGCATGTTCCACGGCTTTTCTCCCTCCGATGCCATTGAGAACGCGCAGGCAGATTCTTGCGGGGCAAAAACTCGCGCTCGCGGCGACCGTGCTCCTGCGCGGGCGGGCCAGGGCCGCAGCCTGGGCCATCCATGAAATTTTGCGGCTCGGTCCCACGCTCCTGCGCAACAGCGCTCTCAACGGGCCGGTTGCCCACCGGTTCCGCACGGAGGAACCGGAAGTCTGGCTGACCATCGATGACGGGCCGGATCCCGGGCAGACCCCGCGTCTCCTGGAGATTCTGGCCGCTGCCGGCGCGAGGGCCTCGTTCTTCGTCATCGGCAGAAAAGTGGACGCGAACCGCCCGCTTTGCCGCCGGATCCTCGCCGGAGGACACACGCTCGAAAACCATTCCTACACCCATCCGTCCGGCCTCTTCTGGGCCATGCCCTGTTGTGCCATCGACGAGGAAATCGCGCGCTGCAGCCATTCTATCCGGGTTGCCGCCGGCGTGGCCCCCGTTTGGTTTCGTTCGCCGGCCGGGCTGACGAATGCCTGTGTCCATCCGGCAGCGGCCCGTTCATGGCTTCGCGTGGCGGGATGGTCGGCCGCCGGCCTGGATGGGCTTCCCGGAGCCGAGCCCGTGCGCGTCGTCGCGCGGATCGCGCGGCGCCTCGAGCCCGGCGCGATCCTGCTCCTGCACGAAGGTCCGGGCCGGCGGAGCGCGGAAATTTTGGAGCTTCTCCTCGGGGAGATCCCAGCCCGTGGATTCCGCTGTGTCATTCCGCGCGGAGCGGACGTGGAGTAGCCGGGCAAGGATGAGAAGCGCATTTCACCCGACCCCTGAATGGGCAACAATCGGCATGGGCAGGATGCCCGTGCCACGGCATGATTTTCAGGGCGGGGGAGCATCCCAGCCCGACATGGAGGCTTCATGGTGACGGGAAACGAGCCTGCACGGGAGCGGTCGCATACCGAACGGCTTGCCTATCGCCTGGGATATACGAGCGCCGCTTTTTCCTTTCTCCGTTTTCTCTCGGGAGCCGCCGGACGAAGCGGGAGCTCGCTGATCGCGGCAACTTTTGCGAGGTGCTATTGCGCGACGCAGCCGGGCGTCGTCAGGGTTGTCGCCCGCAACCTCGAGTTGCTGGGACATCCCGCCCCCTGCCGGTCCGCCCCGAAAGTTTTTGAAAATTTTGCCAGGACCCTGGCCGACTATTTCTGGCTGGCCGGCAGGCCCCGCGAGGAGGCGGCCGCGCTGTCCGACATGGAAGGCCCCCTGCCCGAGATCCCCGCGGGATGCGGGGCCGTGCTGGCCACCGGGCATTTTGGATTTTTTGAATACGGCGAGTTGGTGCTCGGGATGAAAGGCATTCCCGTCAGCGTGGTCACTTACGCAGAACCCACAACCGAGCTGACGCGCTGGCGCGCGGACTATCGGCTGCGGTGGGGGGCCGAGACCATCGAGCTCGGCGGCGACACGTTCTCCTCGCTCCGGGCGGCGACGGCGATCGGGAATGGCCGCCTCACCGCAATGCTGGTGGACCGCCCGGTCGGAGGCCGCTCGCTGGAGGTCGACCTTCCCGGGGGACGAATTCCATTTTCCATGGCTCCGGCCCTGCTTTCCTGGATGGTCGGCTGCCCCATTCTTCCGGCGAGTGTGCGGCGGACTCCGGGCGGGCGCTATGCGGTGAGCACGAACCCGCTGCTCTTCGCCGACCGCCGCCTGCCACGCGACGAGGCCTTGGCCGATTGCACCCGCCGTGTTGCCGGAGCCCTCATCCGCGATTTTCAGAAAGACCCGCTCCAGTGGTACCACTTCGTTCCCCTGTCCCCATGAAGTCCGCCCTCGCCGCAATGCTCGTTTTTTCCACAAGCGCATTCTGCCAGCGATTCAACGAGGCCGACTCGGCGGCCTTGCTTTCCAGAATCGCCGGGTCGCGGGCCGGGCAGGCGGTTCAGGCGGAGTTCGTGGAAAAGAGAATTCTCCCGATGTGGAACGAGCCGGTTGTCGAGAAAGGCACGATCGCCTTCGAGCCGCCGGATCGCTTCCTCCGGAAGACAAAGACCCTCACCCTCTGCGATGGAAAATTCCTCTGGATGTATTACCCCGAATTCCGGCAGGTCGAAAAATACCCGCTCGGCGGCGGGGGGCCGGGCCAGTTGTTTGCGGCACTTGGACAAGCCCTCCAGTTCCGGAAAATCGCGGAGAACTTCAAGGTCACGGCGACCGGCCTCGACAACGGGTTCCGCCTGGACCTGAGCCCGCGTTCCGGCCCGCTCCGGCGCATGCTCCAAACCATCACGCTCGAACTCGACAGCTCGCTCCGGCTCCGCTCCTCGATCATGGTCGGCAAAGAAGGCGACCGGATCGAAACGACCTACTCGAACGAAAAGATCCTTCCGGTGGGATCCATCGATTTTTCCTTCACGCCCCCGGCCTCCGCCACCGTCGTGAGCCCGCTCGGCGGGTAAGTCGCCTGCGCGACCAGCGGTCTTGGCAGAAAGAAGAATCTGGCTAATATGGCCAACTATGGAGACGGCAGTTCTCAAAGCCAAAAACAGCTTTTCGCTGCTGTTGCGCAAAGCGGAGAGGGGCGAGGAGGTGGTCATCCGCCGGGGTGCCATCGGGGCGAGGTTTCGAATTGTCCGGGTCGAAGAGCCGGTCAAGAGGACGCTCGATCCCGATCCCCGCTGGAAGCATCGCATCGCCTTCAAGGATGAGGATATCTGGGAGTGGCAGCAAACAAAGTCAGGAGCAATTCGCTGTCATCCACCAACCGATAGACAGGCGTTCGCCCGGACACGGATTCGCTCTCCCGGATAATAATTGGCACACCGTCGCCACGCTTTTCCATGTAATAGCCGCGTCCCACCTGTTCCTCGGTGGCGTCGACCGGACACTCGGCCAATAGGCTTGTAAGGAGCTCGTTCCGTGTCACCTGCCGGAATGGCAGGCTTTCGACGGTAAGAGTATTTGGCAGTGCCCCGGGCGAGTAGATCTCCAGCCGGTCGTCAAACATGAAGAACCTGATCTTTGAGCCATGAATGGAGTAGTCCCGGTGCGCGACCGCGTTAACCACAGCTTCGAAGACCGCGCGAGTACTGAATTGGGGCAACTCGATTCTCTGCGGTTCCTTCTTCGCTGCGACTGTCTCATTGCGATGTAGAAAAGCGAGCGTCTGCCGGATCTGATCATCAAGCGGGCCGACAATCTGCGCAGCGTCGAGCTGATAGTTTGAATCCTGAAACGTGCCGCGATACCGGACGGCCTGGATAAACGCCCCTGGTAGAAATTGCTCTGGATGTTCAGAGCCCATGAGAATGCCGGCTACAGAGGCACGCAACCCTCCGGCTTCGTCTCGCACGAGTATGTTCCGCTTCATCAGGTCAACTTCATCTGATTCGGCAGAGCGAGTCGTAAAGCGCTGCCTGAGCGCGGCAGATAAATCTGACAAACCGGTATTCGGCACAGGTTGCTCGTCGAAGCGGATGACGCGCGCCTGACTCCGCTGCTGGAAAAGCCTTGCGAGATAATCCGGTGGCATCTGCCGCTTCGAGCTTCCCTGCCGCCACAGATAACCTCCCGGGCTCTGGTGGACAAAGAGACTTTGAGGCACGTCCACGCGAAGAGCAGGGTGCAATTGGCCCGTTGAATCCGGGAGTTGGAGACGAATGATCGTCGCCTGAAGCGGCGGCTTGATTGAGTCGTTGCAAATATCGCGGATGAAGGTTTCGACCTGATCCAGTTTCTCCAGCGGAATGCCAACAGGCTCCCGCGTCTTGTCGTCAACGCCAAGGACCATCACTCCACCACGGGTGTTTGCCAGAGCAGCCAGCTCGTCTGCTATTTCGTCGCGGGATAACTCAATTTTCGAACCATGGCCTCTGAAATAGACGGCTTTGAGTTCTATTAACGAATCCTCGCCAAGGCGGATTTTTTCCAAAAGTTCGGCGGTCGAATCAAACATGCTTCAAGTCCTCTTTGATCCGGCGGTAACGTTTCTCGAAGGCAACTTCCCCGCCTTCCATGATGTCGCAGATATTCCGGCGCACATCATCTTCCTGCAGCCCGCCCTGGGCTTTGATCTTGGTCTGTCCACCATTTGATTCGAGGGCGACCACAAGTTCCGCATCGCCATTCACGACGATGTTGGCGTTGTGCGTTACCACAATGACTTGGCGGCGTGATTTGTTGCTGATGAGCTGCTGAGTGACAAGGCTGTAGATCAATTGATTGTCCAGATCGTCCTCGGGTTGATCGAGTAGAATCGGCTCGGTGCCGTAGGAAAGGAGGAATGCCAGCAGCGCGGCCGTTTTCTGACCGGGAGAACCTTGAGAAATCGGTCGGAAACTTTCACCCTCTCGGGGCCGATACTCCAGATGCAACGTGTCTTCCGGGAACCAGAGATCCAAGTCGTCGAGATCCTCCGAACGGAGCTTGGAAAGGTGGTTCCTGAATGTTCCATGAATTCCGGCACCGGCATCCGCATTCCCCTTCGCGATCTCCCGGGTGCGGCGTTTGGCCTCGCGCAGATGGATCTCGAAATCCTGTGCCGGCGTGAACTCGGCAGGATAACATGGTGCCAGAATGCCGGAACTTGGGGAATTGGGGACGAAAGCCAGGATACGATCCTCCATCCCGTCCTCTCGGCGAATGATTCGCCGATATTCTGTGAGCGCACTTTCATGGTCGCCGAAGGGCGCCACCGTCACGCGAACGAAGGGATTCTTCTGGAGCACGGTCGCAAGAAAGTTTACCCTCTTTTGAGTCAAATCTCTGCGCAACCGCGCGACCCTCTCCACGGTCTCGGTCCGCTGGATTTCGAGATTCTGGAGATCCGCCTTTCTGCTTTCCAGAGCCTTGAGCTGCTGCTCGATCTCCTGCTTTTGCCGGATTCGCTCGCCAAACTCTTTGGGATCCTGAATGCCCTGGGTATGGAGTTGCTGCACCAAGCCATCATAGGCGGATTGCGACGCCTTGACCCGCTCTCGCCACGGCGAATTTTCCGAGAACTGCGACCACTGTGCTACCAGGTTGTTTGCATCAATAACGAGAGCCTTCAAATGCTGGCCAAGTTTGTCCACTCCTTCTGAAAGTTTTGCAGCCTCGGCCAATACGTCCGCATCCGCTGCCGCATCAAACTGCTCCCGATCCAAATCGGACAACCCAATCTCGTTTGCCACCGCCCCGATTTTTTGTGGCATATCTGCCAGTTCTCTCGCCCACTGATCCATCTGCCGGGTCTGGCTGCGCATGCGCTGATACATTCGCAATGCCTCCTGATTTCCGGCGGCCTGTAGCACATCCAGCTTTCTGCTCACGTCGGCCAACTCCCCCCGCAACCGATTCTCTTGGTCAAGCGTCGCCCGCATTTCACGGATTCGTGTGCAGAGGCCATGTAAAGTCTCGCTTTCACGGGCCCATTCCGTTTCCCACTCGACCCGCCCGACAGCCTGATCCTGATCGATGATTCGCAGAAGTGCACTTGGCGTTCCGGCCAACTCGAAAACCTGCTTTTGGCTGTAGATCCGCACAGGAAATCGCGATGTCACTTCGCCTTGCGCCACCTTCCATCCTCCCGCGCCATCCTCCTCCTCAATGGTCGGTGGGCTGGCATCTCGGGCGAACCTCACCAGATAGCGTATGCCATCCTTGCGATAGATCAGTCGCAACTGAGTCTTCGGGGTCTGCAATCCTCCCTCACTTTTGCCTTTCCATTCGGCTGCGTATTTGCGTTGGAACTCGGAGTTTAGCTCGTCGAAATGCTTCAATTCGCCCTCCCGCCGCAGCGCAATGCGCATAAACTCTACCAAAGAGGATTTGCCCGTCCCACGCTCGCCGATGATCGCATTCATCCAAGGGTTGAACTCCACAACAAAGGGGGCCACACGCCCCATGAACTGCGCTTTCTCGACTTCAAACCGCTCAATGACAAAAGCGGCCCGATCTTCATTCGGATCGCGTGCCATCTCGTCTGATCGCTGCAAGCAAAGCTCTCCGTCCAGCAACGCCAAACGCAGCCCCTCCAAATTGGGGCGGCTCATTTTGACCCATGTAAATTTCTCCCCGATTGACGTTGGCTTATGCGCATCCGAGCCAAGCACCTCCGCAAAACGCTTCTTGCACCCTGCCGACGCTGGGGGACGTTGACTCGTGAGAGACTTTCGCTCCCACGCAAAGATGTCGCGATGCTCGATCAGCCCACAGAACGTATTATGGTCTTCATGCCACAGAGCGGTCTGCGCATCATCATCCACATGTGCAGGAATGACGAGTGCGCCCAGGCCGCTGGCGATCTTCACAATGTCTTTCAGACTCTTATCGCAACGGGCTCCGTCGTCGCCCCAAGAGCCAGTGTAGCCGCACGACCGAACGAGACCAGCCACGTCCGAAGTTGTCTTTGCCGGATCGAGCAACAATAAAACATGGACGCCGCCACTCGCCGCAATCTCCGCACCTGGAAACAAGGCCATCTCTCGAAATTCCGCATGAGCTCGCAGTCCTTCGTGCGCCGTTTTGAGCGCATCCACCCACTCGCCCGAGTTGTGATCCGTTACCGCTACGGCATCAAAGCCCGAACGCATGAAATCGAGCAGCCAGTCTTCCGGTGTGCGGCCTTTGATCGCGGCACCACCCCGCCCGTAGTCGTTCGACTTTGGCGTATGGGTGTGAAAGTCGAATTTCCACCATCGCGAACCGGGAAAGGGGACATCGGGTTGGGTCGGGCTGTTCATGGGCATTAGCTCGCGGGAGTGAAAAGAATTTTTACAGGCTCCAATTGGTGTGTGAGTGAAAAAACAGCGCGTGCATCCTAGTCTGGTTCAGCGAGAAATTGAAGGATTCTTATTCCCGGAAACTTCAATTTCTGTCGGCATGAGCGCGACCATGGAGCCCACTCCCCGATACCGGTCCGGGTGGCAGGTGAGGATGAGGATTTGGAGTGCGGAGGATAGCGAGCCCAGCAGGTCAAGGACCCGTTCCTGGCGAACCGGATCGGTGTTTACAAGAACGTCGTCGAGGATGAGGGTTTGGGGTTCGTCGGTGGCGAGTTCCTGAGCTACGGCGATGCGGAGGCAGAGGAGGAGTTGCTCGCGGGCACCTTGGGAAAGGCTGTTGAAGGGGTAAATCGCCTCGCGGGTGCGGCCGAGTCCGGCAATTTGAAGGGTGTCGTCCAAGAAGACCTGTCGGCTTGTATTCGCAGTCAGATCCGCAAAGGCCGAGGTGAGGCGTTGTTCCAGCGGAGTCAGGACGGCTTTGGTTGCGGCCTGTTTCCGGAATTCGATCAGGTCATGGGCGATACGGGCAGACCATCCGAGATTCCGGGCGGCGTCCCGGCGAAGAATGGTTTCCGCTTTCTTTTCCTCCAGTTCGGTTTCGCGGGAGTAGATGCCCTGACCACCCAACGTCTCCAGTGCTCCGTTCGCGCTGTCGCGTTCGGCACGCCGGGACTGGAGTTCGTTCGCGAGTTGCTGGAGAGCGGCGGCAGCGCGCCTGTTTCTCTCGGGGAGTTTTTCAAAATCCGGCGGAAGACCGGCCTTGGCCGCGGCAACGCGGGCCTCGGCTTGGGTGAACTCGATCTGAGCTTTGGTTTTGGCCGCATCAATCCCCTCTGGGTAACGGGAACCGACATCGGCAATCTGGGCTTCAAGCGTTTTCAGGAGGGTGCGATTTTTGCCAGCGTCGTTGTTGGAAACTTGGACCGCCTCGGCGGCCTCTCTCTCCTGGGTTCGCATTTGAGTGAGCTCACGATCCAGCTCTTTGAGCATTTTCTCGGCAGCAGGGATGGCCTCGGCCAGACGCGCTTCCTCACTTTCCAGATCGGCCAGGCTGCACTTGTTCTCCGCATTTGTGGGAGCAAGAGACGAAGCGAGCGATTCGACTTTCCGCCGGGCGATGGCAACGATCTCGCGGAGGGCTTCCAGCGAAGCATGCTCTCCAAGCTGATGGGAGAGTGCTGCGGTGGCGGCTTTGATTTCGCTGTCGAGTTCCTTGCGCTTGGTAACCGCCTGCCGGGCGTCATCCAGTGATGTGACTTCGGCATCCTGAAGAGCGGTTCGCAGGTTGTCTTCCTCTGTCCGCAGGCTCCCGGCAAGGTCACGCGCCTCGGTGGCCCCCGAGCGAATCATCACGCGCCCCCAACCGGAGAGATCCAAGTCAAGCGACTGAGGGCTGTGCAGGAGGGCGGTTTTGCCGGGAGGCAGATCCTGCGTGCCGGGGCCGGCACCTGATTGGATTGTGATCTGCGAGGCGCGTTCCGGGGTGAGTTCGACAGTGAGTCCGATGGCCTGGACCTGAGCCGCCAAGGTGCGGGCTTTTTCGGTGAGATCTTCAAGCTTACGCAATTTGGCCGGAGTGATAGCGGGGATTTCCAACTGTCGTTCTTTGAGTGCCACGAGAGTTTTGGTCGAGGATTCGGCGCGATCCAAACTGCGGGTCAACCCGCCAACTTGTGCGGTGGACTGCCGCAGCTTGAGGATCGCTTGCGCGCGCCGCTGAGTCGTCCGGAGTTTGGCCACCGCTGCTTCAATCTCCGGTCGCTTCGTCTGCTGCGCATCGATCTCTTGTCGAAGCGCGACGAGACGGGTCTCGGCCAGTTTTGCGATTTCTTCGGCCTTTGCGAGCGAGTCCGTGGCGGATGCCAGTTCGCCCTGTCTGGCGGTCAGTGTTGTCGAGTCCTGCGCAATGGCGTTCAGTTTTGTCTGGGCAGAGGCGAGTTCCACCATCCGGGCATCGAGTTCCAGTTTTCCCCGCTCCGCAGATGCGGCCAGTTCATTCATTTCCCGGGCTGCGGTCGAGCGGTCGGCGTGTTCTTTTTCCAGTTGGGTCACCGCAGCTTCAGCCTGCTGATACCTCTGATGGCCGACCTCGATCTCGCTCCGGATTTTCGCGAGGTTGGTGAGGGCCGCGTCCATCTCGGCCAATTCGCTCTCAGCCTGGGCAAGAGGGCCATTTTTCCTCACCTGCCCGGTCGAGGTAATGACGTCATCGGCAAGAGCCAGCAGACGCTGGCGCAACTGGTCGATCACGGGATCGATCTCGACGCGGGCGAGACGGGCGCGAATGCGCTGACCGACAGCCTCGTCTTCCAGATTCGGCCACTCTGCCGGTTCTCCCTGACGTGCCCAAAGGAATCCCAGCATCCCCCACTGTTCAGGTTTTGTCGCGCCCCGTCCAGGTAACGCGGAACTCAGGAGTTCCTGAACGCGCCGGTCTGCGGCATCCGCTTCCGCAATCGATTCCCATCGGTCGTCCTGCCAACGCTGGAGGAGGCTGCGCGGAGCGTTGAGGAAGGTTTTCTCAATCCGGAATTTTCCCGTCCGTGTCTCAAACTCCACCGCCACACGCGGGCTGAGATCTGTGCCTGCCGGTTGGAGGGATTTTAGCTCATCGCCTTTGGTGGTGTGTTTGTCAAAGAGAGCCCGAGCCGCAGCGCGCAGGGAGGTGGTTTTTCCCGACTCATTCGGGGCGGCGAGAATATTCAGGCCTGGCAGGAGGGGACCAATATGCACTTTGTCAGAGAACGGCCCGACGGATTGGAGATCGATGGAATGCAGAATCATTTGGCAACCTCCTGAAGGTTCTGCAGAAGCACCTGCCGGAGCTTTGCGAAAAATTCCGGAGACAAGCTCGAAAGCCCGATTTTGGAACCGGAAAGGATCTCCTGTGCCTCGGCCAAGGTGAGCGGCGCAAAATCCGGTTCCGACGGAGCGGCGGGAGCGACCCCAGTCGCCAGCGTCTCGATCCGATCAATGTCCGACAGCACCTGGGCGAGGATCGGATGGTGGGCACGCAAATCCAGTAACTCGGTTTCGGTCAGTGAAACGGTTGTGCGATCCACGATTTGAGCCGCTAGGAAGGGGGCGACGAGTTCCTCCAAACGACTCCGGGTTTTTTCAAGGGTTTCCGGCGATGTCGCCCCCATGAGGGTGAGGCGCAGCACAACTGCTGCGGCATTTCCGCTGATTTCCCTGATCGTGGCTTCGAGTGTCGCTTGCGAGGATTCCAAGGACAGGAAGTCGAGTGTCAGCGAGCGCCAGCCGAGGCCTGCCACATGAACCGGCTCGACTTTGGGAAGCTGGCCGGGACCTGGTATTTCGACGAGGGCCACGTTGCCGCTGCCGGACTGATCAAATTGATCCGGCTCGGGAGTGCCGGGCATGACGATGCGGCCGCCGTCCGTATCCGACAGCCAGTTGTGCCAATGACCAATCGCCAGGTAATCGAGTTCGGCGCGAGAAGCCGCGTTCAGGGCGATGGGAAAGTCGTTTGCCTGGTGCTTGCCCTCGATCGCGAGCGCCCCGTGTGTGATGCCGACCTTGATGGCCGTTGCGGGGAGCGAACGGGCCAACTCAACGAGCAGGAGACTCGGGTCGATGGTGGAGAGCTTCTGTTGCAACGGCGACGCCACAAGGAAGGTTTCTTTCCCGAGTTCCGTGATTCCGGGTTCGGTGAGCACATGGATATGGCCGGGGGCTTGAGCGAACGGTTTCCGCTTCCAAACAGACTCTGGCCCCGTGATGGGATCATGGTTGCCAGGAAGAATATAGATCGGGACCGATGGAAACTCCCGGAAGAGATCGATCACAGTCGCAACCAGTGTTGCCTCGACCTGATTGTCCTCAAAAAGATCTCCCGCGATCAAGAAAGCATCGACAGTCTTCTTTTGCGCGAACTCCAACGCGCGGCGAAGCGTGGGCAGCCGCGCTTCCCGGAGAATATCCCCCTTCGTGCCAAACTGCTTGAATCTGGCGCCGAGCTGCCAATCCGCCGAATGGATGAAACGCGCCATGCTTGGTGGGAAGTGCCTTTCCTGCACAATGCCGCCTGTCTGGACATGCGGACGGGGCCCGGCTCGTCGCCCGATTTTGAGCGGAGACCGGCGAAGAGTCTACCAGCTCGACTTCGTCACGCCGGGAATGAGACCGGCGGAAGCGAGTTCGCGGAAGGTGATACGGGAAATCTTGAAGCGGCGGATATAGGCATGGCGGCGGCCGGTGACCTTGCAGCGGTTGACGAGGCGGGTCGGGCTCGCGTCGCGGGGGAGCTGGGCGAGAGACGCATGATCTTTTTTCGCCTTCAGTTCCGCGCGAAGGCCGGCATATTTTGCCACCGCCGCCGCTTTGCGCTTGTTGCGCTCGATCCATGCTGTTTTTGCCATAGGAGGGCGGACTGTATATACAACCAGGGAATTGGCAAGCGCATTTTTGAAACAAATTGCAGATACGACACATGGACGATAAGGTGATCCTCCTGCCTTATGAAGACTCCCTTTGACCCGATTGCCGCTGTAATTTCCGACATCCGACGCGGGCGAATGGTGATCGTCACGGATGATGCGGACAGGGAAAACGAAGGCGATCTTCTCCTGGCGGCCTCCAAGGTCACTCCGGCTGCGGTAAATTTCATGGCCAAGCACGGACGGGGACTCATTTGCTCGCCGATCACCGAGGATCGCGCCCAGAAACTCGGGCTCCAGCGCATGGTGGCGCACAACCGCGAGCTTTTCAAAACCGATTTCACGGTTTCTGTGGATGCGACATCCGGCATCACAACCGGCATCAGCGCCAAAGACCGGGCGACGACCATTCGTGTCCTCGCCCAGGAAAGCTCGCTGCCTGTGGATCTCCTCCAACCCGGGCATGTCTTCCCCCTTCAGGCCAAGCCAGGCGGGGTTCTCCGCAGGGCCGGCCACACGGAAGCCGCCGTGGATCTGGCCCGCCTGGCCGGACTCGATCCCTCCGGGGTCATTTGCGAAATCCTCAAGGAGGACGGCTCGATGGCGCGCCTTCCGGATCTCGTGAAATTCAAGCGCAAACACGGCCTGAAACTCTGCTCGATCCAGGATCTCATCGCCTATCGCAGGAAGAGCGAAAAGCTGATCGAGCGCGAGCAAACGATTCTCATGCCCACCGACTACGGCGATTTCGACCTGCACCTCTACCGTTCGCTGGTCGATGACATGCACCATATCGCCCTGGTGATGGGAACGATTTCCGCCGGCAGGCCCACGCTCGTGCGTGTCCACAGCGAATGCCTCACCGGCGATGTCTTCGGATCGAGGCGGTGTGATTGTGGCTCGCAATTGCACCAGGCCATGAAGCGCATCCAAGAGGCCGGCTGCGGTGTCCTTGTTTACATGCGGCAAGAGGGGCGGGGCATCGGGCTCGGCCCGAAAATCCATGCCTACAAACTTCAGGAGCAGGGGCTCGATACCGTCGAGGCGAATGAGAAGCTCGGATTCCCGATGGATCTTCGCGAATACGGTCTCGGCGCCCAGATTCTCGCTGATTTGGGGATTCATCGAATCCGCCTCCTCACCAACAACCCGCGCAAAGTCGTGGGGCTGGAGGGCTACGATATCGAAATTGTCGAGCAACTCCCGATCCGCTCCATAACGAATCCCCACAACGCCAAATACCTCGCCACGAAGAAAAAGAAAATGGGGCACAAGCTCTGAGGGCGTCTGCCAAACCCAATTTCCGGGATGGAGGGACGACCGCCGCGCCGCCTGTGGATAAAGATGGACCGGACAGCGCCGGTCCCTCCAATGATTCCGGCTACAAGAGCCGGCCTTGCTGCTGAAACGCGGCGCGCGCTTCGACGGCGCGGCCTGGATCGGGGATCGGTTTGGCCGGGCTGCCCGAATTTCTGAGCTTGGCGATTTCGGCGGCGGCCAAGGCATCGCAACGTTCGTTTTCCGGGTGTCCGGCATGACCTTTGATCCACTTCCACCGGATTTGGTGCCGGATGGTTTCGGCGTCCAGCTCGCGCCAGAGGTCGGCATTTTTTACCGGCTGGCGCGCCGATCTCATCCAATTCCTCGCCTTCCATTTGTGAATCCATTCGAGGATTCCCTGCCGCAGGTATTGCGAATCGGTATAGACAGTGACCGAACAGGGTTCCTTCAGCGCCGCCAGTCCCGAGATCGCGGCGCGAAGCTCCATCCGGTTGTTGGTGGTAGCGGGGTCGCCGCCGGAGAGTTCCTTCCTTCGGGTGCCATATTGCAGGATCGCTCCCCAGCCTCCGGGGCCGGGGTTTCCGTGACATCCCCCATCGGTGAAAATCGTGATCTTTTTCAGGGACATAAAATCCGCGGCATCATTTCCCGCTTCATCCGGTGATGGCAAACAGTTTTCCCGGCTTGGAGGGCGGTTGCACGGTCCGGATTTGATAAACACCCGTGATGGGTATAACTTTCTCCATGATCCTCCAGCTTGTCGCATTCGCGATCCTGGCCCTGCTCGGATTGTGCTGTGTGGTCGCTCCCTTCGTGACACCGCACCGGTCACAATAGGACGATTTGCATGTTTCCCGCCAAGGCGCCCAGGAAACGGGCTCTTGGGCATACTCGAAAGTGTTTCGGAACAGGCGCGCAGCCGAGATTCTCCTCCCACCCGGCGGGCTTTTTGCCATGATGGGAAGATGTTCCACATGGCCTCCGGCGCAGCCGTCGCATTCGGGTTTGGGTTTCTTTATTTTTTGGGGGCGATTCCGGCGGGCGCGGCGGCGGGCGCCCCATTGTGGTTGGCGGCGGTTTCCGCCTGGGCCGGCTATTCCGTGGGAGCGCTGGCTGTGCTTCTTGCCGGAACTCCGCTGAGGGACTGGCTGGTGAGGAAGCTGAATATCCCGGTAAAAAGGGATCCCTCGAAACTGGTTTGGCGGGTTTGGGAAAGGTGGGGGCTGGCGGGCCTGGGACTGCTGGCACCGGTGACGATCGGGCCGCAGGCCGGGAGTGTTTTGGCGTTGGCCGTGGGTGAGCGCGCGGCGAGGGTCTTCGTTGCCCTCAGCCTGGGAGTGGTTCCCTGGTGCGTCCTTTTTGCGGTCCTGGTGCGATTTGGCATAAAGATCGTGCGTTGACAGAAACCGACTCTCGCGTAGCTTTGCAAAATTCATTCATGGAGCACTCAGATACCGAGGAACGCTTTGTTTCCCATGCGCCGGGTTACTGGCGGAATGACGCCACCGAACACTGGCAGGATTGGAAATGGCAGCTCAAAAACCGTGTCACCACCCTCGCGGCACTGGAAAAGCACCTGAACCTGACCAGCGGCGAGCGGGCGGGAGTCCTGCTTGCCGGCACCAAGCTCGCGCTCGCTGTCACCCCCCACTATTTCAACCTCATCGACCGGGACAATCCCGCATGCCCGATCCGCCGGCAGGTCATCCCGGGCATCGAGGAAGGCTACGATTCGCCTTACGACATGTCCGATCCCTGCGGGGAGGATGCGGCGATGCCGGTGCCCGGGCTGGTGCACCGCTACCCGGATCGCGTTCTGTTTCTTGTCACCGACCGGTGCGCTTCCTACTGCCGCTATTGCACCCGCAGCCGGGTGGTCAGCGGGGTCGGCGAGCAGGAGCTTCACCTGGATTTTGAACAGGCTTTCGCCTACCTTGAAAAACACAGGGAAGTCCGCGATGTCCTCCTCTCCGGAGGCGATGCGCTCCTGCTCTCCGACGACAAGCTGGAAGGTCTGCTGAGCCGGCTGCGGGCGATCCGCCATATCGAGTTCCTCCGCATCGGAACCCGCGTTCCCATTTTTCTCCCGCAGAGGATCACCCCGAAGCTCTGCGAGATGCTGAAAAAATATCATCCGCTCTGGATGAGCGTGCATGTCAACCATCCGAAAGAGCTGACCATCGAGGTTCGCGACGCCTTGGGCCGCCTGGCGGATGCCGGGATTCCGCTCGGCAACCAGAGCGTTCTCCTGGCCGGCGTGAACGACAATGTAGGCACCATGAGAGAACTCGTTCACAAACTCCTGCTGTGCCGGGTGCGCCCCTATTATCTTTACCAATGCGACCTCATCCGGGGTTCCTCGCATCTCCGCACTTCCGTGGCCAAAGGCGTCGAGATCATCGAGGGCCTGCGGGGGTTCACCACCGGATATGCCATTCCGCAATTCGTGATCGATGCCCCCGGCGGCGGCGGCAAGGTCCCGGTCAATCCCGGCTACGTCCTCTACCATGACAAGGAGAAAGTCGTGATCCGGAATTTCGAGGGCCGGATTTTTGAATATCCCGAGCCCGGAGCCGCGCGCGCCGTCACCCGTCACGAGGAACTCCTCCCCGCCTGATCGCATGGGAGGAATCATCGTCCGTCCGCGCTCGCGCATTCTGCACGGGCACGACTGGGTCTATTCCAGCGAGATTCTGAAAACATTTGGAAACCCGGAAGACGGGAGCGCCGTTTCGATCAAGGACGGACGGGACCAGTTGCTGGGGGTCGGAATTTACAACTCCAAGTCGCAAATCGTGGTGAGGCGATTCTCCCGGCGGAGGCAGGATCTCGACGAGGATTTTTTCCGCCGGCGCATCGGACAGGCAATGGAATACCGGGTCAAAGCCGGCTGCCGGACGGATCTCCTGCGGCTGGTCTGGAGCGAGAGCGACGGCCTGCCCGGCGTCATCGTGGACCGCTACGGAAAGCTCCTCGTGCTGCAAACCCTGACCAAGGCGATGGACCTGCGCCGGGAATCGATCGCGCAAGTTCTCGTGGAATTGACGGCGGCGGCGACCGTGGTCGAGAGAAATGATGCGCCGGTTCGCGCGGCGGAAGGATTGGAACTCCGCGCAGGCGTCCTCGCCGGAAATCCTCCCGGCCAGCCCGTCGAAGTGGAAGCGTCCGGAGTCAAATTCCTCGTCGATCCGCTCGCGGGACACAAAACCGGCCTCTACCTCGACCAACTCGAATCCTACGCCCTCGTGGCTCCGCTCGCCCGCGGACGCAGGGTTTTGGACTGTTTCTCAAACCAGGGCGGCTTCGCCCTCACATGCGCAAAGCAAGGCGCCGCCTCGGTCACCGCCGTGGAATCCGGAACCGAGAGCGTATCGAGACTGCGGGAGAATGTGGCGCGGAACGGAGTCGAAGTGGACGTGAAAAATGCCGATGTCTTCGATGTGCTGAACCGCGGCGGGGAATACGATCTTATCATCCTTGACCCTCCCTCGTTCACAAAAACCCGCGCAAAAGTGAACGAGGCGTTGCGGGGATACCGCGATCTTCATGCGCGGGCCGTCCGTCTCCTTGCAAAGGGAGGCATCTTGGTCAGCTTCTCGTGTTCCCATCACGTCGCAGGCCATGAGTTCGAAGAGGCTGTCGCGGAAGGCCTGCAGGACGCCAAAAGAAACATGCGCCTGACCCGCCGCATCGGCCAGCCGCCCGACCATCCGGTGATCATGGGCATTCCTGAAACCGAATATCTCAAAGGCATCGTCCTCGAAGCCATGCCCGGACGATGAGCGTCCCGCTTATCTCCCCAATGGATAGACGCGACAGCAGAAAATCGCATGGAGAGATTTCGGCAGGGTCGGATTTTGCCGGATCGCGGGGAGGGGAGCCCGGGCCATCGAGCCACTCCAGCAACCGTTCGGGCCACTTGGTCGGCGGATAGTTCCGCACGGCGCGTTTCACATCCATGAGTGGAATGTTCCTGCTTTCCGGGGAGATCTTCGCGGCGGGCTTTCGCGTGATGTCCCCTGGCGCAGGAGTTTTGGCCTACAAGACGCGACAAAAGAGCAAGGAGAAGCAAAACGACCTCACCCAAGGCCGTCCGAAAATCAGCGCCCCTCCCGTCTCGGCAACGAGCTTTCAGGGTCGGGAAATGTCGTAAAAATACGACATATTAGCGTAATTTATCGTATTTTTACGAAACGATCTTTTGAAAAGCAAAACTTATACTGGACAGCGTTCGACGGCTTCTGGCAGTACCGATTCAAACGCCAACAGAAGATCCCAAAAAAGAGAGGCGGCCATTTTTTGAATCGATGCATTTCAGCCACAGACATCTTGCAAGGCACCTGCTTGCCTGCCTGTTTGCCGCGACGGTGAACGCGGCGCCGCCGGATTGGACCTTCCGGCAGGAGGGGCTGGGAAATGTTTTGCCCGACGGTTCCTTTGCCATTGTCCGAACCCTCGATCTCGTCAGCACCACACCGGAATTCTCGTTTCCGGTCCAGCTCGTGTACCAAAATTCCAACGGGCGTTCCGGCCTGTTCGGCCCGCAATGGTTTTCGCCGCAACTGGAGAGCACTTTGCTTCCGGGCCGGGCCAACATGCTGGTCTGGCGTTCGCCGTCCGGCCGTGTCATTGCCCTGCATGCCCGGCGGGGCAGCGGCAGGGAATTTTCTTCGGACACCGGCTGGGTGGCCAGGCAGTCGGGCACGAAGGTGGAGATCCGAAATCTCGAAGGCTGGGTTTATCGCTACCAGAACGGTTTTCTCAGCGAAGTGGAGTCTCCGACAAAACGTCTCCTCGAGTTTCAATACCGCTCGACCATGCTGAGCAAGCTTGTCTTGAGGGATGGAATGTCCGACGCTTTTCAGGTGGTCGCGGATATTAAATTGACGAGGGATCGTGCCACCGCGGTGACATTTTCCGGCGGCGGGCACCGGTTCGATTATGCCGCCAAGTCGCCGCGCCTGCTTTCGGAATACCGCCGCCCCGGCGTCTCCAAGCCGGAAAACTTCGGCTACGATCCCGTGACGGAAGTTCTCAAGCAGATCGAGTCGCCAAGCGGCGAGGTGGTCAAACTGGCCTGCGAGCAAACCGGGCAGCCCGGACGCGGCCCCACGCGCTGCCGTCTCATGGACGACGGCACGTACAAATATACATACAAGGTGCCCGCCGGAGACACTTCCATCGAGGCGGCCGACCGCGCGGGCGCCAAGGCATTGTTTTCCTATCAGATGGCGCGCGGGATTGTCACCCGGCAGGAATTGGGCGGGTCGAAGACGGTCACCTATTACTATCGGGCACCCGGCCAGAGATACGATGGCCGGTTGCGCCGCATCGAACGCGACGGGCAGCTCGTTGTTGACCACACCTACGATCCCAAGACCGGACACCTGGTCGGAAGCCGCGACGCCAGCGGCCAGATCACGACCTACGAATACCGTCAATCGGCAAAGGCCGCCAAGGACGATCCCCTCTACGACAAGCCGTCGCGGATCTTTCGCGGAACCCGGAAAGCGCAGGAACTCATCGCCTCCCTGATCTATGATTCCCTCGGCCGTGTCACGCAAACCACCGACGCCGCCGGTCGAACTTCCAAGATCCAATACTCCTCGCGCGGTGAACTGTCGGCGGTGACCCGCTCCGACGGGCAAACGGTCCAGTTCCAGCAGGACCCGCTGGGGCATGTTCTTTCGGTCAACAACGGGGGAAAGCAGCAAAAGACCGGATATGACGCCGCCACCGGGAAGGTGAAGTTCCGACAACTTCCCGACGGGCAATACATCGACTACCTTTACGACGACTGCGGGCGGGTGAAGGAAATCCAACAGCGGCGCGCCACGGTGGCTTCGTTCGATTTCGACGAGACGGGCCGGGTTGCCGCAAGGCGGGACGGCTTGAAACGCGAAACCCTCTACCGGTATGACAAGCGCGGCAACCTCCTCGAAGAGCGGCAGCCCAACGGCGCGGTCACCCGCTACGAATACGATGCCCGCAACCTTCGCACCGCCCAGATCGACGGCAAGGGCAACCGGATCACCTTCAAATACAACGAAGCCCGCCAACTGGTCGGGCAGGTGAATCCGCTGGGGAAAAAACTCACCTGGGCCTACGACGACAAGGGGCGGATCACGGAACGCACCAACGGGGCGCAGATCATCAAATATGCCCACGATGCCAAAGGCCGCCTGAAGGTCATCAACTACGGTGCCCCGGGCGAAAAGCTGGTCCATTTCTATGACGAGAAAAGCCGACTCTCCCGTGTCGCCACGCCGACGATCACGGTCAACCTGACCTACGACGCCCTCGACCGCGTGGTCGCCCGGCAGATGGTCCGCGGAACGGCCGAGCGCACCCTCCGCTACACCTACAATCCCTCCGGGCGAAAGACATCCGTCGTCCTCTCCGAAAAGACCGCCGACGGAGCCCCACGCCTTCTCCACCAAAACGAATACGCCTACGATGCCGCCGGAAACCTGAGCGAACTCAAAGCCAACGGACGCCTGATTTGCCGGTATGTCCACGATCCCGTCGGACGCCTCACCCGCCGCGAATTCGGCAATGGCATCGAGGCGAATTACGCCTATGACGATTTCGGACGCCTGTCCCGCATGGAGCTCAAGGGCGGCCCGCTCCTCGAGCCCATGCTGCTGGCTTACGACTGGGACGTTGCCGGACAGGTCACCCGCCGCCTCTGGAACAGGGAAGCCCAAAGCTTCGCCTACGATGCCGCCGGACAGTTGCTCACGGTGTCCGTCCCGCCAGAAAATCCGCCTCCCGGCGGCGACCTCCAAAAAGTCTCCCTCAAGGCCGGAAGTGACGCCGCGCCGGAAACAAAACCCGTCGAGAGCTACCGCTATGACCCCGCCGGCAACATCATGGAAAAATTCGAGCGCGGCCTCACCACAACGATGACCTACGATGCGGCCAACCAGCTGTTAAAAACCGCCGCATCCCTGCCGATGCGCAACCAGAACCTCGCGTCCGATCCTTCGTCAAAAACGGAAGCCTACCATTACGACGATGCCGGACGCCAAAACCGCATCGAAGGCCCCGGGGGCATCACGGACCGCTACTACGGCTGGCTCGACAAGGTCGTGAAACTGCACAAGCCGGACGGAACCGTCCTCGGCTTCGATTACTACCCGGACGGCCAACTGGCTGTCAAAGGCCGGATCGGAAAAATCGCTCCGGTTGCCGCAAAAGAGGAGAAAAAATCCCCCTTCGATCTCCTGCGCAACCTCGTCAGCGCCAAGAATGCCGCCGCCGCCGAAATCGACGAGTCGCTGGAAGCCTCGCCGGAACAACGCGCCCTGGAAGCCACCGAGGAATTCGTCTGGGACGATCTCGCCTTGCTCTGGCGCAACGGCTCCGGCTATGCCGTCGAACCCCACGCGAACGGCGGCTCCTGCATCGCCTCGTTCCGCGGACCGAACGAACCCCCCACCTATTTCCTCAACGACATCCTTGGCACAACCCTGGCAGCCGTCCATCCTGACCGGGTGGAAGTCGTCTCCCTGACCGCCTTTGGCAAGCCATTGAAGAAGCCGACCGTTCTTCCCGACGCCCTTTCTCAAAAGACACCCCTTTCCCAGGGCAATGATGTCTTGGGAATTCCAAACACAAAAAACACACCATGAAAAAAGCAAAAATCGGCGCAGGCCTCTCCGCCTGCGGGAAACGACTCGGAAAACTTGTCGCCGTTGCGGCGGCAATCTTCGCGGGATCAACGGCACTTCCGGCGGCGGAAAAAGAAGATTCCCTGCCGGGACTGGGAGTCCAGCCGACGGAGTATTTCTACACCGGAAAACCGTATGATTCTGACACAGAATCCTACACGTTCAGGTATCGGAACTACGATCCTGAACTGAACCGCTGGACCACAATGGATCCCAGCGGGTTTCCGGATGGGGCGAATAATATAGCATACCTCGCTATTCCTACATCTGAGTTCGACTGGGCAGGGACAATTGTAATTCACTTTGGCACGGCAACTGGTTCAATGGTATACCAGTTAACATGGCAGGAACAATACGTGCGAGTGGCAACTTCATTTCCACCTCAAGTTTCATATAACTGGGAAATGACGACTGTACAACCAAACTCGACACAGACAGTCAATGATCCAATCACAGCTCCGACTGGTCTCGACAATTTTCAGTGGACCACTAATGTGCTCACTACGACCACGTATACTCCAACTCAATATGCTGATACCGGATGGACATGGACTGAGGGAAGTACAAGGGATGCCTCTTCTACAAAAACAGAATCACTCAGCCAAGAATATAGCTACACCACTCTAGAATAGATTTTTATGAAAAAAATATCATTGTATATAATGTTATTGGTTATAGGCCAATCTATTGCAGCATATGCCGATGTTACAATATCTCCCTTGCCTTTCATTAGCTTACAGGCGGGAGTTTTTCCACCAGAAATCAAGCGCAGCATTGAAATTAGCTACAATCAGGCGATACGGGGAAATATGCAAGCACTGACAAGCAATCTTTCTGAAGAACGCGCATCCCGATCGCTCGTGTTCCATCTGAAAAAGTTTGGAGAGCAACTCTCCTCGCCGTCTTTTTGCTCCTTGCTTGCGGGCTATCAAGCAAAGTTGTCCGACAATCAAAATGAGAGCGCGTATATAATCGTCTTTAATATAGTAAGCGGCGCGAGCGGCAAGAGTTACGGTGTGAATAATGCTATTCATATCTGGATCGCCAATAAAACAAACAATAAGTTAACGTTGCTTATACCCGATGCTAAATCATTTGTTAAAATGTTGCCGTCCGAATTGGAGTAGTAAAGAACCTCGGGGCAAACCCCGAGGCATTTAAGAATATGATTTCACCAAACGACGAAAGGGAAACCCGCGGGGTCAGTCCGTGCATGCGGTGCGCCAGCACCGCCAACAACAACCAATGAACTGAAACGTGTTCATCATGCAAACTGAACGTCCGGCATGGAGAGAAGCGGACGGCGGCGCGA
>JBAYWC010000035.1:0-25086 GCA_041674265.1 Terrimicrobiaceae bacterium
CCTCTTCGCCTCCCCTCCCAAGTGGGCCGCCTTCCCCTCCGGCGCACAGCTGTAGCCCGAAAAATATCGGACCCTCTGTGTTTATCGGCCCTTCAGGCCTTCCGTCGGGGAAGTTAGGTTAATAGAAAAGGGCTGTCCATCTGAATGCGGTAGATTCAAGATGTCGCGGTTTCGCTTCCGCCAGCCGACTCGAAATCCACAACTGGCAGTGGTCGCCACACTGAGATGGACAGCCCTTTAATAGAAAATCGCCAATACCGGCCCACCAGCAGCTGAGGCTCAGATTTTGCCCCCCATGTGACACATCATTGCTGGAATCGTTGTGGTTTTCGAAAAGCGGAACTTGTTACGGAATCGGCAAAACTTGTTCTAAAACAAGGAAAAACAACGGAGAATTGCTGCCCGATAGAAATTTGAAAACACAATATATGGTGGTCGGCCAAAAATCGGCCACCATATAAAGGATTTTTATTGACGGATCCCCCTCCAAAAGTGATGTTTTCCCCCACGTCGCAGGCAATGGGAAAAACGGACAAAAGTCCTGTGTCACCCCCCTGTCTGCTTTCGCAAAAACAAAGGAAAAATTTCAGCATGGCAACAACCACGATTACACTCGGCGACCGTCAGTTCGTTTTGGACCGCGACAAAGCGGAGGCGGCGTTTGCCGCGAAAAAAGTCATCAACGGCCGCCAAACGATGTTTTTCAACATTCTGCCGCTGAAGTACCAGTGGGCTTACGATCTTTACAAAAAGATGAAGGCCAACCATTGGGAGCCGGAAGATATCCAGATGCAGAAAGATTGCGAGCACTGGCGCGATACCACCGGCCACATTTCCGATGTCGAGCGCTGGATCATCAAGATGGGCATCGGCTACTTCTCGGCGGCGGAAGGGATCGTCGGGGACAATATCCTTCATGTGGTCCGCGAGGCCGTGACGGCTCCGGAACTGAAGCTCGTGCTCGGCCGCCACGCCCACGAGGAAAACATCCACGCGGATTCGCTCGTTTACATGATCAGTTCGCTGGGGATCAACCCGCACGAATGCGAGGCCATGTTCGAGGACGTGGAAACGATCAAGCGCAAGACCGATTTCGTGGTGAGCAACAGCCGCGCCCTGCGCCGGGACACCGATCTCACGGTCACGGCGAACAAGCAGGCCCTGGCGAAAAACATGTTCCTTTTCGGACAATGCATGGAAGGCACGCAATTCTACGGGCTCTTCGGGATGGTCCTGGCTCTTTACCGGCAGAACAAATTCCCGGGCATCGGACAGATGTTCAGCTACACGCTTCGCGACGAGTCCAACCACATCGAGCTTCTCCGCCAGCTCTTCCAGGATCTGGTGGATGAAAACCCGGATGTCTGGACCGAGGAGTTCCGCGAGGATCTTCGCCACACGATGCGCGAGGCGGTGAGGCTCGAGAAGAGCTTCATCATGGATTGCCTTCCGGTCTCCGCCGTCGGCCTGACGTCCGGGGAATTCACGACCTACATCGATTACATCGGGGACCGGCGCCTGGAGGGAGTCGGCCTGGAGCCGTTGAATCCCCCGATCACGAATCCCCTCCCCTGGCTTTCCGAGATGATGGAAATCAAAAAAGAAACCAATTTCTTCGAGGGCCGAGTCACCGAATACCGCCGGGCCGTCGATCTCTCCGGCGTTTCCGACGACGATCTCTGAGAAAGTTTTCAGTGCTCCGTTTTCAGTGTTCAGAAAAACACCGCTGCACTGAAAACCAACCACTGAAACCCGTGAACTGAAAACTGAAAACCGAACACTGAAAACGCCCCTATGATCCGACACATCACCCTCGACGAAGACATCGCGCTCAAGCGCCTTGTCACCACCCCTCGCGAACAAAAGCCCGGTTTTGCGTGGAGGGACGCCTTGGATTTGGATGCGGAGCCGCATCCGGAGATTCTGGTTTACAGGAGTTCGGGTGAGGAGCATGCCTTCAATCTCGCGGATGTCGCGGATGAGATTGGTGCCGCGCTCACCGACCTTCTGCTGTCGCGCGAGGAGAAGGACATTTTCAACGAGGAAAACCGGGGGTTTGTCGCGAATGTGGCCCATTCCGTTGCCACAAGGCTTCTCGAACAGGTTCGTGAGGGGAGCGGATTGAAGCTTTCCGAGAACGACCTCTCGCTGCTCATCGAGAAGGCCCTGATCGAAAATGACGCCCATGATGTGGCGAAAAGCCTCGTTTTCAAACGCTCGGCCCGCTCGATGGAGCCTTCTTCTCCCGGTGGCTCCCCCGCGGCACCGATCCACGTGCGGTTGATCCGGCGCAACGGATCCGTGGTCCCGTGGATCGAGGCAAAAATCGAGACGGCCTGCCGGAAGGCGTTTCTCTCCGCCAAGGAGGATGCGGAAGCGGCGGCGGAGATCGCCCGCGCGGTCACCGACAGGGTCCGCTTCCGCGACCAGGCCTTCGTCCACATCGAGGATGTCCAGGACATCGTCCAGGAGGAGTTGATGCGCCAGGGGTATTACAAGGTGGCCGAGAGCTACATCCTCTACCGCGCCCAGCGAACCCGCCTCCGCGAGGAATCCGACTCGCTGCCGGACGGATCCGCGGAACAGCAGGAGTCGCTCATCGTCGTCCGCCAGCAGGACGGGCAGAATGTTTTCTGGGACGGGAGCGAGTTGAAGAGCCGCATTCAATTTGCCATGATCGGACTCGACCTGAACATGGACGCCCTCCATATCGAGAGCGAACTCCGCCGCTCGATCGGGACCGAGGTCAGCGAGGAAACCCTGAAGAACACGATCATCCTCAACGCGCGCACGCTGATCGAGCGGGATGCGGATTTCGCGAAATTCGCCGCGCGGATCATGCTGTCCTACATCTACGAGGAAGTCTTGGACTGGAAAATCATGCGCGACGGGATCGAAGGTCTGCGCGCGGCGCACAAGAAGGCCTTCAGGAGCTACCTGAGGCACGGGGTTGCCATCGAACGGCTCTCCCCGAAACTGCTGTCCTTCAATT
This sequence comes from Terrimicrobiaceae bacterium, assembly GCA_041674265.1. Classification (GTDB taxonomy): domain Bacteria; phylum Verrucomicrobiota; class Verrucomicrobiia; order Chthoniobacterales; family Terrimicrobiaceae; genus QYQL01. The sequence continues at coordinate 2,993 of JBAYWC010000035.1, forward strand.
TCGACATCCTGGCGGATGCGATCGACCCGACGGCGGACATGGATTTCGACTTCCTCGGCATCCAGACCCTCTACGACCGGTATCTGATTGTTGACAAGACCCGCAAGCAGGCCCGCCGGATCGAGACGCCTCAATTTTTCTGGATGCGCGTGGCGATGGGGTTGTTCATCGACGAGCCCGCCGACCGCGAAGCGTGGGTGATCCGGCTCTACAACCTCTACAAGAGCCGCCGCTTCTGCTCGAGCACGCCGACGCTCTTCAATGCCGGAACCCTCCACAGCCAGCTCTCGAGCTGCTACCTCTACAAAGTCGATGACTCGATCGAGTCGATCATGCAGCGGGGAATCGCCGACAATGCCTACCTCTCCAAATGGGCGGGCGGCCTCGGGGGCTCGTGGACGGCGGTGCGCGGCACCGGCAGCTACATCAAGGGAACGAACGGCGAGAGCCAGGGCGTGATCCCGTTCCTGAAGCTCCACAACGACCAGCTTGTCGCGGTGAACCAGGGCGGAAAGCGCCGGGGGTCCGGATGCGCTTATCTCGAGTCCTGGCACAACGATGTGGAGGATTTCCTCCAGCTCCGCCGCAACACCGGCGACGACCGCCGCAGAGCGCATGACCTGAACACCGCGAACTGGGTCCCCGACCTTTTCATGAAGCGCATGGAGGCGCGCGAAAACTGGACGCTCTTCCGTTCGAACGAAGTTCCCGAACTGCACGATGCCTACGGGCAAAAGTTCGAGGAGCTTTACCTGCGCTACGAGGCGCTCGCGAAAGAGGGCAAGATCACCGGGCGCGAGGTGCCCGCCATCGAGATGTGGAAGCAGATGCTCAAGATGCTTCTCGAGACCGGCCACCCCTGGATCACTTTCAAGGATCCCTGCAACGTGCGCAGCCCGCAGGACCATGCCGGCGTGATCCACTCGTCGAACCTCTGCACGGAGATCACACTGAATACCGGCGAGGATGAGACGGCGGTCTGCAATCTCGGCTCGGTCGTTCTCGACACCCACATGAAAGCGGACGGGGCGCTCGACCATGACATGCTCCGCGAGACGATCCAGGTCGCGGTCCGCGCGCTCGACAATGTCATCGACATCAACTTCTACCCGACCGAATCCGCCAAGCGCTCGAACATGCGGCACCGGCCGGTCGGGCTCGGAGTGATGGGCGTCCAGAATGCGCTCTTCAAGCGCGGGCTCGATTTTGCAAGCGATGCCGCCGTCGGGTTCAATGATGAATTCATGGAGGCGATTGCCTACTATGCCTATTCCGCCTCGAGCGACCTGGCCGCCGAGCGGGGCGTTTACAGTTCCTACATGGGTTCCAAATGGGACCGCGGGCTCCTGCCGCAGGATACCATCGACCTCCTCGAGCGCGAGCGGGGGATCGAAATCGACGTGCCGCGCGGTGGCTCCATGGACTGGACGCCGGTGCGCGAGAAGATCAAAGCGCAGGGGATGAGGAATTCGAACGTGCTCGCCATCGCCCCGACCGCGACGATCTCGAACATCATGGGAACGACGCCCTGCATCGAGCCGAACTACAAGAATCTTTATGCCAAAGAAAACCTCGGCGGGAAGTTCACCATTCTCAGCACCGAACTCGTCCGCGACCTCAGGAAGATCGGCAAGTGGGACAACGACATGCTCGAGCAGCTCAAGTATTTCGAGGGAGAACTCGCGAACATCGAGGGAATCCCGGAAGAATTGCGGCGCAAGCACCTGACCGTGTTCGGAATCCCCCACCGGTTTGTGATCGATGCCGCCGCCCGGCGCCAGAAGTGGATCGACCAGTCGCAGTCGGTGAATTTGTTCCTGGCCGAACCGGACCTCAAGATCCTGAGCCACATGTATCGCCGGGCCTGGCACACCGGACTCAAAACCACCTACTACCTCCGCACCCTGGGCGCCTCCAGCATCGAGGGACCGACGACGAACGTGAAAAAGGAACTGCGGGGGGTCGTCCTTGCCGCCAAGATGGAGTTTGATGCCGGCGAAAAACTTGCCTGCTCCTTGGAGGCCATGCGCAACGGCGGGGAGTGCGAAGCCTGCCAATGATGCCTGGGGAACGAAAAGCCGGGGACGAGCGCTGTATGGAGGGGCCGTCCCGCCCATGCCAGGCGCTGTCTCCGCCACGAGGCCCCCAGTCTCCAAACGGGCTGAGATCGCCCGTTCTGAATTGGCGACGCCCAGAACGCCGGCTTGATTTCCCCGCGAATCCCGTGGCATAATCCTCCCCAGTTGATGTCCAGTCCTCACGAAACCCTCCGAAATACCGCGATCGTTTTCTCTCTGAGACGGACACCGGTTTTCGCGGGCCTCCCCGATGACGACCTGGCCATGTTCGCAGAGTTTTCACTTTTGAAGACATTTCGGAAGGGCGAGTATCTGTTTCGTCAACGCGACCCCGCGCACGGATTTTACATTGTGCGGCGTGGCATCATCAACGTCCACCGAGTCGCCCCGGATGGACGCGAGCAGGTGATCCATCTCTTCCGACCCGGGGAATCGTTCGCCGAAAATTCGCTTGTCAACGACAGCGGCTATCTCACCGACGCGCGTTCCGTCGCCGAGAGCGAAGTGATCCTCGTTCCCAAATGGGAGTTTCTCCAGATCCTCCGCCAGCGCGCGGACATCGGACTGCGCATCCTTGCCTCCATGAGCCAGCACATGAGAGGGTTGATCTCTTCGCTCGAAAGCGTCGCCCTCAAGGACTCGGAGACGCGGCTCATGAACTGGATCCTGCGGCGCTGCCCCCGCCCGCTCTCACACAAGCCCGCCGAGGTGGCCATCGGCATGACCAAGACGATGCTCAGCGGCGAGCTGGGAACCCGGCAGGAAACCCTCTCCAGGACACTTGCAAAACTCCGTGAATCCGGCCTCATCTCGGTGCGCGGAAGGATCCTCAAAATTCCCGATCCGCTCAAACTCCGGAACGCCTTCCGGGATCACCTCTCCGGCAGCAAGGAATAGAGCGGTTCCCCACGCAGAGCCGCAGAGATCGGAGAAAAGCAACTTTCGGGCTTAATAAGAATGGGGCGTTCCGCCCGGCTGGGTCACGATGGCGGGCAGGAGGCCCGCGCTCCGGTGTGCGGCAAAGAGAACGGGGGAAATTTTGTGGAAAGCGGAATTACTTGCCCACGGAACGCGCTTGAAAAGTTGGAGGAGGCAGATTCTCCGGCAATCCCAGTGGTTCCACGATATCCTCCTGCTCATCATCCTGGCGAACAGGCCGTCCTTCGGCGTCCATCAAGCGGGCGGTCACAAAGATGATGAGGTTGCGTTTGATCTTTTGGGATACCTCGGAACGGAAAAGACGTCCGGCGAGCGGGATATCTCCAAGAATCGGCACTTTGTCCTGAATCTTTTGCACATCCTCGCGAATCAATCCACCCAAGGCAACCGTCTGTCCATCCCAGATGCTGACGCTGGTGGTGACTTTGCGTGTCGAGAAGATGGGTTGATTGATGACGTTCGGAGTAATAACCGTTTGAGCTATCGAGAGAGTGGAAAGATTGAAAAGCGCTCCCAAAATCGGACTTCCATAATTGATGAATCCCTCAAACTCGACCACCTCCGGCGACAGATTCAAGTCGATCGTATAGTTGTCGGGGCCCACCGCCGGCTCGACCTCGAGGGTCACCCCCAGATCCCTCGTCTCAAAAGTCGTCGGAGTTGACGGGCTCACGATCCCATTGGAAACAAGCGATCCGGCCACCACGACGACCGTCGTGGTGCCTGTGCCGGTTGCTGTCGGCGGCGGCTCTGGAGGAGTAAATTCCGTGGGATAAGGGAAGTTTCTGACAACCTTGATAACCGCCTTGCTGCCGCTCTTGGTCGTGACTTTCGGAGCACTCATCAAATCAATGCCTTTTTTCTGATTCAACGCACGGATAACAAACTGAAACTGCGAATTGCTAAAAATGCCCGACAATCCCAGCATGGCCGGGGATTGACCAAGGGCAAGGGCGGGATTGAGCAGGGCGTCGATGGAATTCGCGGTTACTGCCGATTGCGGATCCAGGCCCACCCCCGAGCGCAAACCGCCTGTGACAGAATCCTGGCCAACAGCAGTTCCATTCACAACGAAAGGATAATCCGTGGTGCTCGTTTCCTGGGTTCCCCCAGAGCCATAAACCCCGCCACCGATGCTCAGCGGTCCCAACAGCCAATTGAAACCCAATTCCTTGAGGTTATTTTGAGAGATTTCCAAGAATTTCGATTCGATTTCAACCTGCGTCGGCTGAACTCCCATGGCGGCGGCCACGAGCGTATCGATGAGGTCGAGGGCGTTTTGGGTATTTCGCACGAACAGCTTGCTTCCTGCAGGAGTATACTGGGCAAAGGTGTCGGGAGGAAAAGGAACCCCCTGACTCATCAAAAATTCCTGGGCTTTTTGCCTGCTCGCGACCCGTACTTGGTTCAGGGAATCGCTGGGTCTCCCGGCGACAGGCACCGCCGAATCGGGCCCCGCAACGTTGGCAGGAATGAAGCCGGGCGGCACACGGTATTCCTTGGTGAGAAGCTCGTCCGTGTTCTCCGTGATTGGAACGATGGATACAGCAAATGGTTCGACCTTGTATTTGAGACCGGCAAGTTCGGTCAGATACCTCAGCGCCTCGATGAGAGGGACATTGCTGAGAGACAGGGTGATCTTGGTATCCGCCGTCACCGTTGGCGCGGCATCGGGAGCGGGAACCGCCGTGGTCTCGGCGGGAGCCTCCGGCGTCGTCGGGGTGGAAGGCAGTTTCAGGACAATATTGACGCCCTTCTTCAGCTTGGGGTCATCCGTCGTGGAATCGAGATCCCGGCTCCTTTGTTTCAAAAACTCAACAGCCTCGCGGATCGTGGCATCATGGAGTTCAATTTTCGGAATGATGATACGGTTCAGCCTCGCGGAAATCGTCTCGATGTTGGAACCGAAAGCATTTCTCGATGGCGATCCGTCCGCGGTATTGGGGCCTCCCTGGAATCGTCGCACAGGACGTTCCCACGCGCGCTCAACCAGCCAGAGCATCCGGCTGCGGGTCTCGTTGTAGGCTTCGACCTGGTAATTGTTTTTTTTGCTGTTCACCCTCTCCATGCCCATGCGGGCCGCATTGTTGTAGCGGTCGATGTTCAGGACCTGCTCGTATCGCTTGATGGCGAGATCATGCCGGCCCGTGGCATAGTATCCGTCCGCTTCCGCCAAAAGCTTCGAAACTTCGTCCCTGCTGGCTGCAAATTGAGGAGTGACCGTTTTATTCACATAGTCGGGCTGTTCGAGATCTGAGAGAAACTGGACAGCCGGTCTGTATCCGGGGTTGAATTGAGGAAGGAGAATGGTTTTGGCGACTTTTTCCGCATCTCCATAACGTCCGTTCTGAACGAGAAAATTCGCATAGGAAACCCCCGCATCGGAGAATTTCGCCACAACCGGACTGCGCTGTGCTGCGGCGGCGGGGCCTTCGGGAATTTTCTCCAGCGCGTCCAGATAATTGACATAAGCGGTTTCAAAGTCCTTGTCCTTCATTGCCTGGTCGCCTTTGGCGGTCAGCTTGTCCGCAAGCAGAAGGTCTTCCTGGCGGCGGACGATCTCCCTGTCGGTCAGGGCGACAATATTCTGGGCGGGAAGAGTGGAAGCGGAAAGGAAAACAGCCGCGAGGAGCCGGAGCAGCATGGGCTTCCAGTCATTCTTCGCACGGGCTGGAAGCCCCTGCCAAAGCAGGGAGGAGAGAATTTTGTCGGAGGTGCTTTGTTTCATCGAAAGTGCGAAATTATTGTGGGAGGGGAATGGTGGCGGCATCCCCGGGGATGGCCTCGGACTCAACGGCTGATGCACTGGGAACGGCGACGATCTGGTCTTCAACGTCGGCCTTGATGAGGGGTTGTCCGGCAGGGTCGAGCAAGGTGGCCGTGACGAACATGATCAGGTTTCTTTTGACATGTTGGTCGGCGCTCGTTCGGAAGAGCCTGCCCGCCAGCGGAATGTCGCCAAGAATCGGCACCTTGTCCTCCACTTTTTGCACGTCTTCCCGCATCAGGCCGCCCATCACGACAGTTTGGCCATCGTAGACCGAGACCTGGGTGGTGACTTCCCGCGTGGAAAATACCGGCTGGTTGATGGTGTTTTCCGTTATGAGCACATTGCTGGATATGCCGAATCCCGCGGCGGTAACCGTTGCAAAGATGGGGCTTCCGTAGTTGATAAACCCATCGAATTCCACAACGCGTGGAGCCAGCACGAGATCGATCGTATATCCATCCGGACCCACGGTGGGTTCCACTTCCAGAGTCACGCCTGTCGGCTTCATCTCGAATGCCGTGGGAGTAGTGGGAGAGGCAGGAGTCAGGAGGTTTCCCGCGACTCCGGTCACTTGCGGCAGGTCATACTCCGAGGGATAACGAAATTCCCGCACGATTTCGATCGTGGCCCTCTGTCCGGTCTTCGTTGTGACTTTTGGGGCACTGACCAAATCGACGCCCTTCGACTGGTTGAGAGCCCTCAGAACGACTTGGAACTGGGGGTTTGTGAAAATTCCGGCGAGCGCCAAGACGCCGGTCGCCGGACCGGTAACCGGGTTGAAGAGTAAACCATCCACGGCATTCACGCTGATCGCACTGGTTCCACTCCGATTTCCTGCTGTGACCGGCCCCGAGGTGACACTGCTGGCACCGATAGGAACGGTCGTCGAGCCGGAATTGAGAAAAGGATAGGCATTGGCATCAATATTCTGGTTGCCCCCCTGCGTTCCCCCACCGCCATAGATACCCGTTCCGAACGGCAGGGCAAACTGCCCGAGCAGCCAGTCGAAGCCGAGTTCCTTCAGGTTGTTTTGAGTGATCTCAAGAAACTTGGCCTCGATCTCCACCTGGCTGGGGGGGGTTGTCATGGAGTTCTCCACGAGATTGTCGACCAGATCGAGGTTGGACTGCGTGTTTTTGACAATCAGGCGGCTGCTGGAGGCGATGTAGTTGGCACTGGCGTTCGGGGGAAAAGTGACGCCATTGGCCTCGAGAAATTCGCGCGCGCCCGAACGGGCAGTGATGGCGGGCTGTGACCCCGGTGCCACTCCGGGAACCGGCTGTGACGGGGTGTTGCTTGCCGGAAGGGCGGTGATAAAGCTGGGAGGCACTTTGTATTCCTTGGTGATGAGCACATCCGTCGGTTCGGATTGCGGAACGACAAGCACCGCGTAGGGCTCCACCTTCAGTTTCAGATTTGCGGCCCGCGCCACATAGTCGATGGCGGCCCGCAAGGGAACATCGGTGAGAGAAAGGGTGATCCTTGATTCGGACTCGACGGCGTCCGGAGCCAGTTTGGGGACGATGTTGATCCCCTTCCGGGCAGGGTCCTGTTCGATCGTGTCCAATGAGGTGGCGCGCTGCTTGATGAAATCCAGGGCCTCGCGGACCGTCGCGTCCCGGAAATCGATTTTTGGAATGATGATCTCGTCGAGTTTGCGGTTGATGCTGGCGGTGCCGCGCGTATCGATCTGGGGTTGGTCGATAATCTGGGACGCCGCCACGTCGAATCTGTGAACCGGAAGTTCCCAGGCCTTGTTGATCTGCCGGATCATGTCGCCGCGAGTTTCGTTGTAGGCCGTCTCCTGATATTTGATGCGGGCGTTGTTGACCTGCTCCATGCCGCGTCGCGCCGCGATGTTGTATTTGTCAACATTCAGGACCTGCTCATAGCGCTTGAACGCGAGGTCATATCGCCCGGAAGCGTAGAATCCCTGTGCCTCTTGCAGAAGCTGTTTGACTTCCTCCACATTGGCCACAAACCCCGGCGTCATCGTCTGGCTGTAGAAGGAGGTTTTGTCCTTGAGTTCATCGCTCAGGGAAACGGCCGGCTTGTAGTCCGGGTTGTAACGTTCCTCCAAAACCACCGCGACCGTTGTTTTGGCATCCTCGAAGCGGCCCTCGGAAATCCGTTGGCGGGCCAACTTGACGGCCGCGTCGCAAAATCCATTCATGGCCTGCTGGCGGAGGGTTGCCGTGGCCGAACCGGATGCGGGCAACATATCCACGGCGCTTTTAAAATAAGCGAATGCGCTCTCGTAATCCTGGGAGCCGAGGGCTTGCTGGCCCTTGGCAACGATTCCCTTCGCATATTCTGCGGTCTGTTCGGAACGCCGGATCTGACCTTCAACGGTTCCCTGGACTCCAGCATACTGGGCCCGGGCCGACGGGGTGAGGAGAAAAAGAGCGACGAGGAGAGAAGGGACCGACAATTGGAGCAGGAGAGCCATTCTTCGATGGGCCGCCCGGAAACGAAGAGGGGGACAGGAAAGCAGGCTGGAAGCCCGGAGGCTTTGCACGGGCTGGAAGCCCCTGGCACGGGAAGGCAGGGTTAATTTCATGAATGGTTCTGGCAGCATGGAAGGAAAATCACGGCGGTTGGTTATTCCGCCTTTCCGATCTGGAATTTTTGCCCAGATTCAAGGTCCTCTATTTGGGCTTCCTGCGCGGAAATGTCAATAAGTTTGTATTTCCGGTCATTTTCCGGGGAGAGGGCAAACTCGTCATCCTTTTTCCAGCGATGTTTGGTGTTGTCGTAAAGATAGAGGAATTCCCCATAGGACGTCGGATCATCGGCTTCTTTGTCGTAAACCAAAACGATTTTTCGTCCGGTCTCGGTATTTTGGATGGTGAGTTCCGAGACATTCACCTCCATGTCATTTTTGCTTATGGTCTTCTTCTCGTAGGCCAGGAGCTTGTAGGGGGCTTCTTCGATCATATCCCCGAGCTTGAGGAACTGCGTGCGCGCCTTCGCGTCCTTGGCATTGATGATGAAGGTTTCCCCGTCGCCGGAATCTCCTCCGAACTTGAGCCGGAACGGCACAGGATCGAACTTGGTGAGCCGGAGTTTCGTGTGATATGGGGGGACGGATTTTTCGTTGGTGGGATCTGTCCCGGCAAGGAATTCCTCCAGGTTGCTGAAGCGGTCCTTGTCGGGGTCCTGGCTTTTCACAGCCACATCGCCATAATCGAGGTCATACTTTTGGAGCCAAACGTTCGTGATCGGCGGATGCAGGGGATCTCCTTCCTCGAGGGGATCGATAAGCTTGTCTTCCTTGAGCACATAAGGCCGGGAAACAAAAAGCGATCCCTCGTGGGGGCTCCACGAGCGGGGATTGGAAGCGAGGGCGGCGGCGGCATCGACGGATTTCGTGTCGGGGGGGGTGATGGTATTGTCGGGCTTCTTGTTGCTGTTGCGTTCCGCAAAATTTTCCGGGAACGAAAGCGCCTTCCAGGAAAGCCAGCCGGAACAGGCGATCAAGGCAAGGGCGAAGGCCCCGAGAAATGCGCGTTCGTAATGTTGCTTAATCCAATCCATGAATCTTATTTTTTTGCGGGAACCGGTTTGGCAAAATCGAGCATTTCCAACCGGAGGGTGACCTTGAGCGATTCCCGCCCGAGAATGACCTGCATGCTTGCCTGGTCCTTCCCCGGAGTTCCGGCCCCGGCAGCCGGCAGATTCGAAGAAGCCGCCGTCGGCTCCGTGCCTTTTTTGGAGGGGGCCTGGGGATTCGAGTTCTGAATCCCCAACGACCTGACGATCAAAAACTGATCGGATCCCAGGAGCGAGTTGAAGGCCACGCGAAACTTTCCCTGCTCGGCGGTGAAGGAAATATCGAACGGGAAACTCGACAAAACCGGCTCGGAGGAATCGGGCTTCCTTTGTCCGGCGGCCGGGGCAGCGGACTCCTGGGGAAGCGGAACGCGGGAGACTCCGTCAATCGAGGCCACCTTGAAGTCCACCAGCCGGACGATGAGAGATTGAATCACGCGGAACTGGCGGTTCAGGAATGGGGCGGCCTGCCCGGCGGGAACCTGTGTTTGGTATTGATCGAACCCGAAGTAGAAATTCTCCGGGAGTTTGACGCCGTTTTCATCGGCCTTGACCCGGATGTCATTGACAGCCGTCCTGAGCCCATCCTGGAACTGCTGGGGCGTGATTTTTTCATCCAGGGGGATCTGCATTTTTGCCAACTGGGATCGAAGTCCGGCAATGTGGGAGGAATAGCCCGCCAGCCCGGATTGAATGGCTTTCAAGTTGGCGTCACTCGGAAACGGAACCTTGTTTTGCAGGGAGTGAAGCTTTGCCACCGAGGCCGTGTAAGCATCGGAAGAAGCGGAATAGGCCGAGGCGGATTGAATGATCAAATAGGCGAGAGCGCACGATCCGATCAGGCAAACGGCCGCGATTCCGGCAAGAAAGGGATTGTCCTTGAACCAGTTCATGGGAGAGGAATCGGCTTGCGAAGGGGCAAAAGCAGGGTGTACCCATAAGCCCAGCTTTCTCCGGTGGGTGTGGTCCGCGTGATATTCTTGGACATGTCGTTCGGAAGCGCAAAGACGGGCGAGGTCTTCAAATTGTCCACAAACTCGTCAACGATCTTCGCCTGTTTCTCGTTCGGAGGGTTGTCGAGATAAAGACCCTTGATTTCCAACGCCGTGATCGAAGGGGGGCCTGAACGCTGCTGTCCGGGTCGGGGAGGTCCTGAAGGCTCCGCTGAACCACCCGTCCTGTCGGACCCCGGCACGCGGGCCCCGACGGGCTGCATTTCCGTGACCCAGATGAAACGGGCGGGAAGTTTTGCCCCGAGTTCATCAAAAATTTCGGCCCATGCGGAGCGCTCGGCCGACGCCAGCAGGAGCGGAGCGACCAAGGCGTCCAGTTTTTTCTGCTCTGCCGCGAGTTTATCCATTTGCTGGGAAACCCCATCCAGTTTCGAAACATCCGCCTGGACGCGCGCCAGAACTTCATCGGTGACCTTGACCGCCTGGCTGAAATACAACCACCAGGCAGCAAGAGTCAGGAGCAGGCAGATGGCGGCGAGAATCAAAAACGGTTTCCTGCGGGCAAGGTCCTGATCCCGCACCACGGAGGGAGGCCGCAGGTTGATCTCCAACGGGCAGCCCTCGAAGGACCGCAATGCGGCTCCCACCAACTCGCCGAACGTGTGCGCCTTGGCGGCAAGGGCTTCCGCGACCGCAGCGCTGTTCACGGTCACATTGCGCAGGGGGTTGAGAAACTCGATCGGCGTCTGGAGCTTTTCGCTGAAAAATTCCACCATGTAGGGAAGGCTGACCGTGCCGCCACAGAGGAGGACCCTGACCGGCTGGCTGCCCGCCTGGCTGGTGCGGTAAAAACTGATCGATCGGGCGATTTCCGCATGCAAGCGCGTCATCGTATTGCGGACGACCTTGGCGACCCTCGCCTCCGTGGGATCGTTCGGTTCCGCATACGCCCCGCCGAGACTAACGGAGCCTTTCTCCACTTTCAGCCGCTCGGCCAGCGTGATGTCCTGATGGAATTCCTTGGCGACAGCCGCGCTGATGGAGTTGCCGCCGACCGGGATGCTCCGGCTGAAGGCGCGGTTTCCCTCCACAAAAATGAGATTGGTTGTCCGCGCTCCGATATCGATGATCAGCGAGCATCCCGTCGTGTCCGGGTAATTGAAACGAAAGGCGTTGTAGACCGCCATTGGCGCGACATCGATGATCCGGGGCTTCATCCCCCCTGCCGTCACCGCGTCGGCGACCTCGGTGAGCTGGTCCGATTTCATGGCAACCAGGATGACATCCCAGCTCCCGTCCCGCTGGGCGCCCATGATCTGGTAGTCCCAGACCACCTCGTCGATGGGAAACGGCACGTTCTGCTGCGCTTCGAATGCGATGATCGAGTTGACATCCTCGGGGGAAGCCCCGGGAAGTTTGACGAACCGGGAGAAAACAGACTGGGCGGGCAGGCAAAAATTGACGGGTTCCTTGACCGGGACTTTCAACGCATCCCGGAGTTCCTTGACCGCCTCCTTGATCTGCGCGGGGCGGGTCGCATCCGCGGACGGATCGGTGATCAGTTCCGTCTCTTGAAATGCGTTAAGGCTGAGCCCCCCGTCGGGAAGTTTGTGGAATTCGGCCAGACTGACAGTCTGCATGCCGAGATCGAGAACGTGGATTCGTGAAGGTTTGGCCATTGAGAGACTCCGGGATCAGCTTCCGGATTTCGACTTGATGGCCTCGTAGTAGTCCCATTCCAACGGAGCGAATGGGGTCTCGTTTTTATTGAGCAGAGCCCCGGCGACCGGGGTGTAAGGTGCGGGATTATCCCACCATCCCTTGTCTCCCTTGACTGTTCCCTTGGAAGTCGAGATGGCGAGCAACCCGTTCTTTCCGAAGACGGTCACCCCGACATCCGTGACGGCTTGCTGGGCATTCGCAGGAATTTTGCCATCGAAGAAACGCGCGAGCGTCCTGGGGCTGACGAATGCAACGGAATGCAATCCCTTCTCCTGTGGCACATGGACATGAACGACCGAACCGGTGATCAAAGTCGGCTTCTTGTCCTCGGTGACGCGCTCGTTTTTCAGCAGGATGTAGTAGTTGAAGGTCAGTTCCTCGGAAAATTTCGGTTCTTTCGGGAGGGCGCTCCGATCGAATGTCACCTCCACCTCAAGCCAGGAACCGGGTCGTCCGGGCGACTTCTTGGAATATCCGCTTGCGGTGATCTTCGGCGTGTCAACGAAGGTGGATTCGATTTTGGTGATCGAGACTTCGGTATTCGGCGCCGCCTGCTGGGCCCGGACAGAAGGGGAAATCGCAAAAAGCGCCAGCAAAATCGCCGCAGAAATCGAGGAGGAAGAGGGCCGCATACGGGAAAGATTGATAAATAATCAACGAGGTGAAGTAAACAAAGAAAACCAGGCAAATTTTATGCCGCTCCGACTTTGCCGCGGAAGAATTCGATGGTTTCCCGGATTCCCTCGTCGAAATCCACCTTCGGCTCCCAGCCAAGAAGTTTGCGCGCGAGACCGATGTCCGGCTGGCGGACCTTGGGATCATCCACCGGAAGCGGGCTGTGCTCGACACGGGATCCGGCTCCGGTGATCCGGATGATCTCGTCCGCAAATTCCCGGATCGTCATTTCCCTCGGGTTCCCGATGTTCACCGGTTCGTGATAATCGCTCCTCATCAGGCGGAAGATTCCGTCGATCAAATCGGAAACGAAACAAAAGCTCCGGGTTTGCCTGCCATCGCCGAAAATGGTGAGGGGTTCGCCGGTGAGCGCCTGCCCGATGAACGCCGGCACGACCCGCCCGTCGTTCAACCGCATCCGGGGACCGTAGGTATTGAAGATGCGCACGATGTGGTTGTTCAATCCGTGGAAACGGTGATAGGCCATGGTGATGGCCTCCGCAAACCGCTTGGCCTCGTCATAAACTCCCCGCGGGCCGATCGGATTCACATTGCCCCAGTAATCTTCCTTCTGGGGATGAACCAGCGGGTCCCCGTAGCACTCGGATGTCGAGGCCAGAAGGAATGCGGCGCCTTTGTCCTTGGCCAGCCCCAGCGCGTTGTGCGTGCCCAGAGAGCCGACCTTCAATGTCGGGATCGGGATCTTGAGGTAATCGATCGGGCTCGCCGGGCTCGCAAAATGCCAGATGAAATCCACCTTTCCCGGAATGAAAATATATTCCGTCACATCGTGGCAGATGAATTTGTAATTTTTATTTCCGGCGAGGTGCCCGATGTTTGCCACGTTGCCGGTGATGAGGTTGTCGATGGCGATCACCCGGTGGCCTTCGGCGAGGAGCCGGTCGGTGAGATGGGAGCCGAGGAAGCCGGCTCCGCCGGTGACAACGCTGGTGATCTGCGAAGAATGTGCGGGCATGACAGCCGTCCACAATGCCCGAGCCGCAAAAATTGGCGAGGAGATTTCCGCCGAAAATTGATCTGCGGGGTGAAGAAAGCGCGGGGCGCGGGGGTGCAGACGACGCGAGCACCCCGCTGTTCCGACTCTCCGGCGGAACTACTGCTTTTTCAGAAGATCGATTTGGGCGGCGACATCCTTGGAAGGAATGATGTCGTGGGCCTGCTGGTATTTTTTCAGCGCCTCCTCGATCTTGTCGTTCTCGGCCAGCAATTTCGCCTCGGTGCGGAGGGCCTGGAATTTTTGGATGTCGGCTGCGAGTTTTTTCTGGAGCCCGGAAAGGATTTTTGTGGTTTGGGGGCCGATGGGGGCCGCCTGGTTGCCCAGCGTGTCGAGAACAGACTTCGCATCCAGGAATTCGCGGGCTTGAATCTGCTTGGCGAGTCCGGGGAGTTTGTTCCCACAGGCCATCATCGCGTCAGCGAGCTGCAGGGGCACAGGGATCGCAGGCGGAGGGGAACCGGACCGGTATGTTTTCACCGCCTCGCCCAGCTTGTCGAGGCTCGAGGACAGTTCCGGAGGAATTCCGGGCACTTCGCCGGAATCATCAGGCATCGCGCTTTCGAATTGCGCCTGGGTGTCCGTGATCTGTTTGGTGAGCTGGCCGGCACTGGCGACTGCCGCGTCCCAATTCTGCACAAACAGGTTGGCCCGCGCATCCTCGTCGGGGTGCAGGGCTTTGAGCTGTTTGACGAGAGCCCCGGCATGCTCGAAGTCGAGGGTCGGCGAATCCAGCTGGCCCAACAACGCCTCGCGATCCGCTTTTCTCACCAGGCTCTGGTGGAGCGAACGGATACTCCCGACAACAGCGCCCACAGAGGGTTCCACTTTGGCAAGATCCTGAAGCCCGATGTAGTATTGGTTCGTGGCAAGGTCCACTTCCTTGATGTTCGGCGCTTCCACGAGTTCGGGGCGGAGCAGGTTGGCGAGGGCCGTGGCTTTCTGTTTGTAGAAGGCGCTGCGGGGAACCCACTGGCCGTCTTCTTTCACGTTTCCGGCATCATACTTGGCGGCGTCAGCCTTCAGGGGGGCCGCCGCTTTGTTCAACTGGCGGGCGGCGGAAGGGAATTTTGCGGAAAGGGAGGCGAATTCCTCGACAACGCCTTGGAGCGAGGTCCTTTGTTCGGGGGTTGTGATCGATTGCGGGCTCTCCGGATAGACGACGACTTTCACGATCTTTGCCGTGGGAACTTGATACTTGGGAGATCTCGCCGTTCGGAATTCATAATAGCCGGAATGGTTGGCGAACGTGAGAAACTCGAGGACGGTCGCCTGGTCATCCTTCGACCAAGCCTGGGGTTTCACCAGCGCCAAACCGGGTTTGTCCTTTCCCCGCTGGCCATCCGCGGTTTGCGCCGGAGAAAGAAGCGGAAGCAGGACCGAACAGGACAGGAGGGCGAACGGGATCATTTTCCCAAGTGGGGGACGTTGAAGACTCATGGATGAAACAATCTAACAACCGCAATGCAACAGATGCAAACGAAGAATCCGAGCGCGCGCAGCCGCCTTCCCTCCGTGTCAATCGGCGCGGGGGGGGGCAGATGCGCCCGCCCGGCCGCGGGCGGTTTTCTTTGCCGCGGGTTTGCGCTCTTCAAACTCGAAACCCACCTTGCCGTTCTCGATTTTGAGAAACGCCGAAAATGGCCGGCCTTTCTTCGAGATGAACCGCGAAATCAGAGCGGTTTTTCCCGTTTCGATGAGCTGGATCACCTGCTCGCGGGGGATCTCCCGTTGGCACAGCGATTTCCCCATGCGGAATTTGCAGGAGGGCGTATTGCTGCACTGCCAGGCCGTGCCGGTGTCGTGGATCGTTCCGGTCTTGCAAACAGGACAGGTGCCGATGGATGGAAGCACGGAGAAATCGATCTGGCGCGCGGAATCCTGCGAGTCTCCGAAATCGAAGCTCTGCTTGAATTCCGGATCGAGTTTGACCACGGCCGCGAACGGGCGGCCCATCTTGCTGCGAAACCCTTCGAGCGGGCCGACCACCCCGTCGCGCAGGAGCCTGCGGACTTCCTCGCGCTCGAACTGGCGGCCGGCCATGTTTTTCCAGACGATGGCCCCGCATTTTTCGCCGCACTCGAAGGCCTTGAAGGATTCGACGAACCCCCTGTGCCCGCACTTCGGGCATTTTTCATCGAGTGGCTCAAAGTTGCCGTCCACGGTATCGCCCTGGAAGTTTTTTGCTTTCTCGACGATGTCGTTTGTGAAGGTGCGGATTTCGTCCATAAATTGCGGGCGGGGCATTTCCCCGCGTTCCATGCGTTTGAGTTTGTGCTCCCACTCGCCGGTCATCTCCGGAGAGGTGAGCGCCTGCACCCCGAGCCCGCGGAGCAGGGTGATGAGCGAAAGCCCCTTCGAGGTGGTGATGAGGTCGCGGGCCTGGCGGAGGATGTAACCGTCGAGGATCAGCCCCTCGATGATCTGCGCGCGGGTCGCGGGCGTGCCGAGCCCGCGCTGGCTCATGGCCTCGCGGAGTTCCTCGTCGTCCACCAGCTTGCCGGCGCCTTCCATGGCCGAGAGCAGGGTGGCCTCGGTGAAGCGGGGCGGCGGTTTCGTCTCGTTTTCCTTGATCTCGAGCGCCTCGGTGCGGGCGGTCTCCCCGCTACGGATCGCGCAGACATTCTGCTCGTCGTTCGAAGCGGCCTGCTTGCCATAGACCGCAAGCCAGCCGGGGTCGGTGATGATTTTTCCGTCGGTTTTGAACGCCTCGCCCTCGACGCGGGTGATGCGCGTCGTGACCTCGAACTGGGCGGCGGGAAAAAATGCCGCCACGAACCTCCGGGCGACCATGTCGTAGACTTTCAACTCAAAGTCATCGAGGGACTTTGTGGAAACCCCCGTGGGAATGATCGCATGGTGGTCGGTGACTTTCGCATTGTTGAAAATCCGCCTGTTCTGGCGGACCCAGCCCTGCGAGACGGCCTTGTGGGCATGCTCGGAAAGATCCGGCGCCTCGAGCCGGGCGAAAGCGGATTTCACGTTGCCGATGTTGTCCTCGGGAAGATACCGCGAGTCGGTTCTGGGATAGGTGAGAACTTTGTGCCGCTCGTAGAGCGCCTGCGCAATCTGCAGCGTCCGCTTGGCACTGAGCCCGAATCGCGAGTTCGCCTCCCTCTGAAGCGTGGTCAGATCGTAAAGTTGCGGCGCAATCTGCGTGGCGGGCTTTTTCTCCTCCACCACAATGCCGGGCTTCGAGTCGCATTTCGCAACGATCGCCTCCGCCGTGGCCCGCTCCCAGATGCGCTCCGCGCGGGCGTCCTCATCGCCGTTCTTCTTGAACCCCTCGCTGAACCAGCGTCCGCGATAAGTCCCAGCCGCCACCCCAAAATCCCCGTAAACCTCAAAAAACGGACGGGGCTTGAATGCCCGGACCTTCTCCTCGCGTTCGGCAAGGATCGCAAGCGTCGGCGTCTGGACCCGCCCCACCGGCGTGAGCTGGAACCCCCCCCCCTTGGAATTGAAGGCGGTCATGGCTCGTGTGCCATTGATGCCGACCAGCCAGTCACTCTCGCTGCGGCAGACAGCGGCCTCGGCGAGCGGAACCATCTCTTCCCCGTTGCGAAGACCGGCAAATCCCTCCCGGATCGCATCCGGGGTCATGCTCTGGAGCCAGAGCCGGCGGGTCGGTTTCTTGGTGCCCGCCAGTTTGATCAGATAGTGAAAAATCAGCTCCCCCTCGCGCCCGGCGTCGCAGGCATTGATGACTTCGGTGATATCGGCGCGCTTGAGGAGGCGCTTGAGAAGGTTGAAGCGGGATTGGGTTTTCTCGATCGGCTTGAGTTCGAAATGGTCGGGGATGATGGGAAGGTTCGCGAAGCTCCACTTGCCGCGCTTCTTGTCCATCTCGCCCGGCAGGCACAGCTCGACCAGATGGCCGATGGCGGAGGTCACGACATAGTCGTCGTTCTCGAAATAATCGTCTTTCTTCGGAAGCTTGCCCAGCACCCGGGCCAGATCGGCGGCGACACTCGGCTTTTCTGCGATAACGAGGGATTTTGACATGGGGTGATTTCAACGAAGTTTGACGAACCGGCTGCCGGGGCGCTGCCGCACCAGCTTTTTCATTTCAAGGGCGAGCAACGTAGAAGACGCCACGTGCGTTGGCAACCCGCTTCTCGCGATAATCTCATCCACATGGACCTCCTCCTCCCCGAGGGCCTCGTAAACGAGCGCCTCATTTCCTTCAAGCTCGGGCGCGGGAGCCGGCGAAAGAGCCGGAGTTTCCGCAAAAAGCATGCCCATATCGTCGAGGATGTCCGCCGCCGACGTGATGAGCTTCGCCCCCTGCTGGATGAGGCGGTTGGAGCCGATGGCATTCGGTTGGTCGATCCGTCCCGGCACCGCATAGATTGACCGGCCCTGCTCGCCCGCCTGGTTCGCGCTGATCAGGGCTCCGCTTCGCCCGCCGGCTTCCACAACCAGAAGGCCGAAGGAACAACCGCTGATGATCCGGTTCCTCATCGGAAAGGTCTGTTTGTCGGCCTGCACCTGCATGGAAAATTCGGTCGCCACCGCGCCCGATCCGGAAATTTTTTCCGCCAGCGCCAGGTTCTCCGGCGGGTAGAGCGAGAGGAACCCGCTCCCGATCACCGCAATCGTGCGACCCTTCGCGGCGAGCGCCCCCTGATGTGCCGCCGTATCGATGCCCCTGGCCAGCCCGCTCACCACCGTGACCCCGGCAGAGGCGAGCTGATAGGAAAGCTTCTTGGCGCACTCCCCCCCGTAATGGCTTGGCTTCCTCGTCCCCACGATTCCAATGGCATGCCGGTCGCGGTCCTGGAGTTCCCCCCAGACATAAAGCACAATCGGAGGATCGTGGATCTCCCGCAACAAGGCGGGATAGTCCGGACACGCCATCGTCACGACGCGGGCGCCGAAATCCTTCACAAGCCCGAGCTCCCCGGTGAGATCGACCTGTCCCTCCCAACCGCGAATCGACCCCGCCACGTCCGGCCCGATGCCTTCGACCCCGCGAAGCTCACGCTCTCCCGCGTGGAGGACTTTGATCGGCGAACCGAAGACCTCCAGCAAGCGCCGCACCCGGACCGGTCCGACTTGGCGGACCATGTTCAGCGCAATATAGGCCTCGGCTTCCGTCATCGGCGGGGAGTAAAGACCGGCCCACGGGAAAACGAAAGAGGATTGTTTCCGACATCCCGTGCCCGCGCAGGACTTTCCTCGACATTGCCGCCATGCACCGGCAGGTTTTCCTTTCCCCACCGAACTTCCCTTACCATGGAGAAAAACGAGCATCCTGCGCGACACCGGCGTGGAACGGCTTCTCGGGCTGATCACGGGAGCCGAGGCCGCCACCGTGGTCAACAACGCCGCCGCCACGATGATCGCCCTGAGCGCGCTCGCCAAGGGACGCGAAGTGATCGTTTCACGCGGCCAGTTGATTGAATGATCGGCGGGCCGCAGGGAGGGCTGATCCTGGGCAAGGCCAGGTGGGTGGAGCAAATCCGCAGGGACCCGTTTGCGAGGATCGTCCGGGTGGACAAAATCTCGCCCGCGGCGCTCGAAGCCACCCTCCGGCTCTTCCTGGACGAACAACGCGCGCTGGCCGGAGTGCCCATTCTCGCGATGCTGCGGAAAACGATGCAGGAAATCGAGCGTGTGGCCGCCCGCATTGTCTCCAAGCCGGATGGCGGCCTTTCCTGCGAACTGCGCGTGGAGAACGCCATCGGGTTCATGGGCGGAGGATCGCTGCCCGGGCAGGAATTGCCAACCCGGCTGGTGGAGATCCGCCCGCTCCGCATGAGCACCGGGGAGTTGGCGCGCGCGTTGCGGCAGGGATCGCCATCGATCTTCACGCGCATCCGGCAGGATGCCGTGCTCGACGGCCACCACAAAACCGAACCGCAAAGCCCGGGGTTGCCGAAGCCGCGGCTCGCCGAGCTTGGCCGGGTGCCGTCAGCTTGTTTCGAGACGGTCGCGGCAATCCTTCTGGCAGATGGTCGCATCACTTTTTCCCGGACAAGCCGGCGGTTCTCACGGGCAGGCTGGCAGCCGGGTTTGCCCGAGGCGATCGCGCCTGTTTGCGAGCGTGTCGAAGCCCTTTTTCGCGGGCGGCTTTTTCATCCGCCCGCCGCGTCGGAAGCCGCGCGAGAACTGGGCGTGGACGACCGGACCTGCGGGCAGGCCATCAAGGTGCTCAAGGATCTCGAACGCCTGGTGGAAATCCCCGGCGGCGGCGTTTTTCACAGCAACGCGATCAGTGAAGCCACGGCCAGGGTGACGGAACACATCAAGAAACATGGCCGCCTGGAGAGCGTGGATTTCAAATACCAAATCGACACCACGCGCAAATATGCGCTCCCGTTGCTCGACCACCTGGATGCGCTCGGAATCACGCGAAGGGTGGGAAACACGCGATTTCTCAAAACCCCCGACCCGACCGCGCACCCGGATCGATAGGCAAGCCAATCCGATCGGTCCCGACACCTGCCTCTCTGTGATTTATCCGGGCTGCTTCCTCGAAAACCACTGGGCGCTCTGTTCGAGTGGGAAGGGCCCAAGCTTCGCTTCGAGTTCGATGCGGAATTCATCCTGCATGCTGGAAGGCACTCGCCACGAGTACCGGCAGGTGCCGCCTCACCCGTATTCGAACGTGCCCCGGTCGAGGGCTTTTCCCGCGCGGTTGAAAATCTTGAAATCGGGCGGAGACTGGCGATTTCCGCCCAGGCGCCCGCCCGCCTCGTAGGTCTCCCCGCCAACGCCAGCCAAGGCGAAACCAATGGGAGCGGTCTCTCCCCGCCAACTGATTTCAAACTTGGGAGTGAGCGGGACTCCCACCTTCAAAACAGCGGCTTGACCGGGCGGGATGGCAATTCGGTCCTGGCCAGGCATGCTCCCGTGGAGGGTCCAGTCCACTCCTCCTTTTTTTGAATGCAGGCAGAAATAAGACACGGCATACTCGCCGGCCGGCACCTTCCATGCGCCATTTTCCCAGGAATCGAGAAGGGCCACGCACCGTTCGAAAACGAGAACAAGGCTCACGTCGGACGAGGTTTTTTCCAATGTCCCCAATTCCGGCTGGATCTCCCGGATGCCGAGGGAGGAACTGTTCTCCGCAGGAGCCAACTCGTGGTGCCGCCCGCCGAACCCCAGGAGCGGAACGAGCGGGAGAACCTCGCTGCGGTAGTCGAATTGGTGGTCGCCGTTCCAATCGACGGCGATGCATCGAACGGAGGAGGCGGGCCGTTGCTGCGACCCGGCAAATCCTCCGCACGAAACCCCGCACGGAGTTTGCCGTCGAAATCCGCGTCAACCAGAACGACATCCACCTTTCGACCTCCGAGGGTCGCGCTCCCGCTGAATTGCTCCACTGGCACCACCCGCACATGTCCCTGCGGGTTCCCGGACGGGCTTTTCGTGACCAGCAACTTGAAAGGTGCCCCATTCTTCCCCGCAGAGGATCCCGGGTCCATGACGAGCGGCCCAATTTCATACTGCCCGTAACCCTGCGGAGCGCCACGGGACTCCATGCTGTTCGGGGCGGAGAGCGGCTTCACAGCCCGCAGGTCTCCGGCACCCTTCGGATCGAAGTAAACTTTCGCGCGGCCCACGTCACCGAAATCCACAACCAGCGGAACCTGCCGCCCGGCAACGGAAATTTCAAAGTCAGCCGGCGCGGCGCACGGGGGTTCGGATTCCAGCGTGGAGGGGGCGGATGGCAGCGGTTGGTAGTAGCGCCCGGTCACGATCGACAGCCCGCCCCCGTTCTTCTCCGTTGAGTGCCGGGTGAGCAGGACGGCCTGCGTGGCAGATGCCCCCCCATGCGGGGTGGCGCGGCGGGGGAGTCCCGGACGGCGACCGGTTGGGAGGGGGAAGCGGTTGGAGTCGCGGTGGCCGGGATGTCCGTTCCCGCAGGCTTCCCGGCATCGAGTTCCTGCTGGCGGGCATCGTAGCCCTGCCAGAAATTTGTCTGCTCGGGGGCGAGAGAAGCGACGGTGCTGCCGACAGCGACAGCACCTTGCCGTCCTCGATGCCAACGATCTTCACACGGAAATGGTCTCCGGCCAGCGCTCGGGGGTCTTGCCGATCTGCCGGAAGCCGGGGGCACTGGGCGAAGCAGGCACCGAGGACGGTTGCTGCGCCTGGACCCCACAAAGCGCGCCGAGCGCCAAAGAGAACACCACTCCCGGGCGGAGGACGCCAATCAAGACCCGGTGCCGGATGGCCATCAGCATGCAGGCACCATGAGAATCCCGCAGGCAATCCACAAGAAAAAACCCTTCCTTTTGTGCATGACCTGCAACTATGGCAGAATTACAATTCCTCGCAGCGGGCGTAGAATGAGGGAGTAACGCGAAAATACCGGACAAATTCTTTGCCCTGCCATGAAATAACAAGCATGGGGAAAGACAAAAGTCGGTTTCGGTGCC
>JBAYWC010000036.1:0-24651 GCA_041674265.1 Terrimicrobiaceae bacterium
ACGTCGCGGCCAATTTTGGTCTCCTCGCGGTCTGGCCGATATGCTCGCCATCGACGCCGCGGTCAAAACCGACACCCTTCAGTTCCTGTGGGACTGATTTTTGCACTTATCGGAGATGCGCCCTCGGGGAACGGCTGTCCAGTTGACTCCGTGACATCCTGCGGTTAGAAATGCAGGCGTTGTGATACCGACACTGGAAAAACTCGAACGAATCTATTCCCGCCCGCTTTTTGATCTGATCCATGAAAGCCGCCGGGTGCATTTGGAATTTTGGAACAAGAACGAGGTTCAGCTTTGCACTTTGCTCAGCGTGAAGACCGGAGGCTGCAGCGAGGACTGCGGGTATTGCTCGCAGAGTTCCCGTTACGACACCGGCCTGGAGAGGCAGAGCCTGATGACGTCCGACGAGGTGCTCCCCATCGCCCAGCTCGCCAAAGCCAACGGCTCGACACGGTTCTGCATGGGGGCGGCGTGGAAAGGCGTGCGCAAGGGCGACAAAAAATTCGAACAGATGATCGAGACGGTCCGCGAAATCAGCCGCCTGGGAATGGAGGTCTGCGTGACGTTGGGCCAGCTCGGCGACGAGGAGGCGCAGGAGCTCAAGAAAGCCGGCCTGACGGCATACAATCACAACATCGACACTTCGCCGGAGCACTATTCCCAGATCGTGACCACCCATACCTTTGAGGACCGCCTCAACACGATTGGATCGGTCCAGCGCGCCGGCATCAGCGTCTGCTGCGGCGGCATCATCGGCATGGGAGAGAGCGTGGAGGACCGGCTGAGGATGCTGGAAGTCCTCTGCAACTTCGACCCGGCGCCGGAGAGCGTGCCGATCAATTGTCTCATGCCCATGCCCGGAACGCCCCTGGCCGATGCGCCCGCGATCGATGTGTTCGAACTCGTGCGGCTGATCGCCACTTCGCGCATCGCGCTGCCGAAAGCGAAGATCCGTCTCTCGGCGGGCCGCGCGCGCCTTTCGCGGGAAGCCCAGGCGCTGTGCTTCTTCGCGGGCGCCAACTCGATCTTTTACGGCGAAAAACTCCTGACCGCCGGCAACCCCGGCGTCGATGAGGACCGGGAGCTTCTCAACGATCTCGGCCTGGAGGCCCAGGCCCCCTATTCCGACCAACCCGAACCCGCCCACCTCCCTTGAAAATCAGCATTGGCAGCGATCACGCCGGCTTCGAATACAAGGAACGGTTCATTGCGCATCTGAAGGCCGCCGGTCACGAGGTCGCCGATCACGGAACCCATTCGGCGGAAAGCGCGGACTACCCGCTCTTCATCATTCCTGCCGCCGAGGCGGTGGCGCGCGGGGAGGCGGAGCGCGGGGTCGTTCTCGGCGGCTCGGGAAACGGCGAGGCGATCGCCGCCAACAAGGTGAAAGGCATCCGCTGCGCGCTTTGCTGGAACGATGAGACGGCCGAACTCTCGAGGCGGCACAACAATTCGAACGTCCTCTCGATCGGGCAACGCATGGTTTCCATCGAGATCGCGCTTCAAATCCTCGATATCTGGCTGAAAACCCCGTTCGGCGGGGGACGCCATGCCCGCCGGGTCAGGGAGCTGGATGTTTACGAAGAGGGCCGGGGAGTCGGGGGGATGAAGGCCGCCGCCTCGGAATAATTCAGGACCAGAGCGGCGAGGGATATTCGCCCGAGGCAACGAGGCCGGAAAGGGCCGAGACGACGGTTGGCCGGTCCCCACGATAAGTGACTCCGAACCACTGGCTCCCGACAGGAAGCACGCGGACGTTGGCTTTTCTGGCCCGGATCAGATTGGCGATGGCTTCCGGGATGTAGAATTCGGATTTCTCATCCGCCCCATGTTTCGCGAGGAAGAGTGAGAACAATTCTTCGAGCCCCGCAAAGACTGTCGGGGTGAACCCCCAGCAATTCATGGAAACCAGTTCCTCCCCGCTGAAGCGTTGGCCATCCTCCTGATTCACGATTTCGAGCGGGGTGCTTTCGATATGCGTGAATTCCCTGATGTCGAGAAGATCGCCCTGATCGGACACCCCGCACACTCCCCGTGAAACGAAGCCGCTGCGGGACAAGGTGGAGGCGAGCCGGTATCCGGCCATGCAATAGCCGGCGCTCTCCCCGTCTTGCATCGAAAGAAATGATCCGACCGCCTGGATGGCGCCGAACCCGTAGAAATCATCCGCGTTGATGGCGAGGAACGCCGAATCGACCGCCGACCTCGCGCACCAGATGGCGTGCCCGGTGCCCCACGGCTTCCCCCGGCCCCCGGGAACACTGAACCCCTCGGGCAGATCGTTGAGTTGCTGGAACACATACCCCACATCCACCCGGTCCTCGAACCGGCCCCCGATCTTTTCGCGAAATTCCTCCTCGAAATCTCTCCGGATCACAAAAACAACCCGTGAAAACCCGGAGCGGACCGCATCATGGACCGAATAGTCCAGCAGCGTTTCCCCGGCCGGCCCGACCGGGTCCATCTGCTTCAGCCCACCATAGCGGCTGCCCATGCCGGCGGCCAAAACCAAAAGAGTCGTCTCCATAAAAAAAATCGGGCCGGCGGGATTCGAACCCGCGACCTCCTGCACCCGAGGCAGGCGCTCTACCAAGCTGAGCCACGGCCCGATGCGCTCGCAGTCGTTGCCTGCAAGCGAACAGCCATTCTATGGGCGCGCGGAACACCGGAGCAAGGAAATTCCGCCGCGCGCGCTTTTATGTCCCGGTGACCGAGACGCCCAGCAGTTCGACTCGCGGAATTGTTTCCGGAGGAAATTCTGTGCGGCGGGAGGCGACCCAGAGACGGATGGCATCCTCGGAACGAACGACAATGTCTGAAGGAATGGCTGCGTCATTGCGCTGAACACCACGAATGGGCAGGCGCTGTGCATCGCCGGAAAATTCCTCGGCGAGGTTCTGGGCGTTGAGTTTTACGCTCACGATTGTCGCATTTGCGCCTTGGTCGGCGCGATCCCAAGTAACCCGATAGCGGGCTTCGATCAGGCCGGTTGGTTCACCGGCGGGAGGAACGCACGCCACCTCTCCGTGGAATGGCGCATTTTGAAGATATGCGAGGAGCGCGTCAATCAGCGGATGGCCGATGCCGAGGAGTTCGCATCTTTTGGTTCGGGTTGCCAGTTCGCGGTTGAACGTCACCTTGTAGTAGCGAGGCGTGACCTGTGAGAACGCCTTGAGGCAATCGGGCGTGACAACCTGCCAGAAATCCCCCTCCGGCAGAACACTGCCACCGAGCCGCACAATGGATTCCCGGCACCAGATGCCGAGCTGCTCAAGATTGAAACGTCCGGCAATACGCTTGTAGTGCTCCAAGTTGAACTGTGCCAGGTCTTGTGAGAGCTGCATCAGGGCGCCGCGGGCGAGCTGGGCTTGTTGCATCATCTCTTCGAGTTGCCGGGCGGTGCGCTGGTAGTCTCGATCCACGAGCGCCTGCTTGAAGAGTTGCTGGTAGTTCGGATTCGAACCGAGAAAGCCGAGGATTTCCGTGCGGAAATCTTCGAGTGGTTCGCCCGTCTGCCGGTCGGTCTTTCCGATCGCTTGGGCGATGGCCACGAGCTTTTCGTTGAGCAATCCATAAATGCGCTCCTCGACGGTATCCTTGGCGACCAGGTTATAGACCTGCGAGACCTCGCGTTGCCCGTAGCGATGGATGCGGCCGATTCGTTGTTCGACAGCCATCGGGTTCCACGGGAGGTCGTAGTTGAAGAGCACGCGGGCGCACTGCAAATTGATCCCCTCTCCTCCAGCCGACGTGCAGATGAGAAACTTCGCGCCGTTCTCATCCCAGAACCGCTCCGCCGCCTCGATCTTGTGTTCGAGCGGACCACCTTTGATCGTGGCGATTCGCTCTTCGCCAAAGATCCGCGCGAGTTCGATGCGCAGGAATTCCAGCGTTTCCCGATACTGGGTGAAGATGATGAAGCGTTCGCTTTCGTTCCCGGCGCGGAGCTGTGACACGACAAAGAGAAGGCGGTCAAACTTCCGGTCTGTCCCTTCGGGCACGAGGCCGACGAGTTCGCGCACTTTTGCCGCTTCGTCCGGGATCTCCACATCACCATAGACGCCCTCGTCGCCTTCCTCGTCCGCATCCAGCGCCCATTGGGTTTCCTCGTCCGTGTCGGTGAGCTTGCGTACCACGCGCTGCCGGGCCAGCGCGATGTAGGCGTCGGCATCGGCATCGTTCATCAATGGCTCCCCGGTCTTCAGGATATCGCGCGCAAGAAGGCGCATTTCGTCCTGCAGACGCACGATCTGCGCGGGCAGCTCGGGATCGAAGTTCGCGCGCCGTTTGCGTTCGATGTCGATTTGCTGGCGGATCAGGAGCGCGAGCAGGCGGCGGCGGAGGGCCTGTTTGATGGCTCTCGGGCTGGACGACATCATTTTTTGGAACGCCGTCATCACGAAACCGATGGCCCGTTGCGCGCTCGTGGTGCGGCCGGTGCGAAAGACACCCGCGGCTTCGTAGCCGGTCCGGAGGTAGTCGGTGAGCTGCTCGTAGAATCGCTGCTCGCGCAGTGTCGGCTCGAAGCTTTCCGCATGCACTTGCCGCCGCACAAAGAGAGCTTTGCCGTGGGCATCCACGACCTCCCGCTTGGTGCGGCGGATCATCACGCGGTTGAGGAGGCTCCGGTGATTCAAAAGCGCTTCCGGGGAATCGAAGAGGTGGTCGTCCAGAAGATTGATCAGCGACCAGAACTGGAAATTGTCGCCTTGGTGCGGTGTCGCGGACAGAAACATGAGGTCGCGGGTGTGGCCGCGCAGCGACTCCATCAACCGGTAGTTTTGGGTCGTTTGCACCTTTTTGCCGTAGCGGATGCGGCTGACGTGGTGCGCTTCGTCCACGATGATGAGGTCGAATCGCGGGGCATTGAGCACCCGCTCCATGCGCGCCGGTCGCTTCAGGGTATCGATCGAGGCGATGACGCGAGCGTGGGTTTCCCAACTCGACGGGGCGTAGTCTTGAAAGTCGACGCCAAGAACTTCGAACTCCATGCGGAAGCAATCGCGCAGTTCATTCTGCCAGTTTTTCACGAGACCGGCCGGCGCGAGGATGAGCACGCGCTGCGCTTCGCCCCGCGTGGCCAGTTCGCAGATGACCATGCCGGTTTCGATGGTCTTGCCGAGGCCGACTTCATCGGCCACAAGCAGGCGACGCCTCGGCATTTTCACGACATCGTGCGTGAGGAGGATTTGATGCGGCAAAAGCTGGGTGCGCGAATTGGTGAGTTCGCCTCCCGTGTTGCCGAGCGCGAACTGCCAGGCGAGCTGCCGCAGCAGGAAATCGCGCGGGTCGTCGAGTTTTCCGGCACGGAGCCGATCCCACGGCGACTCCGCCCGTTCCAGCCGGTAGAGCGGCAGCGTCTCCAGCCGCCGCCCGCCGCGGCTCTCGAAAACGACATCGGCAAAATCCTCGCCGCCTGTCTCACAGACGCGCAGCACCTCGCCGACCCCCATCTCGTAGCGTCCGCTCACGCGGACACGGTCGCTCACGACCAGGTTTTCCGTGGCAGCACTCATGACAGGCTCTCGCCGAACTCATAGGCGACCGATGGTCCGATTTCGCGAATGAGCGGATCCGTGCCAAACAGCCGCCAGAGAGGGATGCGTTTCCCAGTCGTCTGGTGCGCGTAAAGCTTGTTGTCGGCGCCGAGCACGAGCTTCCTGCGGATCGGCACATGAATCGGCTGCATCAGGAACACATCGTTCGCCACCATGCTCAGCCGCTTCTTCACATCTGAGAGGAATGGCCAGTCGCGGCTTTCATTCGCATCCTCCTGCACGTTCATTCGTTCGAGCAGGTCGTCGAGCCCGTAGAGGCAGACTCCCGCCCTCCGGTCGAAGGGAAACGGCACTTGCTCGAACTCCCGCATCAGGTCGAACAGGCCCAGCCGCGCGGGATGAAGTGGCACGCCGCCGGAGGAATGGATGGGTGGATGAGTGGATGAATGGGCGGGCGCATTCTGCCAGTCGCAGGCTTCTTCGGGAATGAGGAGGTATCCGGGCATGGGTCAGTGCGCCGGAGGCGCGGAGGAATGGATGAGTGGCTGAGTGGATGAATGGGGGAGCGTGGCGCTCCATTCGGTCGTGCCGCGCTTCTCTTCGAGTGCGAGGATGAGGTGAATGAGTTTGTTTTCAACCTCGTAGTGGAGAGTGTCGAACTGCTCAAATACAGCTCCGTTGAAAAGGCCGACGCGATGCAGACCGATTCCTCGCGTGAGGCATTCGGCGAGCGAACCTTTGGCGATGTAGAGAAATTGCAGGTATTCCGGCAACGTGCGCCGCCCGTAGCCTTCGGAGATGTTTGCCGACACGGACTGCGCTGCATCACGGACCTGCGATTGCAGCTTCCAATCCCGCACATTCGAGGTCTGCTCAAATACCATCGCGAACAAGTCCATCCCGCGCTGCCACACATCCAACTTCATATAGCCCCGGTTCAAATTAGTGCGCTTGGTGTATTTCATATCCATTCACCCATTCATCCATTCATCCCTTCACCCACCCATCCCTTCACCTCCGGTGAAATACTTGGCGAGCATGGCATCGCTGTAGAAGGGCAGCAACTTCCCGCACGCTTTTTCCCAGCGGTTCGGATCGCGTTGCTGGAGGTATTCGAGCGCGGCGCGCAATGCCTCCCGCTGGCTGCGAAACCTCTCGACAAGCTGGTCGAGCCGTTCCCCCTGCTCGGCATTGGCGATGAGGAAATGGAGCACGTCCACCAGCGGGGGGGCGGCGGAGGAATGGATGGGTGGTTGATTGGATGAATGGGGAAGATCGAGGGGAATTTGCTCGGCGTGCGGGATGGCTTCCTTTCCAATCATCCATTTATCCATCAATCCATCCATCCTTTCTCGCGGAGCGAGGACCTCGTAGGTGCGGCCGCCTTTCAAGCGGCCTTTGCGGAGAAGGGGCGGCCTGTGGCCGGTGAGGTCGCTCACTTCGAAGATTCCGCGCGTCAGCTTGCTGATGCTGTCCACGGACACCTCCCGCTTGTCGCACAGCGCGAGCAACCAGACCTGGCTCAGCGCGTCGGTGGATTCGAGTTCTGCGGGGAGCGGCATGTCGCGGGAGACGATCTGCTCGACCATCACGCGGATGTCCTGGAGCGCGGCGCGCAGCGGAAATGGCTCGCCGTTCCAGTCCAAAACCGCACCGTAGTGCCGGGAATACACTTCAAGGCATTTCCCGATGAGCACCATCCGCACGTCGGGCGGCGGGAGCGGCTGTCCGCCGTAGCGTCCCGATTCGATCCGCGCAATCTCGTCGCGCGCCCGCTGACGCACGAGCTGCCGCAGGCCCGCCCAGCTTCGGTTCGTCGCAATGTCTTCGGACCGGCGTTTCTTACAGATGTGGATGAGGTCGTAGGCAATTGCCTCCTTATCCATCAGGTGAAGCGACGATTCACCTTCCGAGTGAACTGGATAAATAGCCTCCACTTCGAAGCCCGCATTCAGCAACGCCTCCAGCAGCGCCTGCCATGCTGAATCTTCTGCATGGTGGAACGTAAATGCGAGAATTCCGTCTTCGCGTAATGCCCGGTATGCTTCACAAAAAACGCTACACAGGTCAGTCCCAAATTCCTTGTCGCCTTTCCCTCGGTGCTTATTTTTGATGACTTCGTCCAGCGTTGGAATCCGGTCAGGTAGAAATGCCGGATAATCCGCTTTCAAACCCAACCGCAGCCAGACGTAGTAAAATTCCGCAAGTTCAGCGTAATTGACGTTGTCTGAATACGGCGGATCCGTGATGACGAAATCAATACTGCCGTTTGAAACAATGGAAAGTTGTTTGCTCGAGTCGGCTATAAGGGTAGCTGACGCGTTCGTAGTTTTGTATAGGTTGTCACTCGGCTGTACCTCGCGCACTCGTTTCGCACCCTGATGAGAATAGCGCACGTCAGTGGTATTCATGGCAAAGTCCACCCCGGCGCGTGACTGCCAATAACGGCGCAAGAAACTACCCATTCCCCCTGCTGCAAGGCCCCAGACGTTTTGCTCGCAGACTGTTACTTTTGGTTGATAATCGTGCCTAGCAAAAATCCCTTGGACTGTTTGACCTCCAGTTGAATCGCGCGAGGCCATATACCGACAGAAGAGATTATTCGTATCGGTAGTGCCAGAAAGACAGAGAAGCAGTTGTTCTCGTAGACAGGTATTTTCTTCCTGCATGATGCACTGCAATAGCGTGGCTATTGCGAGAATCTGCCGTTGTCCGAAAAGCTGATGCCAATAGTTGTAGTGGTGTGCAAGCAAGCCTGACTTAGTTTTCTCTCCGAGAGGGACTTTGCTCCTCGGCCACGGCAGCGAAGCCTTGTTCTCTTCCCACCATTTCTCGGTTTGCGAGTAGAGTGTTTGATCCGTAGCGCTATGGCGCGCGTAGTATTTTCCACTCTGCATCCAGACGAGATTGTGCGTCCGCGGGATGCGCGCCGGGCGCGCGGGATAGTTGGATGAATGGATGTGTGGGTGACTGGATGAGGTCGTCTGAGCGCGCGGAGTCTTTTCACATTTATCCATCCATCCACTCATCCATTCATCCAGCGCCACGGTTTCTTCACCGTCGTCCGCAGCACCGTCGCACTCCGGGCTGTAGGCTTGAAGGGCGTATGCGCTCATGGGAAGGCGTTGGTCCTCCGGCAACGCGCGGACCGAGGCGATGATCGCGTCGTTGTTCCCGCAATGCGGGCAGACGTAGCGTCCCTTTTCGGACACATGGCTGCAAAGCGGGTCGAAGCTGTGTCCCGCCGGGCTGGTGATTGGCATTTCGGGGGGCAGTTCGCCGCGCCACTGGAAGACTTCCTCGCTCTGCGGACAAAGAAGCACGGTGAGCGGCACTTTCTTGCGCTGCGTCTTCTGCTTTTTTCCGGTCTTTTCGTCGCGAGCGACGGCCGGCGGTTTCACCACTTCGTAGCAATGCGGGCAGCAAACGTGCCCTTTTTCCAAAATGCCCCAGCGGACGGCAGCCTGTGAGCCATCGCTTTCGCCCTGCGCGACGTAGAGTCCACCGTCGGGATGCGAGTAGGACCAGCGGGCACTGCCTTTGCCATTGGAATTGCGCGGGCTGTGGAGCATGAGCCGGGGGTCGGCGATGAGCGCGGCCGGTTCGATTTCCCAATCGAACCTCTTTTTGCACTTCGGGCATTCGCAGTCCGGGACGAAGCGGATGCTCGGGCTCTTGGCGGCGACGATATAATCGGAGAACAGCGGGACCTGCCTGCCGCAATTTGCGCCCGTGCAGATGGCGGACTTCACCCAGAATGTGTAGATGACATCCGACGGGGGGAGGGATGGTTGGGTGGATAGATGCTGCGGATGATTGGATGATTGGATGGATGGATGTTTGGATGAATGCCCGCTGGCGGACGGCTTGTCTTTCCCATCCATCCATTCATCCAGACATCCATCCATCCTTTCCGCCGTCCACGGCGGCGCGGTCTTGTAGAGGCCGAGGAGCGTTTCTCTGAGCGGTTTGCCCGACCAGGGGACCGTGCGATTCGCAAGGCGTTCGAACGCGGCATCCAAAGCTGCGGGATCCACCGGCTCGACCTCGGTTTTGACAATGAACCAGGCGACCGGGTTGAGATCCACCCCGACGACCTTGCAACCGAGCCGCAGCGCCTCGACAACCGTCGTGCCGCCGCCCATGAACGGATCGAGAACAACCTTCCCGTTCGTATCCGGATCATTCGTGTGGTCGCGGTAAAACTCGGCCATGATGTCCGTGCCGGCCGGCTTGAGCGCCGCGAGCAGGATGGCGCGGAACACGCAGGATGCACGCCGCGCAAACCATTTGTGCATCTGGTAAATCGGCTTGAACGCATTACGCTCCGGCACCGCCAGTCGGTTGATCTCGACAATCGGAAAGTCTTCTTCGATGGCGCGTTTCATTTGGTCATGAACTTGTGCTGGAACGGCGTGGAGTTCGGGTGGATCGAAAACTGGGTCGGCTCTTTGCCCTGACGGTCGTTCAGAATCAGCAGATCGGCGAAGTGATTCGCGATGACCCCGCGGGTCGGTGCGGGAGCCGTGCTGTCCACAATCACCCGTCCGAGGCATTTTCGTGCCGTTTTCTGCGGCTGGTTCAGAAGTGTGCTGGAGCTGAATTCCGTCACCCAGATGTATTTGGGATAGTCGAGGAGCAGCAATTTTTCTCCGACATCAACTTGGAGCCCGCCCGCAGCGACTTCCGCCCGGATGTCCTGCTGAAACTCCACGGAACGGCGCAGATAGCTTCGGTATTCGAGGGTTAAAAGCAGGGGCGCAAGATCGGGGCGGAAAGCCGACAAAATGTCCTTCACGATCTCCGGTTTGGAGGGATCGGGCTTTTTGGCGAGCATCAGCTCCACGTCGTTGACTGCCATCCGCTCGGCTTCTTCGCCCGAGAGTGTCGCTTCGGGCGGTATGACGACCAGGATGAGCTGGATCTGATCAAAGGTCAGAACATCAGGGACCGGCCCAAACAACGGCATTTCGACATAGGGACCGGTATTGTCGTTATTCACGAAGAATCCGGGAATCCGCTGGAGCGAGATCGATGCCTGGGCATTCGGATCATATTTATGGCCAATTCCAACCAGCGCGTGATCTGATGTGCCAAAGATCACCGGCAGGCCGCTCTCGATGTAGCGATAAGCAATATCGGCAAGCTTGGCCGTGCGTTGTCGCCGGAGCTGTTCCCAGTATGCAGATTTTTGGGCTGCGGGATCGGCTGTCACGGGATACGCCTTTTCGACGTGTTTGTGACTGCCGTCGAGCATGTCGCGCTGGTAGCTGAGAGCCGATAGCGTCATGCCCTGGAGCGCGTCGAGCATCTGGACAAACGTCAGGCCCCTTTCCGCCGGGTAGTGGCGGCCAAGAGAACCGTGCGCTTTTGCAAGCAGATTGACCTCCGCCGGAAGGAATTCGCGGTGGCCAAAGCGGTGGCTCATGTATCGCGCAAGCATCCACAAACACGCCTGTGCACAGGCCCCAACCTGAGTGTCCTGCTGGATGAAAGGCATTGCGGACACGGAAAATCTTTCTCCGAGGATGTGTGAGGAAAACTCCGCCGTGCAGGTGATGAACTCCGTGTCGCCGTTGTTGATGATTGGCTTGATGCATGTTCTTCCCACACGCTGGAGATCGGTCGGCCGCAGGACCATGAAGCCGAGATATTGATCCCGGAATTGGCCGAATCCGGTCGTTGTGCCGACCGGAATATCTGCTGCAAAAAAGTGCAGGCGGGTGCACCTGTGCGGGTAGTCCTTGAAAGACTTGCTGTAAAACGCGGCCAGTTCGTCCTGATAGTCCTGATCGACGTAGCCCTTCTCGAAGACAACCGTCACGCAATTCAGTGGCTGGCGGCCCAGGGCTTCGAGGATATTCTCCGACGGTGTTTGGTTTCCGTTGTAAGGCGAGGCCTCTTCTTCAAATCGCTTTTTGAATTCAGCAGTGCCGAATTTCTCGATGTGGAACTGCTTGTTCATAAAAAGCAGAAAGCCGCCAAAAGCATGGCGGCTTTCTTAAAAACGAGGTGCGATGGCGTGAAGATACCTACAGGAATACCCGCTGCGCGGCTCCCTCCATCGAACGGGCCCGTGCCTGCTCGTAGGCTTTGGCCTCTACCGACATGATTTCGATCACCTCGCGCCAGTGCGCATCCCAGTCGATGCTTTTGATCGCCTGAAGCAACTGCGCCTCCGAAACGGTTCCCGCCGGAGGGGCCTGATGGAGTGGTTCTGTCAATGCTGGCATGGTGGTGTTTGGTGGTTTTCAGCTCTTCGCCTGCTGGTTCCTGCCAAGAAATCTCTGTGGCAGGGCTCGTGCCGAATAATCGATTTTTCCTCCCCGAATGTAAGCAAAAATACGCGGCATGCAAATTGCACGCCTCAGGTAAGCCCTTGCCGGAGCCGGTCGTCAACAAGAAAATGCACTCCCGAAAAGGCGCGTTTTTCATAAAAGTCTCACACAAGGTCGTCCGGTTTATAGACAATAAGACCCTGGATGTGGTCGAAGTGGGAATCGGCAGTGACGATTTCATTGATGCCGAGGCGGCGGGCGACAGCAAGGTTGACCGAATCAATCGTGAGCAGCCCCATTTGTCGCTGGAGTTCAAGCGCAACGGCGAAGTCGGTTGCGCCCGCTTCCATCAATGCCAACTCTCCGCCAAGCAGCGCCCGCACATCGCCGGCATAAACGGAGAGCTGCCGCACCATCTCGGGCTTTTGCGCAAGGGTCCTGGCGGGATTCGAAGGCGCCCGGCCGGTGGCCTGCGCCTCCTGCATCATCCGCCGATGGCAGAACTCGGCGACAACAAACCCGGAAATGACGCCATGAACCGCCAGGGTGTTGCAGCGGGAGAGCAGTTGGCGGCACTGCACGGACTGGCCCCTGCGCGCATAGACCAGCACGTTGGTATCAATGAAGACGGTGCTCCCGTTGATGATGTCGTCGAGGGTCATTGCTCGAAGAAATCCGCCTCCATGGATTCCCGGAATTGCTCCGGCGTGAGCCTCAACGGATCCGCTTCCAGAAGCCGGGCGAGACCGGACTTTTTTCCGCGGGGCTGCGTCTGCTTTTGAAGGTAGGCCGCGATGGCTTCCTGGATCACTTCGCCGATCGCGCGCCTTTCGCGGGCGGCAGCGATCTTGAGATCCTGATAGACCTCGTCTTCGAGCTGGGTGCCGATTTTGATTTTCATGGTATCACTTGCGTTCGAGTTCGATCCAGGGGACGAGGGTTTCCATGAGCGAGAAGCCCCCGTGCTGGTAGAGGCGGTTGGATGAAGGGCCGGGCTTGCGTGTGCGGATGCGCCCGCGCAGCAGCGCGAGCCGACGGGACGGGACGAGTTGCAGGTCGGGGTGCCAGGCCGGGAATCGGTCTTCGGGTGGGAACTCCCGCCACCGGGATTGTTCCAGGAGTGCTCCGGCATCGGCTTGAAGCGCGCCCGTCTCCCCGCCCGCGCCGAAAAAAACATAGCCGTGATCGCTGGTGACGACGATCGGCACGCCGGCAGGTATGGCCTGCACCGTACACTTCCAGATCGTCTCGATGTAGCTGGCAAACGTGCTGAAGAGTTGTTCGCTGCGGGCATTGTCGTCGAAGAAAAGCCCGTCAGGGTAGTGAGACCAGACGAGCAGGCTGCGACCGACAGGGAAATTGTCCCGAGAGTTCGGCTGCCCAAAATAGAAGGCCTGCGCGTTTTTTTCGGCGAACTCCCGGCGTCCGGGAAGATCAGAGGGGCTGACCGGTTTGCCAAGCAACCGCTGCTCGACGAATGAGCGCGTTTCCGTCGGGAGGCACGTCGCGACCGCGCGCGCGCTTTTGACCCGGAAACCCGAAGCCGCAGCGCGTTCGAGGAGCATCGGCATTTCCCGCAGGGAGAGACCGTCGAAAACCACGGCGGCATGCGGCGAAGGCAACGCGAGAGGCGCGGAAAGCCCGAGCCAGTCGGCAAGGGTCGTGGCACCCGCGCTTGCGGATTCCAGTTCATCCCACACATGGGGGGCGCCAGCAGCAATCAAAGCCTCCAGATCACAGACCGCGAGTTCCCCTTTACGGAGGTAATCTTCGCTGGACAATCCGGCATAGCGCTCCCGGCTCCACACCGTCTCTGTGAGCCAGCCGGTGATTGCCTGAAGCCGGGATCCCTCGCCGGTGAGTCCCTGATGATGGAAATGAATGTCGGACATGGCGGTCAGTTCGTGGTGCCGGTGATCGTCAGGGTGACGCGGCATGCGCCCGGAGCGAAATCGGGAATGCGTTCGAGCATTTCTTCCGTCTCGGCCTTTGTGAAGGCACCGGAGAATTCCAGCGATGCCTCGCCGTCGAAACGCCCGATGCCGCCCAGGGTGCCCCGGATAAATGAAGGCAGCGAGGCCATCGCTGTTTCCCGCTCGTTGAATGCGAGCGCGATGCGGACTTTCTCGACTCGCGGATCATCGCGGGATTCCAAAAGGCGGGCGACTTCCTGCCGCACCTGCTGCCGGGTTGTCAGGAAGCTTGTCGAAACGGTGTCCGCGCCCGGCAATGGCGACGGCCCTGGACCGGAAAAGGGTGGCTCCGGGGACGGCCTTGGCGGCACTGGTCCGGGACGAGGTCCGGGGGGAGATATGTTCGGCACATGGAATGGCGCGCAGATGACCGCTTCGGAAAGCTGATCTCCAGAAAGCCGGGGCTGCCTCCCGCACACTTGGCCTTGGTCCTCGGCAGAATGCTGGAGGCCGATGACATTTCCGGGCAGGACAAGATTGCGGATCGCTTCCTGAAAAACCGTTTGGGCAAGCAGCATCGGGAAGCCGGGGGTATTGCGGTATTCCTCCTCCACCTGGCTGACTTTGCGACCGAACAAATCGGCGGCGCGGCCCGCCAGATGCTCCTGCACGTAAGCCGGCGGATAGAGCTGTCGCAAAACATGCTGGATGATCTGCTCACGCGCTGCAGCGGAAGGCA
Organism: Terrimicrobiaceae bacterium; assembly: GCA_041674265.1. GTDB lineage: Bacteria > Verrucomicrobiota > Verrucomicrobiia > Chthoniobacterales > Terrimicrobiaceae > QYQL01. Next base: position 14,429 of record JBAYWC010000036.1, read on the forward strand.
GGCTTTCCCGTTGGAACTCGGAATCGGTCGCCGAGGCTCCGTAGCGAACCACTTGGACGAACGCAAAGTTGGTCTTCCGCAGGTAGTCGAGCGCGTTCTTTTTATCGTCGTAGCCGATCCTTGTGAATTCATCCCGGCGCGTCGCATCATCCGCGGTTTGCGCGAGCCGCTCTGCGGCGATGGAGTTCTGCGCATATCTGATGAGGTCCGGATTCTTGTGCAGATCCACACGCTCGTCACGGGGCTCGATGAGCATGGCCGTGTTGCGTCGGCGAAGCCCAAAGTAAAGCTGGTGGATCTGTTCCGGTGAAAGACGGCGGGGAGAGACAACCAAGCGGATATCGCTGCCGAGCCGGGCGTCGAGACTTTGCTGGACGGTCGCGGGATCGGTGAAGATGACGGCATCCTGATCGCGGAGGATATCGCCGCACCACCAGGAGGCGATTCGGTCGCGTGCCTCATCTTCGTTGATGCTCAGCGAACGAAGGTTCACCTTGGAGTGGGCGTTCTCGCGAGGGTCGAAAAACAGCGAGCCCCCGCGCTCGTGAAAGTATGAGCCAAATTTCTTGAAGTTGGTCAGGGAAAGCTGAAACGCATTGTAGTCCGAATCCGGCCCGAGCACCTGCCGCGCAAGCTCGTCGGTGGTCAGTCCGGGGTCGCGAGACGATGGCGCGAGGCTTGCCAGCAAGACGGCAGAAGCAATCCGGTCGGAAAAAGGGCTGGTCTTCAGCTCGCGGAAATTGGATTCGGCGCAGGTTATGAGATTCTGTGCCGGATCAAGGTCGGCGAGCCATGTGCGCAACTCGGGATCGGCAATACCGGCATCCGCGAGCGTGATCAAATGCGTGGCTTGGTAACGGGCGCGAACAAGGGCCGCCAGAAAGCCCAATACACCGCGCGTTCCTTGGAATCCGCCTTTTGTCCTCACGCGGACGAGAGCAAGATCCAAGAGCTCGGGAGTGAAGGGATAGGATTCCCGGAGTTGTTCGGCGTAGCCCGCAGGGATCGAAATCCCGAAGCGTCGCCAGCTATTGAGATAGCTTCGGATGACCCCGTCGATTTCTGGTGAGGGTTCGACCGGCGAGACGGAAAAGAGACGGTGAAAAAGTATTCTGCGACGGTCTGTGGTGTCCTGGAAACGAAGTTCCACGCGGGCAACCCGCTTCAGAGTCTGACCGGGTTCTTGGTTCCCGTCATACACGGATGCGACCAGTGCCACATTCGATCCCGCGCGGTTTGCTTCCTCCGACACCATTTGGAGAAAATTCAAATTTCGCTGGCGCAACGCGGGATCGCTGATGGAACGCACCCCGCTCTCGAGTTCGTCGAAAATCAGCACCAGCTTCTTTTCGCCGACCGCGAGCCGAAACTCCTCGATACTCGGCGGCTGATCCGTTCGAAACTGGGCTCCAATTTCTTGCCCGACGACACCCCAGAGTGATTCGAGTGGGAAATCCGTGAATTTTCGGCAAACGAGGCGTGTCTCCGGTGGGGCCTTGAAAGCGAGCCCGTTTTTTGCGAGCCACCCGTTCAGTTGATCGCCTGCGGTCACCAAGTGGAGCGGCACAAGCGCATCGTGCGATTTCCCAACGCCCTTTGGACCTTCCAGCAGGATCAATCCTGGTTCAGATCCCTCTGAGTTCAGTCGGGTGTCCAAGGCACCAATCAATCGGCGCAACTCTCCTGTAACGAAGGTGGAATCGAAAAACTCTTTTGCCCGCGATTCCAGAGACCGTCGCTTGGGGTCGCTGACACGTTGGATGTCGATAACGCCCTGGAGGCGACCAGCGATGACGTCCGAACGAGGTTGCAGCAAGGAATCGATCATGGATCGAAGATTCCGCTTAATTCTAGCTACGTCAAGAAAATAAGACATGGATATCTTGATTGTCGAATCTGAATGAATTCGTCTTTGTGTAAAAGAGTTGCGCGGAATCCGCGGGCCCATCATCGCCCGACAGAGAACGCTGGGCGGGGGTTCGCTTTTCGGAACCAGTTGGCGAAGTGCTTTTTCACGCCCTCACGGAACGAGAGATAATGACCGTCCGGCTGTCCGCCTTTGCGGATGGCGGCGAGGAGGGCGGGGACGGTGAGCGCGTCCATTTCGAAAACGGTCGTGCTCACGCCGACGGCCGAGCTGTGGTGTGCGTCGCTGCCGGCGGTCATTTTCAAACCGCGGTCGCGGGCATAGGCGAGCGCCTTGTCGTTGTAACTGCGGGAGGTGACGGCCGCGTTGAAGACTTCGAGGGCCTCGAGGTCCAGCGTGTCGAGCACCGCAGGCCGAATCCCCGCGCGCCATCGATCGAACGGATGGGCCGGGATCGCGAGACCGCCGCCGGATTTCACGGCTTCCATCACTTCCCCGGCCGGCGCTCCCTTGAGAAACGGCAGCGTGAGGCCGAGGCAGAGGAGATGTCCCTCCGCCGTGCTGACCTCCACGCCGGGAACGATGAGAAAATCCGCCGGAGCGGGGAAATTTTTCAAATACTCGTGGGCCCCGCACGTGTCGTGGTCGGTGATGGCGATCCCGCTGAGCCCCCGGGCCCTGGCCGCCGCGATCAGCGACTCGGGAGAACCGGTGGCATCTTTTGAGAAAAAAGAATGCAGGTGGAGGTCGAAGCGGTGGAGCATTTGTTTTTTATTTCCCTTTGACGGAGGCCCTCTGGCAAGCAGGAATTGACGGGCTGGAATTGACGGGCTACCGCTCGGCCACAGGCCGCCGTCCGGAAAGAGCGCGTTGCAGGGTGATTTGATCCGCATGCTCGAGACCGCCGCCCGCCGGCAGGCCGTGTGCGATCCTCGTCAGCGGAATCGCCAGGGGCTCCAGAATCTCCACGAGGTAGTTCGTCGTCGCCTCGCCCTCGACGTCCGCGCTCAATGCGAGGATGATTTCCGTGGGTTTTCCGGCGCGGAGGCGTTGCAGGAGGGGCCCGATTCTGAGCTGGTCGGGCCCGATGTGGTCCAGGGGCGCGAGCCGGCCTCCCAGCGCATGGTAGAGGCCGCGGAAGGAACCGGTTTTTTCGAGCGGCAGGATGTCGGTGGCCACTTCGACGATACAGAGTTCTCGCCCGCCGCGCGAGGGTTGGAGGCAGATCTCGCAGAGATTCTCCGTGGCAAAAAACCCGCATTGTTCGCAGGGATGGATGGATGTCGCCGCCGATGCCAGGGCTTCGGAAAGCTGCGCGGGCCTGGCATCCTTGTTGGAGAGAATCCACAAGGCGATCCGCTCGGCGCTGCGGGGGCCGATGCCCGGCAGCCGGCGCAGTTCGCGCGTGAGAAGAAGGAAGGGGGCGGGGTAATCGAAGGCCATGCGCTCAGGTGGAAAGTTTCAGGCGGCCGTCTTCGATTTGCAGGAGGCGGTCGCCGCGCCGGGCCAGATGCTCGTCGTGGGTCACGACGACAAGTGTCCGGCTGTCGGAACGCGCCACCCCGAGCAACAATTCGATGATGGCCTCCCCGGTGTGGGAGTCGAGATTTCCGGTGGGTTCATCCGCGAAGAGGATGGCCGGATCATTGATGAGCGCCCGGGCGATGGCGACCCGCTGCTGCTCGCCGCCGCTCAGTTCCGCGGGGAGGTGGTGCAGGCGCTCGGAGAGTCCCACCCTTTCGAGAAGTTCGCTTCCTTTTTCGACCGGGGACTTGCCGCCAATCATCGCCGGGACGAGGACGTTTTCCAGCGCCGTCAATTCGGGCAGGAGAAAATACGATTGAAAGACAAATCCCATCCGGCGGTTTCTGAGTTGGGTGAGCCGGTCCGAGCCCATGGTGTAGAGAGACTGGCCTTCGAATTCCACCGAGCCCGATTCCGGTGTCTCGAGGCCGGCGAGGGTATACAGGAGGGTGGTCTTCCCGGCGCCGCTGGCCCCGCACAAGAAAACGGCCTCGCCACCGCGGATCTCAAGGCTCACCCCCCGCAGGACCGGGATGGTTGTCTTGCTGATCCGGAAAGACCTTTCGAGATCTTTTGCTTGGAGTTGGATGGACATATCCCCGCCACTGTGGGCTATCCGGAGCCGCAGCGCGAAGCGAAAATGCGGGGAAAACTCGACCTGCCGGAAAGATTTGTCAGCAGGCCATCGACCGGGCAGGGTGGCGGACATGCATCGGGTGGGATTTTGGGGCTGCGCGACCTTGGTTTTTTCCAGCATGGTGGGGACCGGGGTGTTCACGAGTCTCGGCTTTCAGATCGGCTCGCTGCCGTCGCCGTTTGTGATTCTCGTTCTCTGGGCATTGGGGGGAGTGGTGGCGCTGTGCGGGGCGCTCAGCTATGCGGAACTGGCGGCGGCGCTGCCAAGGTCCGGCGGGGAGTATCACTTTCTCTCGCGGATTTTTCACCCGGCCCTGGGGCTGATGGCCGGGATCGTGTCGGTGTTTGTCGGATTCGCCGCGCCGATCGCGCTGGGGGCGATGGCGTTCGGAAAGTATGTGGCCTCGGCGTTTCCCGGGGTGCCGCCCTTGTTGTCGTCGGTTTGCGCGGCGCTCGTGCTGGCCTTCGTCCACGGGATGACCCTGAAGGTGAGCGGAACGTTCCAGGTCGTCGCGACCGTGTTCAAGGCCGGGCTGATTCTGTTCTTCATTATCGCGGGGGCGGTTCTGTCCCCGGGCGCGGACTTCCGCCCGCAGTCCGCGGACATGGCGTTGATCCTGAGCCCGGCATTTGCCGTGTCCCTGATGTTCGTGATGTATGCCTACTCCGGATGGAATTCCGCCGTGTATATTGCCGGGGAGGTCCGCTCTCCGGGGCAAACCATTCCCAGGGCGCTCCTGTCCGCGACGGTGGGCGTGACGGTTCTTTATGTGGCCCTGAATGCCGTTTTTCTCGCCAGCGCCCCTCCGGCGGAACTTGAGGGAAAACTGGAAATCGGGGAGGTGGCCGCGCGGCATTTGTTCGGACCTGCCGGCGGCCGGCTGATGGCGGGAGTGATTGCCGCCGGGCTTGTCGCCGCCCTGAGCGCCCTGACATGGGCCGGGCCGAGGGTCGCCCAGACGGCCGGGGAGGATTTTTCCGCGCTCGCCTGGTTTGCCCGCAAATCGCCCGGGGGAGTGCCCCGGCGGGCGCTGGCATTCCAGACCCTCGTTGTGCTTTTCCTCCTTCTCTCCTCCTCGTTCGAGGCGGTTTTGATTTACGCGGAATTTGCCCTGATCGCATGCGCCTGCCTGACCGTCCTCGGCCTGCTCGTTTTGAGAAGCCGCGAGCCGGCGCTCGCCCGCCCATTCCGGTGTCCGTGGGTGCCGTTCGTGCCGTTGGTATTCCTGGTTGTCGGGCTGTTCAGCCTGGCCTACACCCTCTTCGAGCGGCCGGCGCAGGCGTTGGCGGGGCTCGTCACCTTGGGGGGGGGGGCGGGTTTGTATTTCCTTGTCCGGAAGAATCGCGCTAAATGACCGGGATGCGGATATTTCTGGCGCTTTTGTTTCTGTGCCCGGCGGGCTTCGGGCAGGAGGTGAGGAGGGCGTTGCCGGTGGACGGCGGGGCACCCTCCGCCTGGGATGAGCGGGCGAAGTTCCTGGCCGGGGTTCCCCTGGCCACGGGGGGGCTTCTTGCCCGGCTGCAGCAGCAGCCCGCTTGCCGGACGCACTCCGCGGAGTTCGAAAAAATGTGGGCACGTTACAACGAACACTACTTTTCCCCGATGCGGCTTTGGTCGTCCGCGGAGCTGGCCCCGAGGGTTTTCATGGGCGCCCCGGTTTTTTATTTTTTCAGCGGGCCGGATGCCATTTCTTCCCTGGCGCTTTTTCCCGATGCTCCCGATTTCGTTCTGGGTGGACTGGAACCGGTCGGCGGCGCTCCCGACCCGGCCGCCCTGCCTCCCCAGGCGTTGCCGGCTGCGCTGGAGAACCTGCGGAAGTCCACCGACGTGGTTCTGTCTTTCGGTCATTTCATCACGAAGGACATGAAGACCGAACTCGAGGCCGGTGAGTTCAAGGGCGTCACGCCGATCCTGCTCGTCTTTCTGGCCATGAGCGGCTGCGAGGTGCTCGATGTCTCGTATTTCACGGTGGGGGGAGCGGGGATGGAACCACGCCAGGCAAAGGGCGGGCTTCCGGGAGTGAAGGTCACGTTTCGCAAAAATGCGCTCTCCGCCCCGCAGAGAATTCATTACGTGCAGGCCAACGTCTCGGACGATGCCCTGTCCGGGAGCGACGGGCTTCTCCGTTGGGCGGAAGGCTTTGGCCCGGGGAATGTCTATCTCAAGGCCGCCTCCTACCTGCTGCACGGATCCTACTTTTCCAGGATCCGGGGCTTTCTGTTGGGCAGGGCAGGCTCGGTGCTCCAGGACGATTCCGGGATCCCGCTCTCATTTTTCCAGGACGGAGAATGGAGGGTCTGGTTCTTTGGCGCATACACCGGGACGCTGGATATTTTCAAACAACATTACCAACCGAAGTTGGCGGACGCCTTTCGAAGCGGGGGGGTGCCGCTGGCGTTTGGAACCGGCTACAAGTGGCGGGTGGGGGAATCCAATCTCCTGCTCGCTGTCAAACAGGCTCCCCCAAGGGCGGAACCCATCACTCCTTCGAACTGAAGAGAGCCTGGAGAAATGCGGGGTCCTTGAATCCCGAAGGATGCCCCAGGCGCACAATGACGGCGCGCAGCGAAGGAATGATGTAGACTCTTTGGCCGCCGGAGCCCGCCATGCAGACAAGGTCCCGCGGAGCCAGGTTGGAGAGGCTCATCCGGCTCCACTCATCCCGCGTCAGGCGCGCGCCGATCGCCTCCTCGATGTCGCGCGGCCTGGAGTTTCCGGCGGCGCTGTTCAGCCAGAATCCCAGGCCGTACGCCGGGTTGGCGGGTGAGCCGGTGAAGGCCGGTTCGAGTTTCCATTTCGGCATGACAGGCCAGAAGCCGGAAAGTCTTCCGCGGTCCAGGACGAAACGTCCGATCTTCAAAAGATCTTCCGGAGTAAGCACCGCGCCTGCCGAGAGAAAAATATGGCCCTGCCGGTCGGTGCGCCAATCAACCGGGCGAATTCCCAGCCGGTTGAGGAAGTTGGTGAGAGCCCGCCGCGCCCCGTCCGCCGGGCCGCCCACAGGGCTCAGGGCATTTCCAATCAGCTCATAATGCGAAGGCCCGTATTCGAAGCGCTCGCCGGGTGGAGAGTCCTCCGGCAATGTGGATGCCGCCTTGCGGACATCGGAGATGTTTTTTTTGTAGAGCTTCCCGTAACCCGGAGAAATTCCGGAGGTCTGCGAGAGAAGGTGTCGGAGGGTGACGGGGTCTTTGCCGCCGGCGGCATGGACGGTGTCCTCCAACGTGGGGTTGCGAAGACTCAGGCAGGCCAGGGCAGTCAGGCTCTTGGTGATGCTGAAAACAGGCAACGGGGATCGCGGATGGTATCCCGGCTCATAGAATGCGGAATCCGGCATCCCCTGCCGGCTGATGACGAGAACGGTCCCCCCATTATTCCGCGAGTAGCGCGCCGCCACGGCGGGATTCCAGTGGAAATCAGCGCCCCGGAGGGATTCGCCCGCATGCAGGACGAAGAAGACCGCCATCAGCATGGCGGAAAGCCCAAGGGATTTCCGGACGAAGCAAGATGGACGACGTCCCCTCATCAGCCCGAGATGGCAGCGCGTCCGCGATGGGGAGGCAACCCGGCCGGGACCGGGGCATCTTCCTCCTGCTTGAGCCTGCGGTAATAGGAGGATGGTTTCCAAACGCCCCAATCCGATTCCCACGAGTGCTCGCAGGCGGCGCACCGCACATGATCCGGTTGTCCCGGGATCCATGGGTTTTCCGCCTCGCATTTCGGGCAGATCGTCACAAAGACCGGCTGGTCTTGGAGAATGGCGTCGGCATTTTTTTCCATGGGCACATCGATATCGCCCGCCTCCAAGGGCATTTCAAAATTGCGCTCCCGGCTGCAGCGTTCGAAATACCTCTTCTGCGTGACGTCGAGAAGTTTCGCAACCCCCGCCATGCTGAGAAAGCGGCGGTCCCTGCGGTCGTCGAGCATATGCAGGGCGAGGAGGATTTTCATTCTTGCCTTCGTGGTCAGGCGAATGTGCAGGTCCGCCGCCAGCGTGGTGAACATTTCGGCAAGCTCCGGAGGGGAGGGGAGCGAGAAGTGAAGCGTGGCACGGAAGAGGTCCTCGGTCTCCGCCGCGCTTCGCAAAATCGGACGGACACTGTCGCGCGATCCGGTGAAAATCAAGATGGTATCCTCGCCACAGGCGGCCAGCACCGCGCGCAGCGTCTCCCGCGCCCTGGTGGAAGAGGGCCGGGAATCATGGCGCTCGATCTGCGCGGGGGAATGGAGAAACAGGATCCCCCCCCGCGCGGATTGGACGGTTTGCGACACGGCGGCGCCGCCGCCCAGAAGAAGATCTTCCATGTTGGCCTCCACGACCCTGCCCTCGGCCGCGAGAATGCCCAGGGTGCCCAGAGACTTCGAAAGCAGTGCCGCCGCCTGCCTGCGACCGCTGCCTTCCTCTCCCTCGAAAATACAGTGAAATTTCAGCGGAGGGACCGGCATCCCCCGCGTGCGGCGCTGGATGGCCGCATAGGCCTGGTGCAGGAGCGTTTCCATGACCTGTTTGGAGTCGTCCATGCCGATCACCTGGTGGATCTCGGCGAGCACGGTGGACAGGACATCCCCGTGCGAGTCCTTCGGTGGCGGAGTTTCGTCGCGTCGGGTCAAGTGTCCTTGCTGGGACTGGACATCCAAGCCGGCGGAGGCGTCCATGCTGCAAAAATCGACCCTGGCGGCGGCGACCCGGTCCAGGGTGACATGCGCGTAATCCCTCGACGCCTGTTCGGCAAAAACGCAGCCGTGCAAATGCAGCGAACCGCCGCCCTGCATCATCAAACCACCCAGGGTCTGCCGCTCGAACTCGCAAAATATCATTTCCACTTCCCTGCAGTCGACGAAATGCGCGCCGAGTTGGTTTTCAATGAAGAGCGTCCCCGCGCAGTAAACCGGGGTCTGCTCCGCATGCAGCCCCGCGCCCGGATTCCCGTCCTCGTCCCGGAAAGCGCTTTCGATGCGCGAATGGAGGAGGCTCAATCCGGCGGTCGACTGGGCGGAGATTCCCACTTTGCAGCCGGAAACGGCGGTTCCCACCAGCTCTCCGCTGGCGCCGTGGGTGAGAAGGAGCCCGACTTCGGCGCGTTCCAAGCGGGAGTTTTCCACATAAATGGAGGTGTCGGGACCCGAGGATTGAATGCCGCCGTGGACGCGGCAGTTCGAAAGGATGACGCATCCCCGTGTTTGCTCCACAGCCAGGCTGTCCCCGCTTCCGGGATCGATTTGAATCCCTGTGAGCCAAAGCGAGAAGTCCCCATCCACCAGGATGGCGGGGGCATTGGCGGGGCCATGGAACCGGACAGTTCCGGGACGCGCGGCCCGGATGGCCAGGGATCTTGAAATTCTTGGCGCAGGATAGTTTCCGGGGGGGAGGACGAGACAATCGTCACGATTGGCTTTCCGGACGGCCGTCAAATACGCGTTTTCCGGTGTGGACCCGTCTTCGGGTTCGGGGATGACGATATCCCGGGCTCTGGCAGGAGGATGGAGTTTTTCCAGAACGCCGGGAAGCGCCGAAGGACGAAGGGAAGACTTCATGAAAGAGAGGAAATAAGCTGATCCGCCATGCTTGAAGGAAAAATCCATTCTGTTCAGGGCGGATGAAAAAGTCCAGTTGAATGCAGGCACTGGCGGATTCGCGCGCGCGGGCGCATCTGTGAGAGTCGCTTGAGCAGCGACGGGGGAGTTTTGCTTTTGCGGTCCGTTGATGGGGGCCTTGGGATCAGCCGGATGTTGGCGGGGTGTTTTCGTGATCACCGGCAGCAAGAGCAGGTGGAGCACGGGGTGGAGGAGTTGGTGAGGCAGAGGCTTTTCGGGCTGGCGCTTGGGTATGACCCCCAAAGCGGCTCGCAATACGGTGAGCCTGCGCAACCTGGCCAACGGCCTCTACAACCTGCTTCTCTTTCAAAAGAAAATCCAGCCTCCTCCCCTGCCTTCCTGGAGGCGATCCATGACCCGTAGCCAGGCACTCAAGCATGTCCTGCGATAAATTTGCTTCCCTCACCGCCTTCGTTGTCATGACCTGAAACTCCCATCGCTTTCATTCCAAGCGGCCTGCTTTCCCTCCGGCGGGCGACGATTGCGCCTCCTCCACGCACCCGGCACGCCCGCCACCCGAGCCCCGCTCGAACTCCTGCCAAGCTTACGCAGATTACCCATCCATAGAGAAAACAGATGAAACGGCTCTGGCTCGGGATG
>JBAYWC010000037.1:0-24596 GCA_041674265.1 Terrimicrobiaceae bacterium
CCCCCGATGAAAAAGACACGTTCCCGGCAAGAAGCCACCAGGAGCTCCTGCCCCTTCTCGACACCACCGCCGCCCTGCGCGGGGTCATGGCGCTCACCGGCTCGCCCGGCACCGGCAAGTCCACCCTGCTCAAGTCGTGGCTGCGCGGGCTCGACCCCAAACGCCACCTGCCCGCGATGATCTCGAAATCGGACTCCCCCGATTCCCCGCTTTTATTGCGACGCGTAACATCCTTCTCCTCGTCCTGCGCTTGTGCCGCACGATCCCGGCCCCGCTCGAACACTCCGGCAGCAGATTCCAGAACCTGCCCCTTCCATTGCGTCACCTGCACCGGGTGCAGATTGTTTTCCGCCGCGATCTGCTGCACGGCTTTCAATCCCTTGAGCGCTTCAAGCGCGATCCGCGCTTTGAATTCCGCGCTGTGGTTTCTTCTTTTCTGTTTCATGTCTCTGTTGGTTTTGGTTATACCCCAGAGACCCTCCGAAAACTAACGATCTCGCTGGCTCCGTTTCAGCGCGCCACCTCTGTATGGTGCCACACACCATACTTTATCCAGACGAATTAAAAAAAGGAAAGCTCTTCCGGCCTGCGGACGACCGGGACGCCGTCGCGGAGCATCTGTTCGACGAATCCGGTGTGGTATTTTCCCTTGCGGAAATCCGAATTGCGCATGATCGCCTGCTGGAACGGGATGGTCGTGTTGATTCCCGTGATCATGTATTCGCCGAGCGCCCGGGACATCCGGCGGATGCAGGCCTCGCGGCTCGAGGCGATCGCGATGACTTTGGCGATCATCGAATCGTAGTGTGGCGGAATCGGATACCCGGCGTAGGCGTGGGAATCGATCCGGATGCCCCGTCCGCCGGGGGCGTAATAAAGGGCGATGTTGCCCGGGCAGGACTGGAATCCTTTTTCGGGATCTTCGGCATTGATCCGGCATTCGATGGCGTGATGGCGGGGCTGCGCGTTGACGACGTAATCGCTCAGGTGTTCTCCGGCGGCGACCTGAAGCTGTTGCTTGACGAGATCGCAACCATACACTTCCTCGGTGATCGGATGTTCGACCTGGATGCGGGTGTTCATTTCCATGAAGTAGAAATTCCCGGTGTCGTCCACGAGATACTCGATCGTTCCGGCATTCGAGTAGCCGACTTTTTCGCAGAGTTTGATCGAAGCTTCGCCCATTTTTTTCCGGAGGTCGGGCGTCATGAGCGGCGAGGGGCACTCCTCGACGATTTTCTGGTTCCGGCGCTGGAGCGAGCAGTCGCGCTCGCCCAGATGGACGATCCTCCCATGTTCGTCGCCGAAGATCTGGAATTCGATGTGGTGCGGGTTGACGATGAATTTTTCGATATAGACCGCGCCGTTGCCAAATGCCTTCTCCGCTTCCATCCGCGCGGCGTGGTAGCCCTGCACGAGGCTCCCTTCATTGCTCGCGATCCGCATTCCCCGCCCGCCTCCGCCGGCGACGGCCTTGATCATGACAGGGTAGCCGATCTTGCGCGCAATTTTGACGGCTTCGGCCTCCGAGTCCACCGTTCCGTCGCTGCCCGGCGAGACCGGGACCCCGGCATTGCGCGCGCACTCGCGCGCCGAGTTCTTGTCGCCCATCAGGCGGATGGCGCGGGCCGAGGGACCGATGAACTTGATGTTGCAGCTCTCGCACACCTCCGCGAAGTGGGCGTTCTCGGCCAGGAATCCATAGCCGGGATGGATGCCGTCGACATCCGCGATTTCCGCGGCGCTGATGATCCGGTCGATCTTCAGATAGCTGTCCGAAGCGGCGGCGGGCCCGATGCAGATCGCCTCGTCCGCAAGTTGGACATGGAGGCTGTCGATGTCCGGCTCCGAATAGACGGCCACCGATTGGATGCCGAGTTCCTTGCACGCCCGGATGATGCGCAGCGCGATCTCGCCCCGGTTGGCGATCAGGATTTTTTTGAACATGTGACTATTTCAACCGGAACAGGGTCTGGCCGAATTCCACGGGCTTCCCGTTTTCCGCGGAGACCTCGACGATGGTTCCGGAAACCTCCGCCTTGATCTCATTCATCACCTTCATGGCCTCGATGATGCAGACGACGGTATCCGGGGTGACCTCCTGTCCCGGTGTGACGAAGGGAGGAGTCTCGGGAGAGGGAGAGGCGTAGAATGTGCCGACCATCGGGGACTTGATTTCGACGCCCTCGGCGACTGCGGGCACCGCGGCGGGGGCCTCCGCTGCGGGGGAGGGAGGCAGGGGAGGGTCGACAGGCGCGGGTGCCGACGTAACAAAGTGGACCGGACCGCCGGCTCCCCCGGTTTTCATGGTAATTTTGAATCCTTCTTTCTCCATTTTAAAAACGGCGATGCCGTTTTTCTTCATGAGATCGACCAGCGTGCGAATTTCTTTGAGGTCCACGTTTATAATATTTGACTGAACTCAAAATCCTGACACGCAGAGGTTGGCAGGGTCAAGACATAGGATGTCCCGTTCGAAGATCGAACCGGCCGACGGGGCGCCGGCCTCCACACGCGGGTCGCGTGTGCTCTTTGAATGGCTGCTTCTCGGCCGATAGCGGGACAAGCTGCCCGGCATCGCAGAGAAGCAGTGCCCGCGCATGAATGAATTTCGGGGCGGGCGGACAAAAGAATCTTGCTCCGATTCAAACGGCGGAGGTTCGCTGCCGACTTGGCGCAAATTGGGCCTCGTCGAAACAACTCGCCACTTTTTGCCGCGTCGGTGATATTGGCATCGCAATGAAGCTGCTGGAAAAGACAACTGGTGTGCGATGCCATATTCCGCCGAAAGTGATTGTTTTTCTTGATTCGTGCGGGTTGATCCCGGTTAAGCAATCATGCTGGCTGTGGAAACGGCCACCTCACCCACCAGGTGTCGATTCTTTTTTGCTCCAACGGCCATCTTTCTTGCGTTTCGGCAAAACCGATCATTTTCAACCCCTAAGATTCGAGCCTCAACAACGGCGTCCTCACTGCGTGGTGCATCCTCGCCTTGTATATTAGCATCGAGTTTCAACACCGTTGCATTTAGGTATATAACCTGGAAGCGGTTTCTTTTCGTCCAGATGGCCTTGAATCCACGCGGCGAGGTGGATGCTGTCGCAAAGATTTACGATGTTTGGGTATTCGCCAATGTCGCCATGCGTTGAAACGGCCATCTTTTCGCGGATGGTTTTCTTCTCCTTGGCGATCTTCCGCCGGATGCCTTTTGGTTCCCCCCTCATACTGCCCCCTTCGCGGTTCCAAACGCCTTGCCAATAATGGCCGCTGCATTCTGTTTTCCCGCCCGTCCAATAACGTGGGAGTAGGTATCCAGAATCAACTTGCCCCCGTCCTGATGCCCCTGGAGTTCGGCAATGGTCTTGACGTTCACGCCATTTTCAAGCGCGGTCGTGACGAACATCCGGCGAAAACTTCGCTGCGAGAATTGAGGGAATTTCAGGCGACGACATGCAGCGGACACCGCAACCTTGGCGTCGAGGATTGAAAAAACGCGATCCGCGGGGGCTCCTCCGGTGATCTCCTTCCGCCGCTCGATCAATGCCCTTGCCTGCGGGTAAATGGGGATCTCAAAAGGCTCGTTCGGTTTGATGCGGAGAATGGCAATCGTTTTGCTTTTGAGGTCCACCGACTGCCACCTGAGATTGGCCAGTTCGGCCTGCCCCAAGCCGAGGCAGCCTTGGGCCTCTACGAAGTCCGCGGTTTCCTCCCTCGTGCCCGCGAACTGTTGCGAGCGGATGCTGGCCACAATCGCCCGGAATTGATCCATCGACGGGGTGAGGCGAACGGGCTTGTTGATCTTCCTACGCGCCCAACAGGTGTCGTCTTTTTCCCCTCGCTTCCTGTCCCGCTCGCCGGGGATCTCCAGAATCGCGCGGTCATCAAGCGCCATGGTGAAACAGGTTTTCACGATTCCGAGGATAAAGTTGTAATAACTCCAGCCCCTGCCGGCCCCGGCCTTCTGCATAAAAAGGCGAACGCCGGATGCCTTCACGTCGGAAATGGGGATGTTGGAACCGCCCGGCCATTTCGTTTTGATGAGGTCAACGATTCTCGCCTTGTTCTTGGAAAACGTGTCCGCTTTGCCCTTGGCTGCCCCCAGCATGACTTCGGCGTAATGGGCGAGGGTATTCCGCGCGGCCTTGTGGTCAATGCGGGTGACGTTGGTCCGGTGATCTTTGAGTTTCCGCCTTGCTTCTGGCAGGTTGTCGGTTTTCAGGCTTTTCTTGATCTGCTTGCCCCGGACCTTCGTAATTGCGTAGTATGTCCCGGAGGTGGGATTGCGATAAAGGCACTCTCCGACTTTTTCAAATGCAGCTTGTGAACTCATCTTTTCCTTTCGTTTCCTGCGGCTTCTCTCTGTCCGCAGGAAACGGGTTACAAAAACGGGTTACAAGTGAAATATTTAAGGCTCACAAAATAGTCGTAAATGAATTATCAACAACATATTAGGGCAGTTAGCTCAGCGGTAGAGCGGTAGTTTTACACACTATTGGTCGGGGGTTCGATCCCCTCACTGCCCACATTTTTTCCAATCCATGAAATTCCAGACCGGACAGGTGGGGGCGGGCCCGTTATATTTCAACGTAACTTCCTTCGTGGACATCCTCATGGTCCTGGTCATCTTCATACTCGTTGCCTGGTCCACCGCGAGGATCGAGTCCGATGTGGGAATCCAGCTTCCCACGTCCAGTTCCTCCGCCCCGAGAAATCCTGCCCCGACTCCTGTGATCGTCAATGTCCGGGCCGACGGGGGCATGGCGGTGAACCAAAAGGATATTTCCGACAATGAACTCATCCAGATGCTCGGCCAGCTCGTCAAGCTTCAGCCCGGGCAGGTTGCCGTTGTCCGGGCGGACCGGCATGTTCCCTATGAGCGGGTGTTGAAAGTTTTGGATTATTGCCGGGAGGCCGGAATCAGCCAGGTGGGTTTCAGTGCCCTCATGCCTCCCAAATCCGGGTCCGGAAATTAGCCCGGACATCCTGTCGGGATGTTCAAGGGATGTTCAAGGATTGCAAACCTGCAGGCGAAGGGTAGGGTTTGGGTTTCCATGAGATCGGTCACCTACCTCGACAACAACGCCACGACAGAAATCGCGCCTGAAGTTTTGGACGTCATGGTGCCGTTGCTGCGGGATGGTTACGGCAATCCTTCCAGCGCCTATGCGTTGGGGCGGGAGGCGGCCAAGGCGTTGGAGGAAGCGCGCGCCCATGTGGCCGCCCTGGCAGGCTGTCGGCCGGACGAGATCATTTTCACCAGTTGCGGGACGGAATCGATCAACACGGCGATCCAGTCCGCCTTGGCGGTCGATCCGGACAAGAGGCATATCGTCACGACGGCGGTCGAGCATTCGGCGACGCTCAAGCTGTGTGAATCCCTGGCCCGGCGCGGATACGAGATCACCTGGCTGCCGGTGGATTCTGCCGGGATGCTGGACCTGGAACGGCTTGCCGCAACGATCCGGCCCGACACCGCCCTCGTGACATTGCTCTGGGCGAACAATGAGACCGGGGTGCTTTTTCCGGTCCATGAAATCGCGGGCATCGTCCGCAAGAAAAAAGCCTTTCTTCATGTCGATGCGGTGCAGGCATTCGGAAAACTGCCCCTGTCGGTTGCGGATGCGGGGATCCATTTCCTGTCGGCATCCGGCCACAAAATCCATGCGGCGAAAGGTGTCGGTGCCTTGTATGTGAACCGCCGGGTCAAATTCACGCCCCTCCTTCGGGGCAGCCAGGAAAACGCCCGTCGGGGCGGGACCCAGAACCTCGCATCCATTGCCGGATTCGGGAAGGCCGCGGAGCTGGCGCTGGAGCACATCGGCAGCCGGCAGGTGCTGGATTGGCGGAATGCCTTCGAGGAACGCATGCTTTCCGCGGTTCCGGGTTGCAGCGTCAACGGAGACCGGACTCACCGGCTTCCGAACACCAGCAATCTTTCCTTCGAGGGAGTCGAAAGCGAGGGGGCGCTGATCCTCTTGGATGAGGAGGGTTTGTGCTGCTCGGCGGGATCGGCCTGCACGAGCGGGTCCATCCATCCCTCCCATGTTTTGAAGGCCATGGGATTCTCCAATGAGCGGGCCCGCGCCAGCCTGCGATTCTCATTCGGCCGATACAACTCGCCCGGGGATCTGGCGAGAGCCTGCGAACTGATCCCGTCCGTGGTGGCCAGGCTGCGCGAGATTTCCCCTGCCGGAAACCCTGTTCTGGCCGCCTGAAAATGGGGGTTGTCAAAACGATGCTCGTGCCTGCGTTGCCGCGGATGTTTCGTTTTTTGACGATTGTGGCGGTTGTCGCGGGAATTGCCCAGGCCGCCCCGCCGGTTGCCAAGAGCCTCGTCCGCATCGAGGCCACCTCCCAGGAGCCGGATTACAGGGCACCCTGGAATCCGGGGGAAGTCTCGGGTGGAGTCGGCGCCGGATTCATCATCGGCGGAAACCGGATCATGACGAACGCCCATGTCGTCAGCAATGCGAGGTTCCTGACCGTTTCCAAGAAGGACGACCCGAAACCCCGCCCGGCGCGCGTGCTTTTCATCGCCCATGATTGCGACCTCGCGCTGCTGGCCGTGGATGATCCCGGGTTTTTCCGGGATACGTTCGCGTTGGATTTCGGGGGCATCCCCGCGATCGAGTCCGTCGTGTCGGTCTACGGCTACCCGATCGGCGGCTCCCGCCTCTCGGTGACGCAGGGGATTGTCTCGCGCATCGACTTCCAAACCTACTCGCATTCGGGGATGGATTCCCACCTCACGATCCAGATCGACGCGGCGATCAACCCCGGCAACAGCGGCGGTCCTGTCATGCAGGGCGGGAAAGTGGTCGGGGTGGCGTTTCAGGGCTACAGCGGGGATGTCGCCCAGAATGTCGGGTACATGATCCCCTCGCCCGTCATCAGGCGCTTTCTCAAGGATGTCGAAGACGGACGTTACGACCGCTATGTGGACCTTGCCTCGAGCTATCACACCCTGTTCAATCCGGCTGCCCGCAAGGCGCTTGGGTTGAAAGAAGACGATCTCGGTGTGTTGGTGGGAAGCGTATATGGCGGCGGTTCCTCGGACGGGATCGTCCAACCCGGAGATGTCCTGACGGCCATCGACGGGTTGCCGATCTCCAGCGACGCGACGATTCCGATGGACGGCGACTCGGTCCCGCTGGCCGAGGTGGTGGAACGCAAATTCAAGGGCGATCAAGTCACGCTCGACGTGGTGAGGGAGGGCAAGCCCCTGCGGCTCAAAATCCCGCTCAGCGATCCCTGGCCGTTCAATCTTCACAGCAATGTCTACGACGAGGATCCCCGTTTTGTGATTTTCGGGGGGCTGATCTTCCAGCCCGTGGACGAGAACTTCATGAATGCCTATCAACCGGACGATCTCCGCCTCCGATACACATTCGACTTTTTCATCGAGGACAAAATCTACAAGGACCACCCGGAGATCGTTGTCCTGAGCGGGATACTGGCCGATCCGGTGAATGTTTACGCCAATGATTTCCGCTATGCGATCGTGGACGAGATCAACGGCGCGAAGATCAGACGCCTCGCCGATGTCGCGGAAGCGTTCGCCAAGCCCGCCGATTATTACGTCATCAAGATGGCCGGCGCCGGGCGCCCGATCGTTCTCGAGCGCAAGGCGGTGGAGGAGGCGCGGAAGCGGATTCTGTCGCGATACGCCGTAACCCGGGAGCAAAACCTATGACCACGCGACATGCTTTTCATCCGGCCATCACAGGCGCGCTTTTTTTCTTTGCGGCGTTGGGCCTTCCGGCGATGGGCGGGGTGAACCCGCAGTCCAAGCTTCCGTCCGACAAAGCCGTCGAGACACGCGATTCCTCGATCCTCCGCGTCAACTCCACGAACCAGGCCCACGACTTTTTCCGTCCATGGACAAAAAAGGCGCCGTTTTCCCGGCGGGGCCTGGGAACTTTGATCGAAGGCGGGCGGCTTTTGGTGACTGCGGAGCTGATCGCGAACAACACCTTCATCGAGCTGGAAAAAGCGGGCACCGCGGAGAAATCCTCCGCGACCGTCGAGCGGGTGGATTACGAATGCAATCTTGCGGTTCTTCGCCCCACGGATCCGGCATTCATCGAGGGCATGAAGCCGATGGCGCTTGACCGTGGCGTGCGCGTCGGCGACCGCGCCACCGTCCTCCAGTTGGAGCCGAACGGCGAGATTGCGCAGACTCTGGGCACGGTGACATCGATCGCTGTCGGCCCGTATCCGCTGGACAACATGGGGCTGCTCCTCTTCCGCCTCAGCGCCCCGATGCAGCAGCGCGACGGCAGTTTCACCCTGCCGGCGGTCCGCGATGGCAAATTGCTCGGGCTCCTCATGCGATACGACGCCCGCAGCCAGACTGCGGACCTCATTTCCTCGCCCGTCATCGCACATTTTCTCAGCGAGGCGGGAAAGAAAAATTACGGCGGGTTCGCGCGGGCGGGCATCGCGTTTTCAGCGACCCGCGATCCCCAGCTTCGCCGGTATATCGGGCTCGATGTGCCGGGCGGTGTTTACCTCACCGAGGTGCTGGCCGGCGGCCCGGCGGACAAGGCGGGATTGCGCAAGGGGGACGTCCTCCTTGCCGTTGACGGAAAGGCCATCGATCAGGACGGCAATTATGACGACACGGAATTCGGGAAGATCGCGTTCAGCCATGTCACCAACACGCTTTCGCATCCGGGGGACACGCTCGCCTTTCGTGTTTTCCGGGAGGGGAAAATCCTGGAGATTCCCGTGAAGATGGCACCCCGCGACCGTTCGAAGATCCTGAGCGAGTCCTACGTTGCGGACCGTGCCCCGAGGTACGTCGTGCTCGGCGGCGTGGTCTTCATGGAGCTTTCGCGCCCTTATCTTCAGGAGTGGGGGGGGCGCTGGGCGAAGGACGCGCCCCAACGGCTGGTTTATTACGATGCCTTCCAGAACGAGCTGCCCCCGGATCGCGGAAAGATCGTTTTCATTTCCCAGATCCTCCCGAGCCCGGACACGATCGGCTATGAGGACCTCGACAATCTCGTTGTCTCAAAAGTCAACGGACAGT
This sequence comes from Terrimicrobiaceae bacterium, assembly GCA_041674265.1. Taxonomy (GTDB): domain Bacteria; phylum Verrucomicrobiota; class Verrucomicrobiia; order Chthoniobacterales; family Terrimicrobiaceae; genus QYQL01. The sequence continues at coordinate 9,035 of JBAYWC010000037.1, forward strand.
GGATTCGCAGCCTCGACGATCTCGCCGAGGCCGCCAAACATCCGGTCAACGGATTTCAGAAAATCGAACTGGAGGAAGATCCCGGCGTCATTTTCCTGGACGCGGCGGGAATCGAGGCAAACCGGGACGATCTCGTCAAAAAATATTCGCTCCCGGCGTTGCAGCGGCTTTGATGCGGCGGCAGGCGGGCCAAAGGCCGGAGCGATTGCCGGGATGCTTCACGGGATGGCAACCGGATCCAGTTGCCAGATGTCGCGGGCATATTCGGAAACCGTCCGGTCGCTGGAAAACTTTCCGACGCGCGCGGTGTTGAGGATCGCCATTTTTGCCCAGCGCGCCTTGTCCCGGAAGGCGATGGAGACTTTTTCCTGGGACTGGCTGTAGGACTCGAAGTCCGCCAGACAGAGGAACGGATCGTGGTAGAGGAGATTGTCCCGCAAGGGCTGGAGCACCCCCGGCGGTTCGTCCGCGGTGAAGTAATTGGAACCCACCCAGTCGACCACGGCCCTCAATTCCTCGCTCGCGTTGTAAAAATCCCCGGGCTTGTAGCCCCCGGCAAAGAGGCTTTTCACTTCTTCGACCGTCTTTCCGAAGATAAAGATATTTTCCTCTCCGACCTCTTCGCGGATCTCCACATTCGCGCCGTCAAGGGTTCCGATGGTCAGGGCGCCATTGAGAGCGAGTTTCATGTTTCCCGTGCCCGAGGCCTCTTTGCCGGCCGTGGAGATCTGCTCCGAGAGGTCCGCTGCCGGAACGATCCGCTGTGCCAGGGAAACCCGGTAATTCGGGAGGAAGACCACCTTCAGCTTCCCATCGATCCGCGGATCGGAATTGATTTTGGCGCCGACGGCATTGATCGCCTTGATGATCAGCTTTGCCAAATCGTATCCGGGGGCGGCCTTTGCCGCAAAGAGGAAAACCCGAGGCGTGACCCCGGTGTCCGGATGCTGGAGGATCCGCCTGTAAAGGGCGAGAATGTGCAGGAGGTTGAGGTGTTGCCGCTTGTATTCGTGCAGCCGCTTGATCTGCACGTCGAAGAGCGCCGACGGATCGACCTCCACGCCGCATTCCTTCAGGATCACCGCCGAGAGGGCGACCTTGTTGGCATGCTTCACGGCCATGAAATCGCCCTGAAATTGCGGGTCGTCCGCAAAGGCCTCCAACCCGCGAAGCTTGTCCAGATCGCGCTCCCAGCCGCGTCCGATCTTCGAGGTGATCAGTTCGCCAAGCAGCGGGTTGCACGCGAGCAGCCACCGGCGCGGCGTGATGCCATTGGTCTTGTTGTTGAATTTGCCGGGATAAAGCGCGTCAAATTCCGGAAACAGCTCGCTCTTGAGAAGCCGGGTGTGAAGGGCGGCCACACCGTTGACCGAGTGGCTTCCGACCACCGACAGGTTGGCCATCCTCACCATCTGGCTTCCGCCCTCCTCGATCAGCGAGAGCGCCCGCTTTTTCTGGACATCTCCCGGCCACTTGGCTTCGACGGTCTCGAGAAAGCGCTTGTTGATTTCAAAAATGATTTGGAGGTGCCGGGGGAGGACTTTCTGGAAGAGGCCGACGCCCCACTTTTCGAGCGCCTCCGGAAGGAGGGTGTGATTCGTGTAGGAAAAGGTGCGGGTGACGATCCCCCAGGCCTGCTCCCACGGCATCTTGTTCTCATCGTGGAGCAGGCGCATCAGCTCCACGATGGCGATGGCCGGATGCGTGTCGTTGAGCTGGATGGCCACCTTGTCGGGGAATGCCTCCCAATCCGGGTTGTTCTTCTGAAACCTCCGGATGATGTCCCTCAGGGAACAGGCGACAAAGAAATACTGCTGGACGAGGCGGAGTTCCTTTCCGCTTTCCGTCTTGTCATTCGGATAGAGAACCTTTGACACCGTCTCGCTCGCGTTTTTCTCCTGGACCGCCTGCTCGTAACCACCCCTGTTGAAGGCATCGAGGTTGAACTCCTCGGAGGCGCGGGATTCCCAAAGCCGCAGGAAATTGACGGTCTGCGTGCCGAACCCCGGAATCGGAATGTCATACGGGACGCCCAGAAGCTTTTTCCATCCCGTCCACTTCGAAACGTAGTTTCCCACATCGTCGAAAATATTTTCCACATGGCCGTAGAGCGGGATCTCGGTCGTGTATTCCGGGCGGACGATCTCCCATGGCGTGCCGTATTGCATCCAGGCGTCGGGAAGTTCCACCTGGTAGCCGTTGCGGAATTCCTGCTTGAAAAGCCCGTATTGGTAATGGATCCCATAACCGACCGCAGGCAGGTCGAGCGTGGCCAGGGAATCCAGGAAGCAGGCCGCGAGGCGGCCGAGGCCGCCATTCCCGAGTCCCATGTCATATTCCTCTCTCCGGAGTTCATCCATATCGAGACCGAGCTTGTCGAGCGCGGCCTGGACTTCCCGGACAATCCCCGCGCTGTACATGCTGTTGACAAACAGGCGTCCCATGAGGAATTCGAGCGAGAGATAATAGACGCGTTTGACATTGCTGTGGTGATGCACGGCCTGCGTGGCAATCATCCTTTCGATGATGATGCTCTGCACCGCCTTCGAGGTGGCGATCCACCAGTCCCGTCGGGTCGCGGACTCGGCGTCCCTTGCCAGGGTGAATTTGAGCTGGTTGAGAATAAAGTGATCGATCGGCAGCTTGTGGGGATCCTCGGTGTTCATGACGTGTGGGTTTCCATAAAGCAAAATCCGCGCCAGGGCCGGCGGCTCAGGCGGATGGATTGTTCGTGTGGATGTAGTCCGCGATCGTGTTGACGCTGACAAAAGCATTCCGGGCCACCTCGGCGCTCGGCGTGGCCACCCCGAAGTTTTTTTCGATGGCCACCGCCAGTTCGAGCGCATCGATGGAGTCGAGGGCGAGTCCCTCGGAGCTGAAGAGCAACGTCGTGTCACCGATCGCGTCCGGGGCCAGCTTCAGCATGAGGCTGGAAACGAGCATTTGCTTGATGCGCTTTTTCAAATCATCTTCTGCCATAAAAAATCGTTACGAATCGTTTGAAGTCGAGCAGACTGACAGGACGGCATGAGTTCTGGCAAGTCCCGCTTGGATGTGGCCCTGGTTGAGCGCGGTCATTTTGATTCGCGCGAGAAGGCGCGTCGGGCCGTCATGGCCGCCCAGGTTTTCGTCGGTGGCCAGCCTGCCACGAAGCCGGGCACCATGATCCCCCTGCATGCCAGGCTGGAGGTTGCCGTGAAGGAAAAATTCGTGGGGCGGGGCGGGTATAAAATCGAAGCGGCGCTCGATGCCTTCCGGATCGATCCCGTCGGCCGGGTCTGCGCGGATCTCGGCGCCTCGACCGGCGGATTCACCGACTGCCTGCTGCAGCGCGGCGCGGCGCGGGTATTTGCGCTGGATGTCGGGCATGGCCAGCTGGCCTGGCGGCTGCGGCAGGACCCCAGGGTCGATGTGCGGGAGGGGGTGAATGCGCGGTATCTTCAGCCGGGCGATTTCGACCCGCCACCCACGCTGGTTGTCGCCGACGTCAGCTTCATTTCCTTGACATTGATTTTTCCGGCCATCTTTGCGTTACTGCCACCGGAATCCGACATGGTTGTTCTCATCAAACCGCAGTTTGAACTCAGCAGGGCAGAGGTGGGCCGAGGGGGAATCGTCCGCGATGAGGGGGCCCGGCTCCGGGCCGTGGAAAAAATTCATTCATTCATCGAAAACTCCGGACACCGTTGGGTGGGCTCCATCACCTCCCCGATTACAGGCCGCGACGGAAATGTGGAATACCTTGCCCATTTGAAACCATGATCGGCCTCCTTGCCCACCTGGAGAAACCGGCCGCCGCCACGGTTGTCAAGGCGATGGTCTCGGAGTTGACGAGGCACGACATGCCGTTCCTCGCGGAGAAAAACACGGCCCCGCTGGCCGGCCTGGTGTCGGATCTCGACCTGCACGACCTGGCGGAGCGTTGCGAGCTTCTGGTTGTCATGGGTGGCGACGGAACCATTCTCCGCGTCGTGCATAAATTGCGCGATGTCCTTCCGCCCATATTTGGAATCAATATCGGCTCGCTCGGCTTCCTGACATGCCTCGGGCCCGGGGAGATTTCCCGCGCGGTGGCCAGCATCAGGGACCGCGATTATATTTTGAGCAACCGCCCCCTCCTCGAGGCCCGGCTCTCCCTCTGCGGTGCCCGGCCCCGTATTCTTCACGGGCTGAATGACGCGGTCATCAGCCGCGGAGAGCGCTCCGAGTTGGTGAAAATTCGTGTGCGGCTTGGGAAAGTCCCCCTGACCGAATACAACGCGGACGGCCTGGTCGTTGCCACCCCCACAGGATCGACCGCCTATTCCCTGTCGGCGGGCGGTCCGATCCTGATGCCGGATTCGGGCGGATTCGTCATCACGCCGATTTGTCCGCATGTGCTCACGAACCGTTCGGTGGTTGTGAGCGACGCCTCGGAGATCCATGTCGAAGTCTCCGAGCAGGGACACTTCGTCTTTGTGAATGTCGATGGGCAGGAATCCCGCGCGATGGGAATGGGCGATTCGCTCACCATCACGAAAAGCTTCCGCAATCTTCCCCTGGCCATGCTTCCGGAGCGTTCGTTCAGCGAAATCCTCCGGCAGAAATTGAAGTGGTCGGGAAGCAACTTATGATTCCCATTTCTGAAATTTTGACTTCCCCGCATATCAATCTCGCGTTGGCTGCGAAGGAGCAGACCACGGGGGTGGACGAGGTCCTTTCCCAGCTTTATGGGGATCCGCGTGTTCTGGATTGGGATTCCCTCCGGCAGGCGATCATCGGGCGGAATGCCCCCGCGATCTCCTGCGGCCAGTGCGGAATTGCCATCGCTCATGGGCGAACGAATGCCGTCCAGTCCCTTGTGATGGCGGCGGGCCGGTCCGCGGAAGGACTTGTCTCCCCGGATATCACGGAGCGGATTCGTCTGGTTTTTGTCGCCGGCATTCCCGCGGCTTTCCATTCCGAATACCTGCGGGTTGTCGGTGCCATTGCGCGCCTTTGCCATGACAAGGCTCTTCTGGACGAGCTTCTTTCCGTCCAGGATCCGGAGATGTTCGTGGCGCTTCTGAACTCGGCCGAGGCGAAGCTCTGATTTTTGGGGTGCCTGGAGGTCGCGATTGCGCGGCGGCGTGAACTGTGGGAGCGTGGGTGCTCCAACCAGGCGATTTCCATGCGAATTCTTTACTTCGATTGCTTTTCCGGGATCAGCGGCGACATGACGGTCGGAGCCCTCCGGGATCTTGGCGTGGATGAGGAGGTCTTTCACAAAGCGATCGCGGCGCTCGACCTGGGAGATGAAATCCATGCCCACTTCCGCCGGGGTACCCGGCAGAATATCTCCGGGGTGAAATTCGATGTGCATGTCCACGATCTGGAAGTGGAAAGTGGAAAGCGGGGAGCGGAAAGCGCAGAAAAAAAAGCCGGGCATGCGCACGGCCACCCGCATGCCCACAGCCACGGGCACGCCCATCCTCACGAACCGGCTCACGTTCACGGGCGGAATTACCGCGACATCCGGCTGCTTCTCGAAAATTCCTCCCTGGTTGCGGAGGTGAAATCCCGCGCCTTGTCGGTCTTTCACAGGATCGCGGTTGCCGAGGGGAAGATTCACGGGGTTCCCGCCGGGGAGGTGGAATTCCATGAAGTGGGGGCGGCGGATTCGATTGCGGATATCGTGGCGGCCTGCGCGGGACTCCACGCGCTCGGCCCGCTGCGCGTGGAGGCGGCCATTCCGGTCGAGGGGTCCGGCTGGCTCTCCTGCGCGCATGGAAGTTTCCCGCTCCCGGCCCCCGCGACGCTCGAAATCCTCGCGGGGGTTCCCCTGCGGCAGGTGGCGGAGGAATCCGAATTCATCACCCCGACCGGAGCGGCTTTGCTGGTGGAATTCTGCGGGCGCTTCGGTCCGATGGGCGAAATGCGGATCGAGCGCACGGGCTACGGGCTGGGCACTCGCGAGACGCCTCCGAGGCCGAATGTGCTCCGCGCCGTCCTCGGGCAAACCGGCGAACCCGAAACCTCGGAGACCGACGAGATTTCCCAGATCGAAACCAACTTGGACGACATCACGCCGGAACTGGCCGCGGCGGCCATGCAGCGGCTTTTTCAAGCCGGTGCCCTCGATGTCTTTTTCACGTCGGCGCAGATGAAAAAAAACCGTCCCGGATTCGTCCTGACCGCGCTGTGCCATCCGGACAAAACCGATGACCTCGCGAGGATTTTGCTCACGGAGACGAGCGCGTTCGGGGTGCGGATCCACACGGCCAAACGCTACAAACTCCGCCGCGAGTTCCGCGATGCCGAGACTCCCTACGGGCCGGTCCGGATCAAGCTGGGCTTCCTGGGAGAGGATCTTGTGCAGGCGGCGCCCGAGTTCGAATCCTGCCGCGCCGTCGCCGAACTGGCCGGCGTCAGCGTCCGCGATGTCCACTTGGCGGCATGGATCGGGACGACGCCGAAGCCGGTCAACTGAAGAGGTCTTTCAGGCGCTCGTAAAATCCCTTGTGGATCGGGCTGTTGTCCTCGCCGCAGAGTTCGGAAAACCTGGCCAATGCCTCGCGCTGCTCGTGGTTGAGGCGCGAGGGAACCTCCACCTGCACGTGGGTCAGGATGTCGCCGCGCGCCGAGCTTTGAAGGCCGGGCATCCCGTGTCCGCGAACGCGGAAGACCGCCCCGCTCTGGGTGCCCGCGGGGATTTTTAAACTCACGGCGCCCCGGAGGGTGGGCACGCGGATTTCGCCTCCGAGAGCGGCCGTCGTGAAGGGAAGAGGGACTTCGCAGCGGAGGTCCATTCCGTCGCGGACGAAAATCTCGTGTTCCTTGATGTGGAGGACCACGTAGAGGTCGCCCGGCGGACCGCCCCGCAGGCCGGCCTCGCCGCCCCCCGAGCTCCGCAAACGGGATTCGCTGTCGATGCCCGCGGGGACTTTGATTTTCGCACGCGAGGTCTTTTCGGCGCGTCCTTCGCCATGACAGGACTTGCAGGGCTTCTCGATGGTCTGACCGGTCCCGTGGCATTGGGGGCATGTCTGCGCGACTTGGAAAAATCCTCTGGATGCCACAACCTGTCCGCGTCCCCGGCAGGTCGGGCAGGTCACGGCTTTCGAGCCTTTTTGAGCCCCCGTTCCTCCGCAGGATTCGCAGGGATCGAGCTTGCGGATCTCGATTTCCTTTTCGGCACCGAATGCCGCCTCCTCGAGCGTGATCTGCATGTCGTAGCGCAAATCCGACCCCCCCTGCCGTCCGGAGCTGTCGCTGTCCCCACCGCCAAAAAAGTGATCGAAGATGCCGCCCGTGCCACCGCCGGCTCCGAAGACCTCCCGGAAAAGATCGAAGGGATCGTGGAAGCCACCGCCCGCGCCGCCCTGCTGGAAAGCCGCGTGGCCGTAGCGGTCGTAGGCCGCGCGTTTTTGCGGATCCATGAGGATGTCGTAGGCCTCCCCAAGTTCCTTGAAACGTTCCTCGGCGGCGTGGTCGCCGGGATTTTTGTCCGGGTGATATTTGACCGCGAGCTTGCGGTAGGAACGCTTGATTTCCTCCTCCGTGGAAGAACGCTCCACCTCGAGGACTTCATAATAGTCGCGCTTGCGGCTCATTCGGCGGCACCCTTGGAAACGGTGACACTGGAGGCGCGGAGCAGGCGGTCCTTGAGCTTGTATCCCTTGCGGATCATGCGAACGACGTGCCCTTCGGCCACGTCGGGGCTGTGTTCTTGGGCAACCGCCTCGTGGTGGCCCGGATCAAAAACCTCCCCTTCGGCGGGGACGGCTTCGACGCCCTGGGATTTGAGGAAGTCCTGAAGTTGCTTCTGGATCATGGCCATCCCCTCGATGATCGATGCGGTGTCGGGCGCGGAACGCGCCGCTTCCAGGCCCAGTTCGAAGTTGTCGAGAATGGGCAGCAACTTTTCCAGGAGACGGGTATTGGCGTAGCGGATCGAGTCCTCTTTTTCGCGGAGCGCGCGTTTGCGGTAGTTGTCGAGGTCGGCCTGGGCGCGCAGGGCGAGGTCTTTGAACCGGGCGGCCTCGGCTTGAAAATCCGGGGTTTCCTCCACGGCGGGAGCCGGTTCCGCCTGCGGTTCAGGATTTTTTTCGGAGGGTTTGGGATCGGGTTCGTTCATGTCTTGGCAATGGCAATGAGAGTGATGTCGTCGTGTTGGGGATGTATGCCGACGAAGGTTTTCACATCGTCGGCGACGAACCTGACCACGCTGGCCGCGCCATGCGGCGCGCTCGCCTGCAGGCCCTGGACCAAGCGGGGAAGGCCGTATTCGAGGCCCCCCTGGTCCAGCGCTTCGGTGGCGCCGTCGGTGTAGAGCAGAATACAATCCCCTGTTTCCAGCGTGAAGCTGAAGTCGACGCACACTCTATTGAAGACATCTCCGCTGTCAATCCCCAGGGCCATTCCCTTCGGGGTGAGCTTTTCGACCTCTTTGGTGGCGGCGCGGTAAAAAAGCGGGGCATCGTGCCCGGCCCTGGCCAGTGTCACTTGTCGCCCGTCGGCGTCCAGGATCAGGTAGGCCATGCTGATGAACATATCCTCTTTGATGTCCGGATAGAGCTGCTGGTTGACCCGCCGCAAAACCTCGGAAGCCGAAGTTTTGTTGACCGCCTCGCTCCGGAGCACGCTCCGGCACATGGCCATGATCAGGGAGGCGGGAACACCTTTTCCCGAGACGTCCGCGATGACCACCCCCAGGCGTGTGGGATCCATGCGGATGTAGTCGAAGTAGTCCCCGCTCACCTGGCGGGCGGGAATGTTCACCCCGCTCAATTCATACCCGGGAACCACGGGCGGAGACGAGGGGAGGAGGATGCCCTGGATTTCCCGGGCGATCTCGAGATCGTGGTCCATCCGCTTTTTTTCTCCGGCTTCGAGATAAACCACCTCGTTGTAGAGCGCAAACGCCCCCTGTTCGGTGATCGCCTTGAAAACTTTCAGATCGGCAATGTCAAAGGGCGTGCTCATCGGGCCATTGGCCAAGCCGAGCACGCCGAGAATCTTCCGGCGATACACAAGGGGCCCGACCAACGCGGACGTGGCTCCGCCCGCCACGATATCGTCATCCGAAGCCTCGATCACGGAGGCTTGGCCGCTTTCCCAGCATTTGCCGATGACTCCCTCCCCCCGCCGGACAGGGTGCAGCCGCAGGTAGCTCTCCAAAGCCACGGATGTCACGGCCGCCTGATCCATGATGTGGCGGGGAACCTCGACCAGCGGAGGAGACCCTTTGGAAATAAAGGCCGGCGACAACGTGGCGTCATTTTTGTCCGCCAGGTAGAGGGCGCCGCCATGCGCGTCCAGGATCCGCACGGCGCTCTCGACGATCAGGCGGTGGAGTTCCGAACTCCGGACTCCCTCGGAAAATGCCTCGCCAAGCCCGTGAAGGAAGTCAAAGACCCGGTCTTCCTCGACTTCGATCTCGGCGCGCTGGCGCTCCAATTCGCTGACCTTCTTGGTAAACGCATTGAGCACGACCAAAAGGGCGACGAATGTCCCGAAGAACAACGCAAGGTAAATATAGGTCCACATGAGGCCTGAGGCTGGGAATATCCGAAACGGCGAACGCGGGATCAAGGATGATCCGTGTCAATCGTCTGATCCGTTCTCCTGCTCCAGTTCCTGTCGCAGGTATTCCACGACATCTTTGAACTTCACCGCATTGTGGGCGTCGGCCTCGATCAGGGCCTCGTGGGCCTCGAGGACCGTTTCCCTGGCCTTTTCCTCTCCGACCGGGTCGGCCGTCTGTCGCAGCACGGCGGGAGCATCCGTGGCAGGGCCTGTTTCCACGGCGAAAAGCTGATCGAGACCGAGATTTTCCAAGAGGGCGGAATTTCGAACATTCACATTGACCGCCCGGAGCCCGCCTTGACCGATTTCCCGGAGCCGGAGCGCGACACCCGCCAGAGTGCCCATGAATGTCGAATCCATCAATTCACAGGCATCCAGATCGACCACGAACTCCCGGTGGCCTCTCTGGATCATCTGTTTCACAAACTCCTTGACGCCCGGGCTGTTCTGGAATGTCCCACGTCCATTGACTTTGAGCCACACCGTGCGACCGAGGCTGCCAACAAGAACCGAAGAAGGAATACTCACAATGATCCGGACACAACTTGCCCCGCGGAGGCGGCAGTGTCAAATGATGGCTAGTTCCACATGTAGGACTGGCGCATGGCCACGATTTTCCCGCCAACGATCAAAAGAACCCGCCAGGCCGTCACGCGCCCGCTCTCCAGGTATTCGTCGCCGGTGACTTCAAACGGGGATTTCCGGGAGCCGCGCGCCCCGGGATAATACCGTTCCTTGGCCATGACATAATTGGAAAGCGCGGCCTGCCGGTATTCGAAGCGGACGGTCACGTCGGAGGGATTTTTCGCCCGCCAGAAGAAGGTGTAGTAGTTGCCGTTTCGATCGGAGTTTTCAAAGCTTTCAACCGCTCCCCAGTAGGTCCGCGCCCGTTCAAAATTGGCGGCCTCGCTGATCGTCGCCGGCTGGACGATTGTATTGTCATAGGTCGTCTGCTGGATTTTTCGGAACTGGTAGGAATCATCCAACGCCAGCGGCAGGACGTTGGCTTTTTCGAGCCTGTTCGCGGGCGCCTCCGGTGTCGAGCAACCGGCGACCGCCAGTGCCAGGCAAAGAAGGGCTGAAAATCTCGTCATTCGGGGGATCAAAGCGCGTTTGACCGCCCGTGTCAATTATGCAGGGAGAGATCCTTTGCCGCCCGGGCCGTCTTTCCGCGCAATCTTCCAACCGTTCCTTGTCAATGCGGAAAACTTCCGGCATACCACGGCGACATGGAATCCGCAGACAAATTGGAACCGCGCGACGTGCGCCGGAATTTTGCCTGCCTGATGTGGATGGGATCGGTCTTTGCGATGGGCTGGGCCGAGGTGATGGTCGTGCTTCAGCCCTTGCTGGTCCACTACGGCGCGACGAATGCCCAAATCGGGATCGTGCAAGGGGTCCTCGTCGCCACGATTCCCGGCATGTTTCTGTCGCCATGGATCACGAGGAAGTTCCGGCACAAAAAAATCTATCTTTACGTGGCCGACACGCTGTACCTGCTTCCCATAGGGATCGTGGGAGCGGCGGTGTGGGCCGGGGTGTCGGACAGCGGGGCCGCCATGATTGCCTTCGTCATCTGGACGATGTGCGCCGGACAGATCGCGGCGGGGTTCGGGGGACTGCCGAACCAGGAATTTTTTGCCGCCTGTATTCCGATGCGCCTGCGCGGGCGGCTGGCCGGCTTCACCTCGGGGGTCGCGGGATTGTTGGGCATGGCCGGGGCGGGGTTTGCGGCGTGGGTGCTCGTGGCGCTCCCCAAACCCCAGGGCTTCGGCGCGCTGCTCGTGCTCGCCTGGCTGATGTGCCAGATCGCCGACACCGCCATTCTTTTTGCCAAAGAGCCCCCGACTCCGGTCGAGCGCTCTCCGGTTCCCTGGGGAAAGGCGATGTGGGCGGCCTTCTTGCGGGACCCCCAATTCCTGAGGCTCACCCTTGCCGTCTGTCTGATCTCTCCTCTTGTCGGCCAACTCCCGGTTTTTGCGAGCGTATTCGCCTTCCGGGAATTGAAGTTCGAACCGCAAATGGCCGCCGGCCTGTGGATGTCCACATCCATCGCCCGCGTCTTCCTCAGCCCTGCGGCCGGGTGGATCACCGATCGCTGGGGAGCCCGGAACTCGCTGCTTTTCTGGCCGGCCTTGTCCGCGGCCATGTTTTTTCCCCTGGCGGTTTTCCCCGGAACGGTCACCGTCTTTGCGGCCACCGCCGTGGCCGCCGTGGCGTGGAGCGGATTTTCTGGAGCCATGAACGCGCTCACCTGCGGGATTCCCAAACCCGAGCACCGCGCCGGGCATTTCACCCTGCTCGGCTTCGGCATGATTGCCGCGAATTCCGCCGGGCCTGTTCTTGTCGGGTGGATGTTCGATCTTGTTCCCTATCGACCCGGCTTTGTGGTCCTGGGGGGGGCGGCCCTTGCGGCGACGGCGATGGGATTCCTGCTCCTGCGGGACACCAGTTCCCGGGCGGAAGATTTCCAGTAGACGGGAAAAAGGGCGGGGGCGGTTTGCGCTTTGCAGGAAGCGCCTGGTTGTCGCATGGTGGTGCCATGGATTATCTCGAACGCGCCCGCCGGGTTTTCGGCATCGAACTTCAGGAGTCCGCCGCCGTCTGCGCCAGGCTGGGAGACGATTTTTCAAAAGCCGTCGGCCTGATCAGGGCAGCGGTCGAGAACCGCGGAAAAGTCGTCATTCTCGGCGTGGGAAAATCCGGGCACATCGGGGAGAAAATCGCCGCGACGCTGACCAGCACCGGCTCGCCGGCCGTGGTGCTGAATTCCCTGAACGCGCTTCACGGGGATCTCGGCGTGGTGGCGGACGGCGATGTGGTCCTCGCCTTGAGCTACAGCGGGGAAACCGAGGAGTTGCTCGCCGTGCTCCCGGCCTTCGTCCGCATGGGGCTGCCGATTTTGGCGATCACCGGCGACACGAACTCGACCTTGGCGATGGCCTCGGCCGCGGTGCTGGATGTGAAAGTGTCGAAGGAAGCCTGCCCGCTCAATCTCGCTCCCACCTCCAGCACCACGGCCATGCTCGTGCTCGGAGATGCCCTCGCGATGACCCTGCTCGAGGCCCGCGGATTTCAGAAAGAAGACTTCGCGCGCTATCATCCGGGTGGCAGCCTTGGCCGCAGCCTGCTGCTTCGTGTCCACCAAATCATGCGCCCGATTTCGGAATTGGTGATCCTCTCGGCCCGGGACACCGTCCTCGATGCGGTGCGGGGAATGACAGCCAAGCGCGCGGGCGCGGCAGTGATTGTTTCCAGCGAGGGAAAACTGGACGGGATCTTTACGCATGGGGACTTTTCCCGCCATTTTCCGGAGAATCCGGACATCGGCCCCCGGCAGGTCGGGGATTTCATGACCAGGAATCCGATCGCGATTCCCGGGGACAAGCTTGCTGCGGAGGCGCTGCAAATTCTCGAACAGCACCGCATTGACGATCTCGTCGTCGTGAATGCGGAAAATGAACCCATCGGCATCGTGGATTCGCAGGACCTGACACGATTGAAAATCCTCTGATCCCCCCGCCTGGACATTCTCCCTGTCCCGCCGTGCGTTGGCCGTGGATCTGAATGCCAAAATCCGCGGAAGCATTGCTCCGCCGGAGTCGAATTCAGTGGTTCAAGCAAGAGCGCTGAAAAATGGACCGCATTCTCCAGCCGACCGCGATTTTTGCGCTGAGATCCCGGGCGTCCTCCAAGGGGGCGTTCTGCGGAACCGGATCAGATAGCCTCGAAACAGCCGAAATAATTTCAAATCTCATAGGTATGAGATTGACATCCTGGCGGATTCTGATTTTTTGGGTGCCACCATGCACCATTTCCTGACGCAGAGCCTGATTGCCGTGAAAACGGGGCTTCCCCCAGTTGCTGGCGTCCTGTGCCATTTCTGGAAGACAGGCCGTCCGCCCATCGGGCGCCCCTTGTCTTCGACGCTGATAATCCTATGAAAACCCAAATCAAAATCCACATCGCAAAAACCAAGCAGGAGTCCGGAGCCGCGGCGGCGACGCTTGGCGCGAAGCTCATTCGCGAAGCCCTCCGAAAAAAGGGCAGGGCGAACATCATCGTGGCCACCGGGGCCTCGCAATTCGAGATGCTCGAGCGTCTCATCCAGGAGCCACGCATCGACTGGACGCGGGTCACGGCGTTCCATCTTGACGAATATGTGGGCACCCCGATCACGCACCCGGCCTCCTTCCGAAAATATCTTTGGGAGCGTTTTGTCTCGCGGCTGCCGTTGCCGCTGGCCGCATTCCATTATATCAACGGGGAGGGCGACGCGGAGGCGGAGTGCCGCCGGGTGGGAGCGATCATCGCCAAACATCCGATCGACGTCTGCTTTGCGGGAATTGGGGAAAACGGGCACCTGGCCTTCAACGATCCTCCGGCCGACTTGAAAACGACCGCGCCCTATCTCGTGGTCAGCCTCGATGAGGCGTGCCGCAAACAGCAGATGGGCGAAGGCTGGTTCAAGACGCTCAAGCAGGTGCCAGCACAGGCGATCTCGATGTCCATCCGCCAGATCATGAAGTCGAAAGCGGTGATCTGCACGGTGCCGGACAACCGCAAGGCGCAGGCCGTGAAGGACTGCCTGACCGGGAAGCCGACCCCTCTGCACCCGGCATCGATTCTCCAGCGCCACAAGGCGGCCTGGTGTTTTCTGGACAGCGCCTCCGCATCCCTTCTGTAGCGTGAGCAGATGAAACTCGAAAAGAGATGACCAGCCTTATCGACATTCAGGTCAACGGATTCGCGGGCGTCGATTTTCAGCAGCCCGGCTTGCCGGCGGCCGATTTGAGGCGCGCCGCAGACGCTTTGGCAGCGCACGAGACCCGGAGGTTTTTTCTCACCCTCATCACCGACCGGATCGATTCCCTCGAGGCAAAGCTCAAAAACATCGAGCGCATCCGGGGCGCCGACCCGGTCGCCCGTGAAGCCGTCTGCGGGTATCACATCGAAGGCCCCTGGCTGTCTCCCGAACCCGGCTACCGCGGCGCCCATGACCCGCAGCACATGGGGCCGCCGCGCATCGATGATTTCAACCGGCTGCAAGAGGCCGCAAACGGGCATATCAAACTCCTGACCCTCGCGCCGGAACTCCCGGGCAGCACGGAGGTCATCCGCCGTGTTGTGAGTTCGGGCGTACAGGTCTCCCTTGGGCACACGAATGCTTCCGACGCCGATATTGACGCGGCAACCGGCGCCGGCGCAAAATTTTGCACCCATCTTGGGAACGGGGTTCCGTCCGAGATGCCCCGTCACAACAACGTGATTCAGCGGCTTCTTGCGCGTGACGAGTTGATGGCCTTTTTTATCCCCGACGGGATTCACTTGCCCCCCGCCGTCCTGAAAAACTTTTTCCGCGCGAAGCCGGTGGGCCGGGCGCTGTTCACGACGGACGCCATGGCGGCAGCCGGAGCGCGTCCAGGGACCTACCGCCTCGCCCATCACGAGCTGGAAGTCGGCGATGACCGCGTCGTCCGCGCGCCAGGCACCTCCGGCTTTGCGGGGTCAGCCTTGACGCCGGATGAGGGGGTAAAGAACATCCGTCGCTGGCTGGACCTGGAGGAACAGGAAGCCCGCAGTTTGTTTTCCGGGCGAATCGCGGAAGCCTTCGGCCTCGCGCTTCCGCTTCTGGACCCCTGATCCGATCCCATCCCCCGGGTGGAGAGGAAGCCCGGGCAACGCGACGGGGGCACTTGATTGGCGAAGGCTTTCGATCACTCGGGGGGGTGTTGACCGGCAAGCCTGTCATTCTCGGTGGCATCTGCGGTTGCAGCGAAGCCACGGGCCGCGGGGATCTCCTCTGCAATGCGGACGGAGTTTTTGTCTCATAAGAAAAAGCCGCGAATGTGACATCCCCAATGATATTTGACGCGGACAAGAAGGTTCGCATGTCAGCCCTCTTTCCGGCGACGCCTGGAAAACAAAACCGGCTCCTATAAATCGGCGTCCAGAAATCCCGAGGCGGCCACGGTGGCCGAACGGGGGTCGGTCACGGATTTCAAAAAACGCTGCC
>JBAYWC010000038.1:0-24146 GCA_041674265.1 Terrimicrobiaceae bacterium
CCATCAGTCCCTTTTTGACTCTCACCCGCAGGGTGAACAGATATGACCTCCGAAAGCTTATCCATTCGGCTGACTTTACGTCAGTTACGCCATCCGGGCGATCTTTTCATTTTCCTTTGTAGGGTTATGAAAACACTCACCCAGCCCGATGCCGGTCGCAACCACACCGCCTATTTGTCTCCGTTCCTCCGGGGCAGGAAATTCCCATTACACCGTCGTTGAGGAGGCAATGGAAAACCAGACCGGATTCCTCCATGAGACCGGGGATGTGAACGAGCTCCTGATCGAGAATCCCGGCGATCATGATCTCTTTATCCAGGCCGGGGATATCGTCAAAGGCGGACGGCAGGACCGCACGCGCGGGGTTGATCTCATCGTTCCGGCGAAATCTGGAAAGGGGCCTATCCCTGTCTTTTGCGTGGAATCCGCCCGCTGGCACAAGCGGCGCAGCGAATCGGACGCTTGTTTCGGGTTTGCAAAATGAATCGATTTTCACCGGGCGGTCAAACCGCCTCAGTGATCTACCCTTTTCACTCGCCCGAAGAGTAAAACCCCTCTATAAGCTCCACTTGTGCGGCTGCGACCATGAATGTCTTTGATCTCCGGGACCGCTTGGTGGCGGACTATAAAAGTTACACTCGCAGTTTCATCAAGATCAAGGACTCCCGGGTTTGCGGTCACGTTGACGCAGCCCTGAACGCCGGTGCCTTCTGGCCCGAGCCACTGCTCCAGCTCAATCCCACCTTCTTCCCTGGTGGAACGGTTGATGAGCTGACGGGAGCGGGAGTTCTGCACCCGGAATGCACCCGTATTTTCCGTATCGATAAATCAGATGCCGACCACACCGGGAAACCTCTCCTGCTTCACACGCACCAAAAAGATGCGATCTTGAAGGCCAAGGAAGGAAAATCCTACGTCCTGACCAGCGGAACAGGGTCCGGGAAAAGCCTGGCCTATATCATTCCAATCGTTGATCACGTTTTGCGCAACGGATCCGGGCGCGGCATTCAGGCAATCGTGGTTTACCCAATGAACGCCCTGGCCAACAGCCAGGACGAGGAACTGAAAAAGTTTCTTGAGAAGGGCTATGGCGGGGGAAAATCACCGGTTCGGTTTGCACGATTCACGGGGCAGGAAAAGGGTGATGTGCGCGAGGCGATTCGGAGCAATCCTCCGGACATTCTCCTCACCAACTACATGATGTTGGAGCTGCTCCTCACCCGTCATGAGGACCGGGAACTGGTGCGGGCGGCAACAGACCTCAAATTTTTGGTTTTCGATGAACTGCATACTTATCGCGGACGCCAGGGAGCCGACGTCTCTCTCTTGATCAGACGCTGCCGCCTCGCCTTCGGGGCCAAGGACATGATCTGCATTGGTACGTCGGCTACGATGGCGAGTGATGGTTCCACGGAGGATCAAAAGCGTGCTGTCGCCGAAGTCGCTGAAACACTTTTTGGAGTCCCGTTCGATTCCTCGCAGGTCATCGGTGAATCTCTGGAACGGGCAACCCCGGAAATGGATTTTCACGACAGCTCGGTTGTTGGGCAGGTTCGCGCTACAATCGAGTCTGAAACGCCTCCGCCCAGTGAGTATGATGCATTCCGCGATCATCCGCTCGCCTCTTGGATCGAATCGACATTCGGTGTCCGGACGGAACCGGGAACAGGGCGCTTGATCCGCCAAGTTCCACGGCGTCTGTCGGGGGCTGACCTTCAGGGGCGGAAAAGTGCTGCCGCAGAACTCGCCGAACTGACCTCTACCACCCCGGAGCATTGTGCGGATATCCTCCGGAAGTTTCTGCTCCAAGGGGCGGATGAGCGGATGCGCCGTAGCGCTTCCAGCAGATTCCCCATTTTCGCCTTTCGCCTGCATCAATTCTTCACACGTGGAGACACCGTTTGGGCCACCATCGAAGCGGAGGAATCCCGGCATCTCGAAATGTCGAAAAAAGTGGCGAAGCCGGACGAGCCGGACAAACCCCTCTTTCCCCTCGTTTTTTGCCGGAATTGCGGCACCGCTTACTACCGGGTAAAAATTACGACCGACGAACACGGCAAAGCCTTGATTCCTCGCGAAGATCGCAGGGAGGCAGACGATGACGGGAGCAACGATGCCTATCTCTATATCAGCGCTTCCGCCCCGTGGCCCAGAACCGAAGGCCCTGAGTTGCTTGAGCGCCTGCCGGGGTTCATGAAGGAACCCGGGCCTGATGGCAACGAGCGCATTCGTCCTGATTCCAAGGCAGATCTTCCCGAACCCGTTTTTGTCGATGCACAGGGTCGCCTCGTTTCCGAAGGCCAGGGACTGCCGTCCGCTCTCATCAAAAAGAACTTCCTCTTCTGTTTGGAGCCCTCCTGCGGCGTGGCCTACACCAAGAGCCAGCGGTCCGAGCGCGCCAAGCTCGCGACTCTCGGAGTGGACAATCGGAGCACGGCCTCAACGATTCTTGCCGTCCGCTCCCTGATAGAATTACAAGGAGATCAGACGCTGGACAAAAAAGCCCGGAAACTCCTGAGCTTTACCGACAACCGTCAGGATGCGTCTCTCCAAGCCGGGCATTTCAACGACTTCGCCCAGGTTGCTCTGCTGCGCTCCGCTCTTCACAAAGCCACAAAAGACAAAGGGCTGGGCGGGATTTCACACGGCGAACTCTCCCGGAGCGTTTTTAACGCGATGCAGCTTCGCTTCGATGAATACGCGGCTGACGATGAGGTGCGCGGTCCTGCCCGAAACGCCACCGATGATGCGCTTCGGCGGGTGATTGACTACTACCTCTACCGGGACTTGCAGCGCGGATGGCGCGTGACCGCTCCGAATCTCGAAGATTGCGGGCTTCTGGCATTCGATTACGAAGGGCTCAAGGGAGAGGACGGGCTTCTGGGCGAAATAGAACTATGGAACTCCGGCTTCTCCGTAAAAAATGACAATGGCGAGGAAGAGTTCATTCCTGTTCCGCCAGCTCTGAAATCCTGCCCGGAAGAAATTCGCGAGCAACTCCTGCGCACGTTCCTGGATGTTCTGCGGCGTTCCCTCGCTGTCAAAGTCGATGTTCTCGACCCGCAGAAGCAACTCGATCTCGTTGAACAGACGAAGCCGCGTTTATTGGAGAATACGGTCTGGTATCTCGAAGATGCCCGAGAACTCGTCAAATCGGTTGTGGCCTACCCCCGGCCGAAGGCCCAGACAGACCGGACCGGTTTCTTTGTTTCCTCATTTGGAAGTTACGGGCGTTACTTGAAGCGGACTCTGGCTCAGTCTCTGCCAGCGGGTACGGCTTTCGGTCGGCCCGAGGTTGACACGGCCATCGAGTTCCTTTTCCTCGCCATGAAACGCTACGGGATCGTTGAGCAGGTGCGAAGTGGGCGCGGTGCTCCCGATCCCGGCTATCAGCTCAATGCCGATGCCCTTCGCTGGTTGCCGGCGGACGGGGAGATTCGGCCCTTGGATCGGACCCGATTGTTGGAGGCCGGTGAGATTCCTCCGGAGGTGAACGCCTATTTCGTCGATTGCTACCGGCGATTTGTCGATTTGAAGTGTGTACTTGAGGCTCGTGAGCACACCGCCCAAGTCACTGCCGAGGATCGCCAGGACCGCGAGGAAAGGTTCCGCACGGGCGACCTTCCGCTTCTGTTCTGCTCGCCCACGATGGAACTCGGGGTGGATATCGCCCAGTTGAACTTGGTGAATCTTCGCAATGTTCCGCCCACGCCTGCAAACTATGCCCAGCGCAGCGGGCGCGCCGGGCGCGGCGGGCAGCCAGCTCTGGTTTACACCTATTGCGCCGGGCGCAGCCCGCATGATCAGTTTTATTTCCGGGAACCAAACAAGATGGTCTCGGGCTCGGTCTCTCCTCCGCGCATCGACCTCCGCAACCGCGACTTGGTTCGTTCCCACGTTCACGCCATCTGGATGGAAATGGTCAAACCGGATCTCGGGAAAACCCTCACCCACGTCCTTGACCTTTCCCCTTCGGACAACAAGCTCCCGCTGCCGGTCAAAGAGGAATTTGTCAGCGAGTTGAAGAACCCTGCTCACCGTGCCGCAGCTCTGGCGAAAGCCAACCAGTTGATGTCGAGCATTCAGGGCATTCTCGCATCGGCGACTTGGTTTCACGAAAACTGGACGAAGGAAGTTCTCGACCAGATTGAGAGGTCGTTCGACAACGCCTGCGAACGCTGGCGTTCGCTCTATCGTTCGGCGCTTCGCCAACGGGAACTTCATCACAAAATCATCGGGGACCACAGCCGGCCCGAGGCCGAGCGCAACCACTCCCGCCGCCTGCGGGCTCAGGCGGAAAGCCAGATTCGCCTCCTCACCGAGGCTGAGGGGATTTTTGAAGGCGACTTTTACTCCTACCGCTACTTTGCCTCCGAGGGCTTCCTGCCGGGTTACAACTTTCCGCGACTCCCCCTTTCCGCCTACGTTCCAGGGCGTCGCCTGCGTAAAGGAAGTGACGAATTCATTTCCCGACCACGATTCTTGGCGATTTCCGAGTTTGGTCCCAGGGCGTTGGTCTATCACGAGGGATCACGATATCGGGTTTACAAGGTGAACTTGGACTTCGGTTCAGACGACATCGAGGCAACCCACGACCTTTCGACGGCAACAATGAAACGCTGTCCCAAATGCGGCTATGCCCACTTGGAACACGGCACGAACCTTGTCGAGGTCTGCGACCGCTGCGACGCGGCTCTCGATGGCCCAGCGCGGATCGACAATCTCGTCCTCCTCCAGAACGTCAGCCTCAAACTCGCCCAGCGGATCACCTGCGACGAGGAGGAACGGCAGCGGTTCGGCTACAAAATATTTACCTCCTATCGCTTCCCCGAGGTTGGCGGAAAGCTCGACCGCAAGGATGCGGAAGTTTACTTCGGCGAAATTCTGTCGCTCAAACTCAGCTACGGTGATTCCACCGATCTCTATCGCGTGAACCTAGGCTGGGCGAACCAGAAGCCAGACCAAAAGCCCGGCTTCATGATCGATTTGGAACGCGGCTACTGGTCGCGCAATCAAGCCGACGAGGACGACCACGACGATGCTGCTTTGGATGGCCGTCCCCAGCGCGTGGTGCCCTACGTCAAAGACACGAAGAACGCCTTGGTCATGCGTTTCGAGCCGCCCCGGCCCGGACCCGAGATGGCGGCACTTCAAGCCGCTTTCAAACAGGCGATCCAAAAGCACTTCCAGTTGGAATCCCGCGAACTCTCCTGCGAACCGATGCCATCACCGCAGAACCGGCAGGAGATTCTATTTTACGAAGCGTCCGAGGGCGGAGCCGGCGTCCTGCGCCAGATTGCAGAAGATCCGGCGGTCCTTCCGCTTCTCGCCCGGCGTGCGCTCGAAGTCTGCCATTACGACCCGGACACTCTGGAGGACCTTGGTGCCCACACCTGCGGAAAGGCCTGCTACGAATGTTTGCTCGATTACGGAAACCAGCCGGACCACAAGGATCTTAATCGCGGGCTCATCCGGGATCATCTGGCTGCTCTCGCCGGTTCGGAATGCCGTCCCTCCGGCGGCACTGGCTCCCGTGCCGAACGCATGGTTTCGCTCCGAAAGCGCTGCGACAGCCAGCTCGAAAAAAAATGGCTCGATCTGGTGGATGGCATGATGCTTCGCCCGCCCACCCACTCTCAATTCCTGATCGAGTCCTGCTCGACCAAGCCGGATTTCTTTTACAAGGAATTCAACGCCGCGATCTACATCGACGGCCCCCCTCACGACGAACCGCAGCAGATCCGTGACGACGAAACTATCACCACCCGTCTGATGGAGGCCGGTTACGTGGTCGTCCGGTTTCACCACAAAGCCGACTGGCATCAAATCTTCTGCCGCCATCCGGATATTTTTGGAACCCCCACCAAATGACCGCCCTGAGCACCGCCCGCGCCGAACTCGACGCCTTCGGCGAATACCAATCCAAACGCAAAGCCCTCGAAGAGTTCGAGAGATTTAAATCATGAAAGTCTTATCACAAGAAAAACTCTCTGAGGTGATTTTGGAGTTTGCCAAGCAAGAGCGGTCTGTTCTTTTCACGGGAGCTGGCGTTGGAAAGTGTGTGGGCTACCCTCTTTGGCCCGAATATATTGATCATTTGGCAGGCATCTGCGAAAAACACGGTGCAGACGCCGAAGCGGGACTAATGAGATCATGGGTTAGCAAAGGCCGACTCATTGAGGCTTCGGGCATCTATGAAATGACGAAGGACATTCCGCAAGGTGAGCGAACCCGCTATCTCGCTGAACCCTTTACGACTGTTCCATCGGAAGAGGTATTGAAGCCGTTAACTTATGTGTTCGAGCTGCCATTCGAAGCAGTGGTCACAACAAACTATGATTCCTCTCAACATGCAGCTTATGTCGCCGCGGCACACCACTTTCCGCGCCCTATCGAGCGAGAGGGAACCAGCATGCTCGCAGGAGCGGATATTACGGCATTCTACATCGCTCGCATTCACGGGAGCTCGGATGCCCCAAATTCTATGGTGCTATTTCCTGCGACTTACGAGGCCGTCAAGAACGATGAAGTCTACCAAGACTTTCTATTGTCATTGTTCAAATCTCGTCCATGCCTTTTTGTCGGCTTCTCGTTTGTAGATCCTGCGATAGATCTCGTTCTCGAAACCTACAAACGAAAGGCTCAAACTGTCTTCAAGATTCCGCACGTGGCGTTGCTTCCGGCAGAGCCAGCAGCAGCAGGGTTGGCAGACAGGCTGTCCGATCTCAACATAAAGGCTTACTACTACGATCCAGCGAATGGCCACAAGGCTCTGTGGACAGCATTCAGAAGCGCCAGTGCCGAATTCGGCAAGAAGCCTCCGGAACCCAAAACGCAACTGCTACAGCGAGATGAATCTTCAGCCGCATTTCGCCGGTTTCTTTCCTTCACCTACGCTCAAGTAAAACTCGCGAGGGATTTCCAGCCACTCCTCCAGCAAGCCCGAGAGGGTATCATTTTGGGTATCATCGAGGAGGCGGGAGAAACTGGAGCCACCCATGAACAGATTGTGTCGGGCCTCCGCGAGGCACTGACACTCGACCATCAGGAAGCCGCACAAGTGGCAAGTGAAGGAACGGCGCAACTATTCCGGGAACGACAGATTCGAGTTCAAAACGAACGTCACTTCCTCAAGAAAGAGCATCGCTCTGTGTTGGAACAGTCCCTTGATGCACTTACGTCTGGTGTGATTGATCGCTTCAAAGTGCAATTCGACATTTCGCCCACAGAAGAAGATGGCAGACTCGTTCGCGACACGTTGGACCATGTGTTCATGGTAAGAGCGTGGGATTTGGGTGCGCACTACGCAGGCGGGGGTGGAGGTTACGGGGAGGATATTTTAGCGGTGATCAAAGAAAGATTGTCCCGGAACATATCACCCGCTCATCCTGGCCGTGTTGATGCCCTGGGGCTTTCATGTGTCGACCTGCTTCGCTTCCCCTCGAATCAGGAAACGGTGCATCTTGCGGAGATCAGCCGAGCTGCATTCTCGCTTCAGCTTGTTCTCGCATCTCCTCGCCAATCGCTATTCAAGGCACACGCGCTTCCTCAGAGAGTGTATTTTGACGCCAGCATCCTGCTTCCAGCCATTGTTCCCGGACACCCGTTTCACAAACTATATCGAGAAACCATTGATCGGCTCTTGAAGGCGGCAAACCAAGTCGGGGTAGATTGCCGGTTGTGTGTTGGAAGCCCCTTTCTTAATGAGGTCGTTTCGCATCGGGAGCGAGCGATAGAGCTTGCTGACGCTATGAGGGTCGATGATGCGGAGGAGTTTAAGAAAAGCGTTCTCGCTTTTGGTGCGGAAAATCTCAACGTGTTCATCGGCGGGTTCTCTGGTTTTTCTTCAGCGCGGGAGAGAGTCAAAGAAAAGCGTGTTTCGTTTCGACAGTTTCTGACGGAGTATGCTCCTTACGCCTCAGAAACAGCGTTGAATACATATCTTCGCAAGGCGGGATTTGACGTCGTCCCCATGGATTTCCGGCACGAGCACAACTCCGCTTATGTAGCAGTCTTTAACGGCCTGCTCACAGGTTACGAGAAGCAAAAGGACAGCATTATACGTGGGAAGGAGCGTGTTCTTGTAGAGCATGAGGCTGCTCAGTTGGTCCAAATGTCTATTGATGTGGCTGCTGGTCTTCGATCTGTTTTCGTGTCCAACGATAGAAAGCTTCGTCGGGCTGCCGAGAGCGAGCAGGCAACCAAAAAGCTGGCGAGCGACATCCTGCCGCCTCAGGGCTTTATTGGATTGGTTGATATAGTTGTGGGAAGCCGACCTGATCCCCGTGGATTGGCGAGACTTCTGTGGGCGTCATCGCGACGTGACACAGATCAGATTCTTCGAGATTATCTGGTTAAACGAGCTTTATTGGAGCAGGACGTGGCCCAAGCCAAGGCAAGCGCGGAGGTAATCGATGAGATTATTGCCGAAGCAAAAGCGGAGGCCGAAACGAAGTCTGTGGATTTGTCGGACAATCGCACAGCCGAGGCCGCGACCGAAGCCATTGACTTCGTTGATCGTTTCGAGGATCGCTTCTTCGAGAAAATGCGTCGGGCTATTGAAAGGCAAGAGCGATGAAAGTGGCCGTGTTTTCAAATTTCGATCCCGATGTCGCTTGCCACTTGAAGGGCGAAGGCAGGCACAGGTTCCGCGAGCTGCTCGATCACCTGTTGAACCGGCTTGCCGAGGTTTGCGCTGATTTCGTGCAGACGTTGGACGACGAGGCCTTGATTGATCGAGTAGAGGCTGGCGAGAAATTTGGACGGGTGGTGCGCTTCGATTCGCCAAGGTTCCAGCGATTCCGGCGAGAAATCCTTGAGATTGAAGGTCACAATGACCTCGCATTTTCCACGGATGGCGGCGGCGAGGACATGCCGGTCCTTTGGGTCATTGGTCACGCAGTTCTCGATCGGTTCAAACCCCTCGATCAGCGATTCGGGGAAATGCGTTGTGATTTGTTCACGCCGGTGCGGGATGAGGTCGGCAGGCCAGCCAAGTTTTGCAAGCGTGCGATCCGTTTCATCGAGAATCCGGTCACTCCAATACGGCAAGTAAAGCCGGGGTGTCTCGGCCAGCCGCAACAGCAGGTCGGTCACACGCTGGTTGGCGAGGACGCAGGCGTCGAGGATGACCGGGAAATCGGCGTTCATGCGGGCGGACGGAGTTCAGTAAAGTCCGGCTTCCTGCGCCTTGCGGGCCAGCTCGTCGAGAGCCGCGCGCCGGTCCCGGTCGCGATTTTGCTGGAAGGCGATCAAGTCTTTCAATCGAATCCGGCGGTGGGCACCGACTTTGTGGAATTCAAGGTGTCCGGACTCAAGGAGCTTGATCAAATGTGGGCGCGAGACTCCGAGGATGTTGGCGGCAGCCTGGGTGGTCAGTTCCTGGGTTTCAGGAACAAGAGAGATGACCTTGCCCTCTTGGAGCGCAGAGGCCACCCGCACGAGCAATTCGTAAATCGGACGGGGAAGCTCGGTCCGATCACCGTTTTCATCGACCAGCGCCGGAGGCTTGGTTTCGCTGCGGAACAGGTCCAGCAGATGACGAACCGATTCTGTGTCCCCCGGAGAGAACTCCGACGGGTCGAACCGGGTAGAGAGGCGGGAGCGGGAAATGGTTGTCATGATTTCAATCGCAATAAACGCAATAAGCGCACCAAGCGCAACAACAATTTGGCTGGGTTCACCGTGAATGTCCCCACGCCGTCATCGAAGAGTATGTGCTATAAAGCCGGTTTGGCCGTGAAGACTCCCCGCCCATGACCGCTCTTCTCTCCAAGCCCGGCACTCTCATTCACGCCCGTGGTCGGGAATGGGTGATCTTGCCGGACTCGACGGACGAATTGCTGATGGCCCGCCCGGTGGGTGGGTTGGATGAAGAAATCGCGGGGATTCTCCCATCGGTTGAGCCGGTCCAATCTGCCGAGTTTCAACTTCCCACGCAGGCCGACCTCGGCGACTTTGCATCCGGGCGACTTCTGCGTGATGCCGCACGCCTTTCGACTCGCGCTGCGGCCGGTCCATTCCGCAGCTTTGGGCGGATTGCCGTGGAACCCCGGCCATACCAGCTTGTGCCGTTGATGATGGCGCTCAAGCTGGATCCCGTTCGTCTTCTCATTGCGGATGACGTGGGCATCGGAAAAACCATCGAGACCGGAGTGATCGCCCGCGAGTTGCTCGACCGTGGCGAGATCCGCCGCATGGCGGTTTTGTGTCCGCCTCAACTGGCGGAACAATGGCAGCGGGAGCTGGCTGAAAAGTTTCACATCGACGCGGAGCTTGTCCTCAGCAGCACGATCCAGCGGTTGGAGCGCGACCTGCCCATCGGGGTTTCGGTGTTCGACCGGCACCGGATCACGATTGTCTCGACCGATTTCATCAAATCCCCAAGGCATGCCGAGGATTTCATCCTCAAATGCCCGGAATTTGTCATCGTGGATGAGGCGCACGGATGCACCTTGGCAGGTGGTGTTGGCCGGGGTAGGCAGCAACGCTTTGACCTTCTCCGGCGCATCGCGGAGGACGAATCCCGGAATTTGCTCTTGGTCACGGCCACCCCCCATAGCGGCAACGAAGAGGCGTTCCGATCGCTTCTGAGCCTCCTCGACAGTGAGTTTTCCAACCTTCCCACAGACCTTGATCGGGCCGAGCGGGAGGGCGTTCGGAGAAAGCTCGCCCGCCATCTGGTTCAGCGCCGGCGTGCGGATATCCGGCATTATCTGGAAACCGACACCGCCTTCCCGGAGCGAAAAGACAAGGAATCCACCTACACTTTCAGCAAAGAGTATCGGGCGCTGTTCGATGACATCCTGGCGTTCGCCCGGGAATATGTGTCGGAAGGCGATGGCGCGTTGCGTCGGCGAGTGCGCTATTGGTCCGCCCTCGCGCTGCTGCGCTGTGTTTCCTCCAGTCCCGCCGCTGCCGCTGCGACCCTTCGCTGCCGGGCGGCTGCCGACCAGGCGGAAGAGTCGGACGTCGATGAAGTCGGTCGGCGGACTGTCCTTGACCAAGGGGAGGAGGACAATGCAGTCGCTCTCGATTTCAGCCCAGGGACTGATACCGATGGAACCGCTGAATCAACCCGGCGGAAACTGCTGGACTTCGCCCGGCGGGCGGAAGGCATCGAAGACGACCTGAAGCTTCAGGGGGCCGTCAAGGAAGTGAAATCCCTCCTCAAAGATGGCTTTCACCCCGTGGTCTTCTGCCGGTTCGTGGATACTGCGGATTACGTGGCGCGCCAGCTCCGCGAGGCGCTGCCCAACAAAGTCCGGGTGGATTCTGTCACTGGCGGCCTACCACCGGCTGAGCGCGAGACCCGCATTGCGGACCTCACCTCCGAATCCGGCGAATACGTGCTCGTTTGCACCGATTGCCTGTCCGAGGGCATCAACCTCCAACAGCACTTCGATTCGGTTTTTCATTACGACCTTGCTTGGAACCCTACCCGCCACGAGCAGCGCGAAGGCCGCGTGGATCGCTTTGGGCAGGAGAAGCGAGAAGTGCGCGTCATTACTTACTACGGGACGGACAACCCGATTGATGGCGTGATTCTCGACGTTCTCATTCGGAAGCACAAAAGCATCAAGAGCGCGCTCGGCGTCACAGTTTCCATTCCCGGATCCAGCGAACAAATTGCCGAGGCTCTCTTTGAAGGGGCTCTCTTCAAAGAAAAATCCCGGGAGAACCCGCAGCAGATGTCGCTCCAATTTATCGACGACTTGGAGCCGAAGAAGAAGGCGATCCACGCGGAGTGGGAAAATGCGCGTGATCGGGAAAAGGCGAGCCGCTCCCGTTTTGCCCAGCACACGCTCAGCCCGGAATCCGTGGCATCCGAATTGCAGAGTGTTCGCACAGCCATTGGCCGCAGCGAAGATGTGGCTCGGTTTGTTGAAAGTGTTCTCCAGGCAGCCAATGTGCCACTTCAAGTCAAGGGCAAGGCCGTGACTGTTCATCTCAACACGGAGATTTCCCGTGCCCTGCGCCAAGCTATCGGACGGGATGAATCGTTTGCCGGTCGCTTCGACCTCCCTCTTGAGGAAGGCAATGTCTATCTCGGGCGCACGAGTCCCATTGTCGAGGGACTCGCCGGTTGGACTCTTGACCAGGCTTTGGATCCCATGGCGAGGGATGCACAGGCAGTCGCTTCCCGTTGTGGGGTCGGCTCCACCTCGGCAGTGAGCGCCAGAACGACTCTTCTTGTCGTGAGATTCCGCTATCACCTTCAGTTGACCGGCTCCGGAGCCGAAACCATCCTCTGCGAGGAAATCCTTCCTCTGGCCTGCACCGGCAATGCTGATGCGCCCCAATGGCTATCTCCGGATGAAGGCGAAAACCTTCTCGCCGCACAGCCCGAACTAAATCTTATCCAGACTGCCATCGACCAGCAAATCGGTCTGCTGCTCGCTTCCTTGTCCAAGCTCCAAAAGTCGCTTGAAGCGGTGGTCACGGAACGTGCCAAGGCCCAGTTGGCGGCTCACGAGCGCGTGCGCGAATCCTCCCGCCCCAAAGGCCGCGTCACAATCGAACCCGTGCTCCCTGTGGATATCCTCGGGGCATATCTCCTGATGCCGAAACTTTAACGATGTCCCGCCGAACCACCGACTTTCAATCCATACGCTCTGAGGGAGGGTTGCTGCCTGCCGACTTCCTCCGGCGCGTTATTGATCCCAAGTCGAAATTGGAGGGGTTGCGGCCGGAGGATTACGGGCTTCCCGCAAGCGAGCGTCTCAATGAAGTCATCACGCAGTCATGGAATCGCCTGCGCAAGCACTGGACGGAATTCCGCGCCGCCTCGGAAAGCCTCCCCGAGAGAGAACCCGGCACGGGCCTCACAAATGATAAATGGAACCTCCCGCTCCTTCGCGAACTCGGTTTCGGGCCTCTTCCCATCAGCGCCGGCCCCGAAATTGCCGGGCGCACCTACGCGATCAACCGCTTTTGCGGCCCGGTCCCAATCCATCTTATCGGCTGCGGTCTAAGCTTGGACCGCCGGGCTGTCGGTGTGCGCGGGGCCGCTGCGAGTAACCCCCACGGTCTTGTTCAGGAATTTCTCAACCGCAGTTCCGGTCACGTCTGGGCCATCGTCTCGAACGGGCTTCGTCTTCGCATCCTTCGGGACAATCAGGCACTCTCCCGTCAGTCGTTCCTCGAATTCGATCTCGAAACCCTCTTCGCGGGCGAACTCTACTCCGACTTTGTCCTGCTCTGGCTTTTCGCCCATGCGACCAGGTTTGCTCCGCAGGATGCCGACAAACCGGATTCCTGCTGGCTCGAACGGTGGACAAAGCTCGCCCAGGAGGAAGGCACCCGGGCGCTCACCGATCTTCGCGGCGGGGTTGAAAAGGCGCTCCAAGTCCTCGGCCAAGGATTCGTCAGCCATCCGAAAAATACCGCTCTCCGGGAAGCCCTCCGCACGGGCGAGGTGAAACTCTCCGACTTTCACGGCCAGCTTCTCCGGGTCGTCTATCGCCTCATCTTCCTCTTCGTGGCGGAAGATCGCTTGCTCGAAGGAATCTCCCTCCTGCACCCGCAGGACAAATCGGAGCCAGCCCGGAACGCCCGCGAACGCTACGCCGCGCACTACAGTTCTTCTCGCCTTCGCGAACTGGCTTCCAAAATCAAAGGAAGCCGCCACGGCGACCTCTGGCGTCAGTTCCAACTCCTCGTCGGCGCACTCTCAGGCGATGAACGGTTTGCCCCCATGCGCGAGGCTCTCGCGCTGCCCTCCCTCGGCAGCATGCTCTGGAATCCAACTTCCACTACACTCCTCAACGGCCCCGGCCTGTCCAACCATCAACCCTCAACCGTCAGCCATCACCCGTCTGCTGGTGCCGAACTCACCAATTTCGACCTCCTCGAAGCCCTTCGCCTCCTCGCCTTCACCCGGCAGGGAAAAATCCTTCGCCCGGTGGATTACAAAAATCTCGGCTCGGAGGAATTCGGCGGCGTCTATGAAAGCTTCCTCGCGCTCACCCCGCAGATCAGCAGCAATGGCGCACGGTTCACGTTTGCCGAATTCGCCGGCAACGAGCGCAAAACCTCCGGCAGCTACTACACGCCCGATTCGCTGGTTCAATGCCTTCTCGATTCGGCGCTGGACCCGGTGATGGAAGAGCGGCTTAAAGAAGCAAAGCGGTTAGTGGACAGTGGGCAGTGGACAGAGATTGCCAAGGACGCTATTCGCTACCCAACAACCACTACCCACAACGCCAATGAACAAAATAAAATCTTATCGCGATCTGCTCGTGTGGCAGAAGGGGATGGACCTCGCGATCGAGTGCTATCGCCTGACTCGGCAGTTTCCGAAGGAGGAAACCTTCGGCTTGACCTCGCAGATTCGTCGGGCGGCGAACTCGGTCCCAGCAAACACAGCGGAGGGCTGGGGACGAAATTACACCAAGGAGTTCATTCAGTTCCTTTGGAAGGCGAACGGCAGTCTGAAGGAGCTGGAAACGCATCTCATCATGGCCCAGAGGGTAGGTATCGTTCCAGAGGCAACGACCTTTCCGCTGCTCAATCAAGCGGAGGAGATCGGCAAAATGCTCTCTGCGCTCATTGGCTCACTCGAGAAGCGGTCGAAAGAATCCTGACCTCCAATCGCACTCGGCCCCCATCCCTGCCCCCTAACCCCTACCCACTACTCGCCGAGACAGCTTTGCTGTCTCTGAAGGTCTGTGACAAAGCCGTCGGCTCGGGCCATTTCCTTGTCGGGGCCGCCCACCGGTTGGCGCGACACCTCGCCCGCATACGCGCCGTGGCGGTGGGCGAGAGTGAACCCTCCCCGTTGCTCTACCAAACCGCCCTGCGCGACGTGATCGGCCACTGCCTCTACGGCGTGGACATCAACCCCATGGCCGTCGAACTTTGCAAAGTCACCCTCTGGCTTGAAGCCCTCGAACCCGGCAAACCGCTCTCCTTCCTCGACCACCACATCCGCTGCGGCAACAGCCTCCTCGGCGCGACGCCGGAACTGGTGGCCAACGGAATTCCCGATGATGCTTTCAAACCCATCGAAGGAGACGACAGACAGGCTTGTTCCGAACTCAAAAAACGCAACAGCCGGGAACGCCAGGGCCTGGGCGAACTCTTTGCACGCGAAGACGCCGTCGTGATGGGATCTCTCCAGCAAGCAGCGGGTGCGATTGACGAACTGCCGGACGACAGCCCCGAGGCTGTCCACCGCAAGGAAGACGCCTTTCGTGAAGCGCAGTCAAACTACAATTATCTCGCCAGAAAAACCCTATTCGATACCTGGTGCGCCGCCTTCGTGATTCGGAAGCACTTTGTTGAAGGTAGCGGTCAGCCTGTCGGCATTACCCAACGTCACCTGAACGATTTGTCATCCGGGGGATTACTACCCGAGCAATTGCGTGAGGATGTCAATCAGTTGGCCGATCAATACCAACTTTTTCATTTTCAGATCGCTTTCCCCGAAGTGTTCGCACAAGGCGATTTCGATTGCTCGCTTGGCAACCCCCCTTGGGAGCAAGTCGAACTGAATCCAGAGGAATTCTTCGCGCAGCGTGTTCCCAGCCTTGCTAATGCAAAGCACTTGGCAGCTAGAGAGCAACTGATGGCTGAGGTTTTCAATCAACAACCTTCGCTAAAGCAAGAATATGAAAGAGCCATCGAGTTTTCTCAGCGCACACAACACTTTCTGCACGAGTGTAGTCGTTACGAACTATCAAGCAAAGGGCGCCTGAACCTCGCGAATCTGTTTGTTGACCTGGTTAGGCAAACCGCAGGAAGTGTTGGTCTAGTCATTCCGACCACGCTGGCGACGGGGTCGTTCACGGGAGAGTTCTTCAGGGAATTGCTTGGAAGCGGCGCACTAGTGAGCCTACATGGATTCGATAACGGGCAAGGATTGTTTCCGACAGTGAAAAACTCTTTTCGATTCGGCCTTTTGACACTCTCCCTGAAACGCGGGTTTTCCGCTGAGGGGGCGGACTTCGTGTTTTTCGCGCAATCGGTGGCCGATCTCCGCCAAAGCGAACGGCATTTCCGAGTGTCGCTGGATGACCTGCTCGCAATCAACCCCAATACGGGAACTTGTCCAGTTTTCAGATGGAAGCGCGACGCGGAACTCGCGACGCTTATACACAGGCGCGCCCCGGTTCTTTGCAATGAAAAGAGAGACGAATCGGAGGACTCTTGGGGGTTTGACGCAGTTCTCATGTTCATGACAAACACTGCAAGCCGACTCTTCAAGCCGACGGGAACGACGAAACTTGAAGAAGGTGGGAGTGATCATTCTTGGTGGCTTCCTTTTCTCGAAGCCAAAGCAGTAGCGCCTTACGATCACAGATCATCGACTTGGGACGGGAATGGATTTCGACAATCCACCTTAACCGAGAAGACGGATCCGAGCTATATAGCCAGTCCTCACAATTGGATTCGTGCCAATGAGGTCTCAAAACGGCTCGATGGGAGATGGAATCACGCATGGCTCCTTCTTTGGCAAGACGTGACAGATACAAATACTATGTCGCGCACGCTACTCGCCATGGTGTGTCCACTGGCGGCTTGTGGAGACGGCTTGCCAGTTCTGTGTCCGCACCAACCGCCTCAAGAGCTGGCTTTCCTCTATGGAATGCTAAACAGCATTGTGCTCGATTACTGCACACGCCAGAAAGTGGGTGGCGTTCATCTGCGGTTCCATGTGTTCCAGCAACTTCCAGTCCTTAAACGATCAATCTGTGGCCAATTGGTATCATGGGACCAACAATACGATCTAGTCTCATGGGTTCTGCCGCGAGTTCTGGAACTGACCTACACGGCTTGGGACTTGGAGGCGTTCGCGCAAGACTGTGGCTGGTCCGGCCCGCCGTTCCGATGGGACGAAGAGCGCCGATTCCTGCTCCGCTGCGAACTCGATGCCGCCTTCTTCCACCTCTATCTTGGCTCAGAAGACGAATGGCGCAAGCAACCCGCCGCCCTGACCCAAGCGTTCCCCACGCCCCGTGCCGCCGTGTCCTACATCATGGACACCTTTCCCATCGTGAAGCGCAAAGACGAAGCCGCCCACGGCACCTACCGCACCAAAGACACCATCCTCGAAATCTACGACGCCCTCCAGGATTCCATTCGCACCGGCACCCCCTACCAAACCCGCCTCGACCCAGCCCCGGCAGACCCCCGCTGCTGCCACCCGCCGAAGCAAGCAACAATTCCGATGCCGACGTGGATGGATCGTCCGTTGGTTGTGCCCACGAGCCGCAGAGTTGCCCTTGTGCCTGACCGTTACCGCGCCACCGTCGTTCCTCACCTCCTCTACCAAGCCGGAGGACAAATTCCGTTCGAGCGATTCCGCCGCGCGTATTGGCTGCTTACCGAGCCGAAGCTTCTCCAACGCTTCGCGCGTGGCGAGATCGGGGTGATTGCCCAGCAATGGGGCCGATCATTTTGTGATACGCTCCGCAAAGAGGACTTCATTGAGCACCTCAAGGGTGCGGTAAAACGCCAGCTTCACTTCATCCGAGTGAATGGTGAACGATACCTTGAATTGATCGAGTTGAACGTGGCGGATGATCCGTATGTAATCTTCGACGCACGACTCTCGCTCCTTGCTGCCGATCTCTGGCCTGCCGATGAGCTGATCTCACCGCTGACTCAAACTGAGGAACAAACTGTGAAGGATCTCGAACTTGTGCCATGAAAAAGAAAGACACGCACACGCCGTATTTCGACTCTCTGGAAAGAAAAATCACTCCAAATCCTGTGCGCGTTGAGCCGCTGATTTGGTTTCGTGAAGTGCGTTTGGTCGAAGAACTTTCCAAGGAAGGAGTAGAGCACAGACGAATTGTTCTCCATCGCGGTCTGAATATTCTCTGGGCGGAACCTGAAAATCCGGACACAGAGCAGGGACTCTATCGCGACGGTCTCGCCGGCCACGCCAGCGGAAAAACACTCTTCTGTCGCCTCTTGCGCCATATTCTCGGAGAATCGCCATTCGGAACTCAGGCACAACGGAACGGCATCGCGAGCAATTTTCTATCCCTGTGGGTGATTGCGTCGGTCCGGGTAAATCAAGAGAGCTGGGTCGTCGGTCGTCCGCTCGCGGCAAGCGGGACGGAATTCGCAATCAGAGCAGAAACGATTGACGAGGTGCTTGCAGGTGAGCCTCCCACCGGGGGATTCAAGGAATTCTCGACGGCTGTAAAGACATCAGCCGGAACTGTCGCAGATAATCTCCATCCCGGCGAGGGCTGGCGTCATCTCCTGCCGTGGTTGACGAGGGATCAGGAAGCCCGCTTCGCAAGTCTGGCGGGATGGCGCGAAGCCGCCAGCGAAGGCGACAACCCCCAAACAAAAGTCAGCGAGCGCCACATTTTGATGCGCGCCGTCCTCGATCTCCTCGACTTGCGAGAGCCCGCCTTGCGAGCAGCGATAGAAGCAGATCAGGCGAAACTTGAGGCGGGGCTAAGCACAACGACGCGACTGCAGACCGAGGTGAAATCGCAGGCCGATCTGGCAGAAACCAGAGCGCGCGATCTCGTGGGCGACTCTGCGCCGGGGAATGTCGATGCTTTGGAGCAACGCGTCTCGTCCATGATCGACGTGCTTCGCGAGGGGCTTGCACAGTTTGAACGACAACCTGAAAGTCCGGCTCTGGGCGCGGCAAGGGCAAAATACGAAGAAGCACGAGACCGGGTGACTGAGAGCGAGCGGGAAGTGGAAAATCTTGGGACGCGTATTGGGGACAAAACGACGCAGCAAAAAAATGACCTCGCGATAGTCAGGAACTTTCGGACTGGAAATGTTGAAGACCCGATCCGGGAAGCGAAGGGATGGTGTCCGAAGACCATTCAATTCGCTCGCGAGCATCATTGTATCGAAAAGGAGAAGGTCTCCGAAGAATCCGCAACGAACATTGCCGATCTTGAAACCAAGGCGCTTCGCTTGGCGGATGAAATCACCGTCCTGAACACGAAGCAGGCCGAACTCAAACGCCAAATCCCCTCGTTTCGTCACGCCCAAGATCAGGCTAAAAAGGCACTCGACGAAGCAACGCGCATTGCGAACCGCGAGGTGAGCGCACTGGCAACTCGCGTGGAGAAGGCAAATGGCGTGGCCAGTCTGTTTCAGCAGGCCGCCAAGACTCAGAAAGCACTGGATGCACATATCGAGGCAATGACCAAACTCGCCGAAGAGATTGAACAGAAGAAAAAGGAGGCAGCAGCTCTGCGGAGCGATATGGCCGAAAAGCTGCGTGGCTTCGCAAATAATTTTGCCGACATTGTGCGAGCAGTCATGGGAGCCAGCGTCGAGGCAAACGTCGGCATTGACGCCAACGGCATTACGCCGCACGTCACCCGAAAAGGGGAACTATCCGGCGCGGCGCTGGATACGATCAAAACGCTGGCCTTCGACCTCGCCGCAGTTGTTGCGAGTATCGAAGGCCGAGGAAGTCACCCCCGCTTTCTTATCCACGACGGGCCACGCGAAGGCGACATGGCCCGGATTATTTATGAGCGCTTTTTTCTCTACGCTGCTGAGTTGGAGAAAGTGTTTCCCACTCCGGATGAGGCGAGCTTCCAATACATCATCACGACCACAACGCATCCACCGACAAAAATGCGAGAGGGAAGTCGTTGGCTGCTAGACCCGGTGCTTGATTCTCGGGATAAGGACAAGAGGTTGTTCAAGGAGGATTTTTGATGGACGATCACAAGATCGGAATTCTCGCTTTCGGTTCGCTCACGGACTCCATTCAAACCAGCCCCTCCGACAAATCCCATCTCGATCCACCGCCAGCCGATTGATGATGGCCTTCAACACGCCATTTTTTCCGGACATCCTGGTCTGCAGCCAAGTGATGGGTGAAGGCGTGGATATCCAACGATACTGCCGCCATGTGATTCACTACGGCCTCGCGTGGAATCCGAGTGACATTGAGCAACGGACCGGACGAATCGACCGCATTGGCTGCAAGGCCGAAGGCAAACACCCGATCCAAATCTACCTTCCCTACATCGACGGATCAGCCGATGAACGCCAGTTTCGTGTGATGTCCGACCGGGAACGCTGGTTCCGCGTTGTCATGGGCCAAGAGGACGTTGCGCAGTTGGTCTCACCGGAGGACGAGGGGCTTCTCCCTCTCCCGGAGTCGATTTCTAGCGCCCTCAATTTCCAACTCGCCATGTGATTCCTGGCCCGCCCAAAAATTAAAGGTTTGCGAAAGTGTCTAACGTCTCACCTTCCATGCCTCTTCGAGATCTCACACATGCTGGGCTTCGATTCCCGAAGGCGAGGGGGCAATAAAATTGGCAAACCGCTTCACGCCGCGGCTGGGTTTGCCAATTTGCAGAACAAATTGAGGAGGGTCATTTCCGCGAGGGAGCCGGCATCGCTGGCCGTAATGCGGGGATCAGCGACGACGACTGCGAGGCACTTGGCGCGGGAGATGGCGACATTGATCCGGTTGCGGTCGAGAATAAAGGCGAGTCCGCGTGAACCGTATTCTCCGAAGCTGGAACAGAGCGACAGAATGCAGACGGCGGCTTCCTGTCCTTGAAACTTGTCAACGCTGCCCACGCGGGCGGCGGTCGGGAGCGCCGACTGAAGGGCGCGGACCTGGGCGTTATAGGGCGCGATGAACAGAAAGTCATCCAGCGTCAACGGCTTCGTGGTGCCATTCTTGTCAGTGTAGGGACGGCCGAGCAATTCGGCATAGATCTCCTTGACCCGGTCGACCTCCTCGCCGCTTTGCTGAATGTTTCCCTCGTGTTCAACTCCGCTGAAGACGACCCCTGCTTCTTTGGTAATCAGACGGTTCGACTTTGCCGGGACGGCAACTTTCTGCCGGGCGCAATCGGGATGAGAGCCGAGGCGTTCTTCGTAAATGCTCTCGGAAATAAACCGGCAGACGTCCGGGTGCATCCGGCGGGATTCGCCGAGGAAGAGCCCGTAGCCGTGAGGAACGACGGCATGAAAAACCGGGGCGTCCGGCTTGCTGGCCGCCGTATCCATGAGGGCATATTGGAGAACGGATAGACCGGCATCACCAGGATGTGCCCCTTGGATCGGCTGTTCGAGCTGCATCTGGTCCCCGAGAAGGACGAGGTTTTGGGCGCACCGGGACATTGCCACGGCATTGGCCAGCGACACCTGCCCGGCTTCATCAATAAAGAGGAAATCGAGTTCTCCTTTCCATTCGGGACGGGTGAAGAGCCAAGCCGTTCCACCAACAATCCCGCTCTTGTAAGAATCGCGGGCACTCCCGGAATCCTTGACGAATCGCAACCCGGGGATAGACGCAACCGAGTTCCCGTCACCGCCGACCTTGATCCCCTGGAGTTGGCCGTCCCGTTTCCTTGCTGCATCTCCGCAAGCATGGAGCAAGTTGACAATGGCCTTGTGGCTGTTTGAAGCCACGCCGACCTTTTTTCCAGCCGAGAGAAGGGCATGAATGACATGCGATGCGGTATAGGTCTTTCCGGTGCCGGGGGGGCCTTGGATGACAAGGCATCCGCCGGACATCGCGCCGGTCACCCGGATGGCGGCATCGGTTGTTGATTCTTCGGCATTTTGAAGGGATGCCGCAGGAGGGACCCGTTTCAGCAGTGCAACTACCGGCGCGTGAAGGTACTTGTTGAGGTGCCCTGTGGCGACTTCAGTGAGGGCGGACTGGATTGCTGAGGCCGATACAAATTCATCCGGCAGCAAGGAGCCGGATGTTGGAAATTGGCCATCGAATTTTCCGTCCAGCGACTTTTTTCCAATCTTGAGTTGCAACTCACCTTTGGCTGTATCAAGTCCCACGAGCGTGAATTTCGCTCCCAGTTCGTGGCTGAACATGACTTTCCCGTCTGAGGAGAGTTTGCATTCCTGTGCCGGATCGAACCGGTAACCATGGACAAGGGATTGCTTTTCAGGCGAGGGAGATCCGATAGCCACGATCCCCTCAATGCAGGCCGGATCGTCGCGGAGTTCCTCCGGCGTGGCACTTGTCCGGTCGAACATCCGCCACCACACCGGCTTCTCTTCCCGGCGATGGAAGTCAATCAAGTCCGCGAGAGTGACCGCAACAGCGTCGTTTATTTTGCGAAGCTTGGCCGCCGTATCGAGCCGGGCAACCACTTCCGGCGACAATACCGGCGGGGCCACCGGCTCGGGCACTGATGCCGGATGAGCGGCGTCGAGGTTGTTTTCCCGCGACACCTTTCGCAGCCAATGCAGCAGCTCGGCCGTAGATTTGCAGTCGTCCTCGTTGTAGTCCCGGATGTCTTTGAGGATGGCGCTGTTCTTCCATTCCCGGGATTCCTCACTCTCAATCCATCGGGCGTATTGGACGATGGAGTCCACTGCGGTGGCCACTCCGGTGGTGCGCTTCGGACGGTAGAGATGTTCCACCTTCTTGATGGAGTAGCTGTCCTCGCCGATGCGCAGCCCGTGCCGGACAATCTGGTAGAGGTCAACGAATACCTCGTTCCGCAGGAGCGTATCCACCTCGTCCTGGCGTGTGTCGTGTCGAGTGCTCAGGCGACGCACGGCGCTGACCTCATAGGCGGCGTAGTGGTAAATGTGCATCCCGGAATTTTCCTTCCACCGCTTGTAAGCCCAGTCCACGAATCCCTCGAAAGCGAGCTTCTCCTCCGCCCGGTCGTGTGCCCACCAGTCCTCGAAATGACTGCCATCTGAATCGCATGCACCGAACAGATACTCAAGCCCACCAGGGACGAGCGGGTAGCCTTCCATGTCGAAAAACACATCCCCGGCGTGCGCGGGCGGAAGGGCAGAGAGTCCCTTGGGTTCTCCGTTGGCTCCGAAGCCGGGAAGAACCTCATACCTTGGTGGCGACTCAGGGCTGCCGGCCCTTTCCTCACGTGTGCAGCATTGAAGTCGGGCTTGGGCCACGAGTTTATCGAGGGATTCAGCGGAAAGTTTCGCGACGGTTTTTCCCGTGGCTCCAGAAAGTTCCTCGACTGTCGAAATCCCTGCCAGCTTCAACTTCTTGATCTGCCCGGTGGTGATACCTGCAACCTGCACAAGGTGGTCGGTCTTGGTGAAAAACTCCTCCGCATGGGAGGTCCACCGGTCGTGGTCGGCCCGTGGAAGCGGTTCGGGACGATCAGCAAGATTGCCGGTGAAACCGTCCTGAATGGCGAGGAAGTCCGCCTGGATGCGGCGGTAGTAGTGGATGAAATCCTCGACGCGAAATTCCACCCGGTCTTTCGTTCCAAGGATAATGCCGAACGATTCCGGCATCGGCCCGCCGGTCGCGGCAGCAAGCATTTCCGAATAGCAGCAAAGCTGGATCGCGTAATACGGCTTGGGGGAACGGGCTAGTTTCGTATCCCAAACCTGATACCGCCCGTCGGCACCGAGCATGAGAAAATCCGCGAACCCGGCGAAGCGACCGCATTCGAGGGCGGCCTGGTAAATCACGGGGGCATGTGACTGGATTGCCCGCAGCGTTGCCTGCACGGCGTCCCCGTCTTTGGAAACCTCGACAAGACTGGCTTCGGATAAGCGGAAGTCCTTGAGGACAGCGACCTCATGTTGGTCGCCGGTGTGGGCGATGAGCTTCTGATCTTCGCTTTCCTCATCCGGCTTCACCGCCTTCCGATTTTCCAGGTAAAAGCGATCCATCCACGAAGCAAACGGCGAGGCCAGGTAGCGGTTCAAATCGCTCGGGGAGAAAACCAACTGGCCGGAGATCTTTTTCATCTGATGGACTCAGGGTATCCGACACGAGCGGAAGACTCAATTGTGTTACACACGGCTTTTTTGCGGTCGGATCGATGCGCTATAGCGCAACACATAACGCTTCCCTCGGAAAACGCATACAGCTTGTTATCTTTGAATCGGAAACCGGGATTCGCTCATTATTCCGAGGGGGGGTGCGAAATTTGTAACGGCCAGGCCCTCTGACTTGATGGCCATGGGGACGCAGGGCATGTGGAAGACGGTTTTGACTCCCTGGCCGGCGAGGATCGTTCAGGCAGGGTTCTCTTCAGCTCGGAGGGTTTTCCGAAGACAGAGGGGCGAAGCGTGGGAAGTTCGCTGTGCTCATTTGCTCTTTGATCCTAACCTAACTTCCCCGACGGAAGGCCTGAAGGGCCGATAAACACAGAGGGTCCGATATTTTTCGGGCTACAGCTGTGCGCCGGAGGGGAAGGCGGCCCACTTGGGAGGGGAGGCGAAGA
>JBAYWC010000039.1:0-23996 GCA_041674265.1 Terrimicrobiaceae bacterium
AACAAACGCACCTCCACCCGTGACTTCTTCGATCACCTGCGTGCCGGCAATCACCGCCGAGCCTTCGAGCTGGTTGCCGCAAAGGCCCCGTCCGCATGGGAAAATTAAAATAAATCAGCCCTACCATCGCAAAAATCCCCGGGCATCGCGCTCGACAACGCGACCGGATTTCGCTTAACAATTCTCCCATATGCAAAAGCACTTCATTTGGCTGACGGCCATTGTCTTGGCACTCGCCCCTGTAACCTCATCGGCTCTCGACGATGTCAAAATCCTCCCCACGCCAATCAAACTCGACACCTCGAAAAACCGCAACGGGGCCAATACGACCGTCGAGTCCAAGGACATTGCCTACACGGTCAAGGTGACCAGCAGTTTCTTTTCGGAGATCACGAACGTCACCGTGAAATACAACATTTTTTACGAAGTCGCGGAGTTGGGCAGCAAATCGGAGCCGGGCGTCAAGCTGCGGGCGGGATCCCACACGTTCCCGAGCCTCCTGACCAACAAGCCGGTCACATTCGATACGGAACCGATCAAGCTCGAAAAGGCCACTCTGGATGGAGGCTGGTATTTCTCCAACGGAGCCTCCGGGAGGACAAAGGACAAGGTCGTGGGCGTCTGGTTCAAGGCTTTCGATTCCACCGGCAAACAAATCGGCGAATACATCAACCCCACCACGCTCACAAGAAAGCAGAAGTGGAAGGACTGATCGCCTATTTCGTGAGAAATTCCCGGACGAGTTCGGCGATCACGTCCCCGTCCATCGGGCGGACGGGGCCGAGCGGGCGGCTGTTGATG
Source organism: Terrimicrobiaceae bacterium (assembly GCA_041674265.1). Lineage (GTDB taxonomy): Bacteria > Verrucomicrobiota > Verrucomicrobiia > Chthoniobacterales > Terrimicrobiaceae > QYQL01. The sequence goes on from JBAYWC010000039.1 coordinate 802, forward strand.
ACCGCCTCGGCCGTTGATTCCAGCACCTCCAGCCGGTCGAACGCATCCAGCAGCGAGTTCCCCAGAACCATCACCCCGTCATTTTCCAACAGGCTGACCGGAAATTCCGGGCGGCACTGCCCGGCAAACACCGAGGGATCGCCGTATACGGTCTCGAACGGGATGGTCCCGACATCGCGGAGGAAGATGTAGCTTTCCGGGATGGTGCGGGTGTCGAGGGTTTCCTTGGAGACGGCAAAGGCCGTGGCATTGACCGGGGTGGCCATGACAATCGCCTGGAGGGAGAGATGCCCGCGATACAATGCCTCGTGCAAAGGCAATGCCCTGCTGGCCGTTTTTCCGGCTTCCGTCCCGTCTGGTCCGGCCAGAACGAGGTCGGCGGGCTGGAGGCTCGCGCGGTCGATCCCGGCGGGAGTCATCAGGAATTCCCGTTCATTCAGGCGGACGGAGAAGGTTCCCTGGCTGCTGATCAGCAGCCGCTGCTTGTATCCCCTCCGCACGAAATCGCAGAGTTCCCGCCGCAACGCGCGCTCGTGGCATGAGGCCGGGCCGGGATGGAAGAATTTTCCCGGAACGCCGCGCGCCCCCGCAAGGGCGATGCGTTTCTGATCGAGGAGCCTTGCCCCGCCGAGCACCCCGGCTTTGATCAATGTCTTTGCGGTAAATTCCAATGTTTCAAACCGGGTGAACGCCGCCTGAAAATTCTCCCCGCCCACCACCACACCGTGGTTTTCCAGCATCACGCACGAAGGGCCGGAGGCAAAGACCCCGGCGATGCGCTCACCCAACAACCGGCTCCCGGGAAGCGCGTAGCCGGCAAACCCCACCTCGCCGCAGATCGCATGAGATTTGGGAAACAGGCGGGTGTCCGGGGATTTCCCGCAGATGCTGAAAGCCACGAGGGCGACCGGGTGGGCATGCACGATGCCGTGCAGGTCCGGCCTGGCGCGGTAAATTCCCAGATGGAACGGCAGTTCGGACGAGGGCTTGTGGCTTCCCGCCACGGTCCCGTCCGTTCGCACCGCCACGATGTTCTCGCGCTTCAGCGCGCCTTTGTCGATGCGGGCCGGGGTGATCCAAACCGTTCCCTCTTCGTCACGGATGGAAAGATTTCCTCCGGATGTGGTGGTCATCCGGTAGCTGTAAATGCGTTCCATCGCGGCCACGAGCCGGTCGGAGGGGTGGAGGATGTCGCGTTCGGGCATGGAGGAGCCTCGCACAACGGCGGCGGCAAAGAAATGCAAAACGGAAATGGACGGCCGGTTTTGCCTCCTGCTAATCAATGGAGGTGTGAGCCTTCTTGCTGCCAAAAACCCGGGCGAAGATGTGCGGGGAGTTCTGCGCCGCCTCGTGGCGCGTGTGGCCAGGGACATCGACGCCCTCCCCGAGCGCCTGGAAGACCGGGTGCATGACATCCGGGTCGGGATGAAAAAATTCCGGGCGGTCCTGCGGCTGGCGGACCACACCCTCAAGCGCCCGGGGTTCACAAAATCCGACAAGCTGGCCCGCCGGCTGAAAGATCACTTCGGATCCGCCCGCGACAAGGATGTCCAGACTGGGCTGTTGCTGGAGCTTCTCGAAAAAAGCGAGGCCCATGCAACTGCGGCGGCCCTCGGGCTCACGGACGCGAATCCGGCACGGGATCCCGACGTCGCTTCGGCCCGCGAAACGTGCTCCCTGTTGGCTTCGCTGGTGGATCGATCCCATCTCGGCAAGCTCACGGGCAGCGATCTCGCCGGAGCCTGGCTGGCCAGCTACCGCAGCTCCCGCCGGGCGATGCGCGCCTGCCGCAGGGACACCGGTGACGATTTCCTTTTCCATGAATGGCGCAAGCGGGTGAAGACGTTTCTCTACCAATCCGCCACGGTCGGCCCGCCGCTGGACGCGTTCGTCCCGGAAGCCGACCGCCTCGCCTCCGTGCTTGGCGCCCACCACGACCTGGCCATCCTGACGGAGCACCTGGCCATGCGCCTGGCCGGCTCGAAAGCCGAACGTGCGGCGCTCTCCAAGAAAGGGCGCGTTGCCCGGCGCGCTCTCGTCATGGGACGCAAGCTCTTCTCGGAAAAACCTTCTGCGATTCACGGGAAGGTGGGATGGACATGAACGCCGACATCGAGGTTCGCACCTATTTTGCCAGGCAGCGCAACGCCCTGGTGGCAAGGGCCGGATTTTCCGAACTTTTCGCCGCCTGGTATCTCCACCGGATGGATTGCGGAATCCCACTGCCGCCCGAATGCGACGAAAACGGCCGCGAGGCCCTCGCGGCACTGACTCTCCACTGCGCGGGGCGGCCCTGGAAAGAGACCTGCGCGTGGACGGTCCATTTCCGCGACCCGCGCATGAACATCTTCGTCGCCGGGGACAATGGCGCAGGCACGGTGGTGGCCAATGTTTTCAACGAAAACGTCCGCGAAATTGAGAAGAACCTTTTTTATGCCGACGTGATCGAGGAGGGCCACCCTCCCCGCAGAAGCGTCACGGAGTTTGAGGGCGGGAACTTCCTGAAGGCGGTGGAACGATTCCACGCGAAAAGCGAACAGCGGCCCGCGCGGTTCTTCTGGCATGGCGACGAAGATCTGGTGATGGTTTCCGCTCAGCCGGACTGTGACATCGAATGGCTGGAGTCGCTCGACAGCACCGCCATCGTCACGCTGGACTCGGATGTCGAACTCGCGCTCCTCGAGAAGCGGTTGTATCGGTTCGAGTGCGGCTGCACGCAGGAACGCATGCTGGATTTTCTCAGACCGGTTTTCCTGAGGCAGGGGGACGAACTCTTTGCGGGCGAGGAGACGATCCGGATCCATTGCCCGCGCTGCGGCGCGCGCCATGCGATTACCAGGGAGGCGTTGGAAGCCCACACGGATGCCGGAAAACCCTGACATGGCCGGAGAGTGCCTTCTGGAAGACTCTTGCGGAGAATCCCCCCCCCCGCATGAGGGGCTTCATTGCCAGGATTTGATCGGAGAGGGATTAATTTTTCTAATTTTATGCAGAAAATCTCTTGACAGGCTTTCAAAAGCGTCCGCGAGCTGCGTTGGCAGGTCGAAAATTTGGATCTTTATGGAGACAAATATCCCCAGCGGAGGATCTTCCAAAAACGAGCGGAACAGATCGCTCCTCCCATGTGGAATTTTCAACCCGCCCTCCTGTCATTTCTCGCCTCGCGCTCCACACTGAAAGGCGCCGTTCGGATGAGATCACAATCGAATACGATGAGGGCTGCCGGGCGAATGGAAGCATTGCCGCGCCAGAACCGGAAAGTGCTCGTCGTGGATGATGACGAGGCGATCCACCATTATTTTCGATACTGCTTTTCCGCGGATCTGGACCTTCACTTCGCTTTTCCGGCTGATGAAGCTTTGGATTTGGCGGACCGGCACCGCTTCCCACTTGTCCTGCTCGACTTGAAAATGCCCGGAAAATCGGGCATGGAGATGCTCCCTGCGCTCCGGAGAAGATCCACATTGCAAAAAGCGATCATCCTGACCGGGCAACCGCGTCACCGGCGCACGCGGAGAGGCAGAACGCGCTGCGCGCGCCCGTGCCGAGGAAGTCCTCGTCAACGATCCCGCCCTTGCGAACGCCCGGAAGGCCGTCAAGGCTTAACCAAATGTTTGCCCGGCCCGGCGCGTCTGGTTTGTTCGTTTCCAGGCGCGCCGGGTTCAATTAGAATGAGCCAAGAAGCAATCATATTCGGGATCGGCGAAACAAACACCTGACATGCCAGCCAACCACGAAACACGCCGTGCTAAGTCGTGATAATAGCCCGGATGACCGGCGGACCTAGCAAAAGCGTTTGACGGAATCAAGCGTGTAATCAAATGTGTGATATGCGATTTCCAACCCCCTTGAACCCGAATCCGGCGATTATTCACCTACAAGGACACGGAGATATCAACAAGAAACAACCGATCGGCTTGGGACAAATAGGTTCTTCTTCATTGGGGCATTTCCTCTGTGTTCTCTGGTGCGCGAGCACCGCCAACCAAACCAATGAACTGAAAAGTGTTCATCATGCCAACTGAATATCCAGCATGTAGAGAAGCGGACAGCGACGGGAGCAATTCTGGCGTCGAAGCTCCGTGGATCGAACCTGCGAGCCGCGGCGCAAGCGAACCCGATTCGGCCTCGTTACACAAAGTGAGAACGGCCAAGCTGCCGGAAAAGCTGAAGCCTGACCGACAAGAAACGCTGCTTCCAGCGGCTTCCCGAACCGATCGGGCAAATCAACCGCCACCTCAAAGGGTGGGCCAACTCCTACCGGCCGGGATGCAGCCGGGACGCCTTCAGGCAAACCAACCGCTTCGTGCGGGAACGCTTGGCGCGGCATCTTCGCCGCCGTAGCCAGCGGGCACGGCGGCCCGCGAAAGGCACCTCTGTTTGCTCTCAACTCGAAAGGATGGGGCTCATTTACCTGTGAACGCGTCGCACAATAACGCCCTGCTAAAGCCGGATGCGGGAAATCTGCGCGTCCGGTTTGACGAGGGGGAAGGAAGGCGGCGGTCATTCGACGGCGATGGGAGAGTATTCATGCGCGGCGGGTGCTTGCTCGACGGCAATGGGATGGGGCGCAGGCGCGTTCGGCTATGCTTCCACGGCCATCCGCTTCGTCACTGAAGCGCCGTTCCAGTTCCAGCAGCGTGCGTGGGGAATCCTCTGCCATCGCAGAAAACACTACCACTGGAGGTCTGTGGAGTCATGTCAATACCCCTATTGGAAAAAGACATGCCTCCTGCCCATAATAATGGTTGTGCCCCACCGCGTCGGGACGATAAAAGATGCGGTCCGCCATGGAAGGGCAGAAATTCCGGCGCGGAGACTGACACTTGAAAAACGGAACCAACAGCATGCAGACAAAAACGACCCGCCTGACCGGCCCGCCGCCGAAGCAAGGACTCTACGATCCTGCTTTTGAACATGACGCCTGCGGCGTCGGCTTTCTGGTCAATGTGCGGGGCGAGAAGTCGCATGCCATCGTCGATGGCGCGTTGACGATCCTGCGCAACCTCGACCACCGCGGGGCCTGCGGGTGCGAGGCCAATACCGGCGACGGGGCCGGCATCCTGATCCAGATCCCGGACAAATTTTTCCGCCGGGTCTGCGGCGAGGCTGGCATCCGGCTCCCGGAGCCGGGAAATTACGGCGTCGGGACCGTCTTCAATTCCCCCGATGACGCCGTGACGAAGGCGGCGCAATCCATTTTTGAAAAATTGGTCGCGGAGCAGGGCCTTGCCGTTCTCGGGTGGCGCGAGCTTCCGACGGACAATTCCTCGCTGGGGGCGACCGCCTGCGCCAGCGAGCCCCGCATGCGCCAGGTCTTCATCGAACGCAAGCCCGGTTGCACGGATACGATGGCCTTCGAGCGCCAGCTCTACGTCATCCGCAAACGCGCGTCGAATGCCATCCGGACGTCCGGCATCGATCCGATGTGGTTCGTCGCCACGTTGTCCAGCAGGACCATCGTTTACAAGGGCATGCTCATGCCCGAGCAGGTCGACGCCTATTTCGCGGATCTCAAGGATCCCGACATGGAGTCGGCGCTCGCGCTCGTGCATTCCCGGTTCTCGACAAATACGTTCCCGAGCTGGGACCGCTCGCACCCTTACCGCTACATCGCCCACAACGGCGAGATCAACACGCTGCGCGGAAACATCAATTGGATGCATGCGCGCCAGGCCCTGCTCTCCAGCGAACTGTTCGGCGCGGATCTCGCGAAAACCTTCCCGGTGATCAACACCGACGGATCGGATTCCGCGATGTTCGACAACTGTCTGGAACTCCTCACCCTTTCGGGGCGCTCGCTTCCGCATGCTGTGATGATGATGATTCCCGAGCCCTGGGAACTTCATGAGACCATGCCGGACGACAAGCGGGCATTTTACGAATTTCATTCTTGTTTGATGGAGCCCTGGGATGGTCCCGCCTCGATCGCTTTCACCGACGGCACGATCATCGGGGCTGTTCTGGACCGCAACGGGCTGCGTCCCTCGCGCTACTGGGTGACGAAAGACGGACTGGTGATCATGGCCTCCGAGGCCGGCGTCCTGCCGATTGCGCCGGAGCGTGTCGAGCAAAAAGGCCGCCTCCAACCCGGACGCATGTTTCTCGTGGACACCCGCGAAGGACGGATTGTCGCCGATGAGGAGATCAAGAATGGCATCGCGCGCCAGCATCCCTACCGGAAGTGGCTCGAGGAAAACCACGTTCTCCTTTCCAGCTTGCCGGAACCACCGCACGAGCATCTTCCCGAACACGACACCATCCTCCAGCGGCAGCAGGCCTTCGGTTATACCTACGAGGACCAGCGTGTCATTCTCGGGCCGATGGCGAGGGATGGCGTGCAGCCCTTGGGCTCCATGGGCACCGACACCCCGCTGGCCGTGCTCTCGGAACGCCCGGTCCTGCTCTACAACTATTTCAAGCAGCTTTTCGCGCAGGTCACCAACCCGCCGATCGATCCCATCCGCGAGGAAATTGTCACGGCCACGGTGACGATGCTGGGTTCCGAGGGAAACCTTCTCGATCCCGAGCCGGTGAGTTGCCGGATGATCAAGCTCGACGGCCCGATCATCACGAATTCCGAACTCGAACAAATCCGCCATGTGGAACGCGCGGGGTTCCACCCCGCCACGCTCCCGGTTCTTTTCGATCCCTCAGAAGGAAACCCGGGTCTCGGTTCGGCGATGGACAAGCTCTGCGTCTCGGCGGATGCGGCCATCGCCTCGGGGAAAAATATCCTCATTCTCAGTGATCGCGGCGTGGATTCCACCCATGTGGCCATCCCGGCTTTGCTGGCTGTTTCGGGTTTGCACCACCACCTGATTCGCGAGGGGACCCGCACGAAAGTGAGCCTGGTGCTCGAATCCGCCGAACCGCGCGAAGTCCATCATTTCGCTTTGCTCATCGGCTACGGCGCCAGCGCCGTCAATCCCTATCTGGCTTTAGAGTCCCTCGATGACATGATCCGGCAGGGGATGCTTCCCGGGCTGGACCACAAGACCGCCATCAAAAATTTCGTCAAGGCGGCGGTCAAGGGGGTTGTCAAGACGATGGCCAAGATGGGGATTTCCACGATCCAGAGTTATCGTGGCGCGCAAATCTTCGAGGCGGTCGGACTTCATCACTCGGTCATCGAAAAATACTTTTGTTGGACGCCATCGCGGGTGGAGGGGGCCGATTTGGACGCCATCGCGGCGGAGCTTTTGCGCCGTCACGAACGGGCTTTCCCGCCGCGCGGTGACGTGAATCCCACCTTGGATGCGGGCGGGGAATACCAATGGCGCAACGACGGGGAAGAGCACCTCTTCAACCCCGAGACGGTCCACTCGTTGCAGAAGGCCGTGCGAACCGGCGATTATGCCGTTTACAGGAAATATGCCGCGCTTGTGAACGAGCAGGGCCGCAAGCACTACACGCTTCGCGGGCTCTTGGATTTCAAAAACGGGTCGCCGGTTCCCATCGAAGAGGTCGAGAGCGTCGAGTCCATCATGCGCCGGTTCAAGACCGGTGCCATGAGCTATGGTTCGATCTCCAAGGAAGCCCACGAAACCCTGGCGATCGCCATGAACCGGATCGGAGGAAAATCCAACACGGGCGAGGGCGGCGAGGATTCCGAGCGCTTCACCTGGACCAACGAAGCGGGGGATTCGAAAAATTCCGCCATCAAGCAGGTGGCCTCGGGACGGTTTGGCGTCACCGCATACTACCTGACGAACGCGCGCGAGCTCCAGATCAAGATGGCGCAGGGTGCGAAGCCCGGCGAAGGGGGGGAACTTCCCGGAAAGAAGGTCTATCCCTCGATCGCAAAAACCCGCGGGACGACCCCCGGCGTGGGGCTGATCTCACCGCCCCCGCACCACGACATCTATTCCATCGAGGACCTTGCGGAGCTGATCCACGACCTCAAGAATGCCAACCGCCGCGCCCGCGTGTCGGTCAAACTCGTGTCCGAAGTCGGGGTCGGCACCATTGCGGCCGGCGTCGCGAAGGCCCATGCCGATGTGGTGTTGATCAGCGGATTCGACGGCGGGACCGGTGCCTCCCCGCTTTCCAGCATCAAGCATGCGGGGATGCCCTGGGAACTCGGAGTTGCGGAGACCCACCAGACGCTCGTCCTCAACAACCTCCGCAGCCGGATCGCCGTCGAGACGGACGGGCAGCTCAAGACCGGGCGCGATGTGGCCGTCGCGGCCCTGCTTGGGGCCGAGGAGTTTGGGTTTGCCACCGCGCCGCTCGTGACCCTCGGGTGCATCATGATGAGGGTTTGCCATCAGAATACCTGCCCGGTCGGCGTGGCCACCCAGAATCCCGAACTCCGCAAAAACTTCACCGGCGACCCTGCCCACACCGTCCATTTCATGCGCTTCGTCGCGGAAGAAATGCGCGAGATCATGGCGGAGCTGGGTTTTCGCAAAGTCGAGGAGATGGTGGGTCGGACGGACAAGCTCGAGGCGCGCAAGGCGGTCGAGCACTGGAAAGCCAAAGGACTCGATCTCTCCGCGATCCTCTACCAGCCGCCGGTCGGCCCGGAGGTCGGCCGATTTTGCCAGGTGGAGCAGGATCATGGGCTCGCCAAATCTTTGGACATCACCGTGCTTCTCGACCTTTGTGCCCCGGCCATCGAGCGTGGAGAGAAAGTTCGCGCCACCGTGTCTGTCAGGAACGTCAACCGCGTGATCGGGACGATCGTCGGCAACGAGATCACCCGCAGGCATGGCGCGGGCGGCCTGCCGGACGAGACCATCCATCTTCATTTCCAGGGCAGTTCCGGACAAAGTTTCGGGGCGTTTGTTCCGGCGGGGATGACGCTGGAACTGGAAGGGGACACCAACGATTATCTGGGCAAAGGCCTCAGCGGGGGAAGGATCATCCTTTATCCTCCGGGCGGATCGACTTTCAAAGCCGAAGACAACATCATCGCCGGAAACGTCGCCCTCTACGGCGCGACGCGCGGGGAGGTTTTCATCCGCGGCATGGCCGGGGAACGCTTCGGGGTGCGCAATTCCGGCGTCGATGCGGTCGTGGAATCCGTGGGCGATCACGGCTGCGAATACATGACCGGGGGACGCGTGATCGTGCTCGGGCCCACCGGACGCAATTTCGCCGCCGGCATGTCCGGCGGAATCGCCTATATCCTCGATGAAGCCGGCGACTTCGGCTCGAAGCGCTGCAACAAAACGATGGTCGGTCTCGAAAAAGTCGAAGATCCCGCCGAAGCCGCGGAATTGCGGGAATTCATCCGGCGGCACGCGGACCTCACCGACAGCCCCCGGGCGCGCGAAGTTCTGGCGGACTGGGACCATTCGCTCGGAAAATTCGTCAAGGTCCTGCCGAAGGACTACAAACGGGTGCTGGAATCCCTTGCCCAGGCGCAAGCGGACGGACTGACAGGCGAGGAGGCGATCAACGCCGCCTTCGAGGCAAACTCGCGTGACACCTCGCGCGTTGGAGGAAATTGATTATGGGAAAACCCACCGGATTCATCGAATACCTTCGCGAACTCCCGGCCGACGTGCCGCCTCTCGATCGCGTGGCCAACTGGGATGAGTTTCACCTCCACATGCCGGAAGACAAGCTCCGCACCCAGGGAGCCCGCTGCATGGACTGCGGCATTCCATTCTGCCACACCGGAAAGCTTCTCAGCGGGATGGCCAGCGGATGTCCGGTCAACAACCTGATCCCCGAGTGGAACGACCTTGTCTATCGCGGCCTCTGGCGCGAGGCGCTCGACCGGCTGCACAAAACCAACAACTTCCCCGAATTCACCGGGCGCGTCTGTCCCGCTCCCTGCGAGGGATCCTGCGTTCTGGGGATCATCGAGCCGCCGGTCGCGATCAAAACCATCGAGTGCGCGATCGTTGACAAGGGCTGGGAAGAAGGCTGGATCACCCCGAACCCGCCGGATGTCCGCACAGGCAAGAAGGTCGCCGTCATCGGGTCCGGCCCGGCAGGTCTGGCCTGCGCCGATCAATTGAACAAGGCCGGCCACTCGGTCACGGTTTTCGAGCGCGTCGACCGGATCGGCGGGCTTCTCCTCTACGGGATTCCCAACATGAAGCTCGACAAGCACCGGGTCGTCGAGCGGCGGGTCCGGCTCATGGAGGCCGAGGGGGTCACGTTCACGACCGGCGTGGAAGTGGGGAAAAACCTGGATGCCAGGAGGGTGAGCGAGGATTTTTCCGCGGTTGTGCTGTGTACCGGCTCGACCAAGCCGCGCGATCTTCCGATTCCGGGACGCGGTATTCCAGGGGTTCATTTCGCGATGGAATTTCTCACCGAAAACACACGCTTTCTCCTCGATCACGGGTCGCCAAGCGGGTCGACCCCTCCGATTTTTGCCGGGGGAAAGAACGTGGTCGTCATCGGTGGCGGGGATACCGGCACCGACTGCGTGGGGACCTCGATGCGCCACGGCTGCGCCTCGGTCACCCAGCTGGAGATCCTTCCCCGGCCGCCGATGGATCGCGCGAAGGACAATCCCTGGCCCGAATGGCCCAAAGTCTATCGCATGGATTACGGGCAGGAGGAGGCCGCCGCCAAACAGGGCGAAGATCCCAGGAGATACGAGGTGACCGCCAAACGCTTTCTCGCCGGGCCGGATGGAAATCTCAGCGGGGTCGAGATGACGGATATCCGCTGGGAAAAAGATGAACACGGGCGATTCATGCCCCGGGAGGTCGAAGGGACGACGCGTGTCCTTCCCGCGGAACTCGTTCTTTTGGCCATGGGATTCCTCGGCCCGGAAGACCAGCTCCTCGAAGCACTGGGCGTCGAGCGCGACGCCCGCAGCAATGCCAAAGCCGAACACGAAAAATACGCCACCAATATCCCGAATGTCTTTGCCGCGGGCGACTGTCGGCGCGGGCAATCGCTGGTCGTGTGGGCGATCAACGAAGGCCGCGGCGCGGCCCGCGAGGTGGACCGTCACCTGATGGGCTCGACCCAGCTCCCCTGACCGGAGTCTGGGGTGGTTTTTCTCCGCTGGCTATTTTGCTTACCAGAGGCTCAAACTCCTTCCCGGCACATCATTTTCGGAAAACTTGAGTCTCACGTGAAGACGCAAAAGCGCGAAGGAATCGAAGCGGGTGTCGTTGGGAAAGGTTTCTCAAAACCCGATTTTGTGATGCTGGGGAGGATATAAAAATCCACCGACCCCTGAGAATCTCATCCCGCCGCCAGGAGCAGTCCCGCGGCTTTGTCGAGGGTTTCCTGCCACTCTTTTTCCGGAACTGAATCGGCGACGATACCGGCCCCCACGTGGAACGATGCCCGCCCGTGTTCGAAGACGGCGGTGCGGATGGCGATCGAGAACTGGCTTTCCCCGTTGTATCCGAAATACCCGATTGCGCCGGTGTAAATCCCGCGGGGAAACGGTTCGAGTTCGCGGATGATTTCGAGGGCCCGTTTTTTGGGGGCGCCGGAGATGGAGCCCCCGGGAAAGCACTCGCGCAACGCGCGCACATGGCTCACGTTCTCCCGGAGTTCCCCCCGCACCGTCGAGACAAGATGGAAAACCTGCTCGAAGGTCTCGAGGAGGAGAAGCTCCGGCACATGCACGCTGCCATATTCGCAGACCCGGCCCAGGTCGTTCCGTTCGAGGTCGGTGATCATGACGAGTTCCGCGATTTCCTTTGAAGAGGCGACGAGTTCGCGGGCGCTGAGCCGGTCTCCCTGCGGGTCGGACTTTCTGGGACGTGTGCCTTTGATCGGCCGCGTGGAGACATGCCGTCCGCTCATGCGGAGGAAGCACTCGGGTGATGACGAGGCGATCTGCACGTCGCCGAAATTCAGGAAAGCGGAAAACGGGGAGGGGGAGAGGCGGCGAAGCCGTTCGAAAAATTCCCAGGCCGGCGGGTTTTCCCCATCGGCCATAAAAGGATGGGCGAGACAAACCTGATAGATATCCCCTGCGGCAATGTATTCGCGGGCGCGCTCCACCATTTCCAGGAATCGCTCTTTCGCCATTTGGGGAGCGAAGGAAATGGGGGAAGGCCCCGTTTCCCCGGAAACGCCAGGATCGAAATCGAACGGACGGGGCGTCCATCGTCCGTTCTCGTGCGAGAAAAGATGCAGGCGGTCGTAAAATGCAAACCGGTAGGTTCCATCGAAGGACACGAATCCGACGGCCGCCCCGTCCGGGTATCCCGGGCCGTCTCTCCTCCGCGAAAGCAACTCCCGATCCAGTCTCTGCCAATCGTTTCCCGAGAGGACGAGATCCGGTTGCGCGGCGAGGAGAGACACCCCGTTCGCGGTCGCTCCGGAATCCAGAAAAACGGTGCCGCAATCGTCTCGGAGGGCGCGCGCCGCCGCCACCGGGCCCGCATTATCCTCGGAGACTTGATTCATGGTCTTGCCAAGAGAGTTCAAAATTGCTGTGATTTCAAGTTCGCCGCTGCCGCCGAACAACCGATGCATTATTTTTTTATCCTGCTTTTCTTGATAACCGCCCCGCTGATGGCCCAACAGGGGGCGTCTGCGGGCCCGGCATCCCCGTCTCCCGCCGTGTCCATGACCCCGGCCACGGACGCCACCCCGCTTCCTGTCGCGGAGCCAACCCCGGCGGCTTCTCCGTCTGCCCAGCCGGAGCCATCGCCCGAGGCGAGTCCTTCGGCCTCCCCGGATGTCGGCGAAGATGTCATTCCGCTGCCGCCAGAATCCGGTCCGGCCGAGACGCCGATCGTTTCGGAGACAGAAGTCCCCAACCTCGCCAAGCCCGGCGAGAACCTGCCCGATTCCGCGTTCGCCGATCCGGATGCCGTGATTCCAAGCGACTCCGCGAGCCTCCCGCCGACCTCGTCGGGGCCGAGCCCTCAGGAGATCGAGCGCAAACTCAAAGTGCGCTATCAGGAGGTGAGGGTCCAGGTGGAGAAAGATCCCGCGGTGCGCTCCCTGATGGAACAGTCGAAGGCCGCCAAATCCTTTGAGGACGAGCGCGCGGCGCTCCGCGAGTATTACCGGCTGCTTTTCAAAAAGATAAAAAAAGTGGACAAGGACCTCACGGCTCGCTGCGACAGCCTGGAGCAGGCGTATATCGCGCGTCTGGCGCAAATGAGGGTCGAGCCCACGATCCCCTTGAATCCTCCTCCCACGCCGGCGCCGCTCTCCGAGTAACGAGGTTGCCAGAGATTGGTTTTCCCGCCGTCGTTTCCACCGTCCACCCTATGATTCTTCCTCACAATCCGGAGATGAAAATCTTCACCGGAAACGCCCACCCGGAACTGGCGGGCGATATTTGCAATTATTTGAAAGTCGGGCTGGGCGATGCCTCGGTCAGTTCGTTTCCGGATGGGGAAACGTATGTCAAAATCAATGACAACATCCGCGGTCGCGATGTCTTCATCATCCAGCCCACGTGTCCGCCGACCAACCAGAACCTGATGGAACTTTTGATTCTGGTGGACGCCGCCCGCCGCGCGAGCGCCGCCAGGATCACCTCCGTGATCCCGTTCTTCGGCTACGCGAGACAAGACCGCAAGGACCAGCCGCGGGTGCCGATCACCGCCAAATTGGTCGCCAACCTTCTCGTGGCGGCCGGGGTCAACCGGGTTCTCACCATGGATCTCCATGCCCAGCAGCTTCAGGGGTTTTTCGATATCCCGGTCGACCACCTCCACGCCCGCCCGGTGATGGCCCAGTATCTCCAGAAGCTGGCGATCGGAAATCTTCTCGTCGTTTCGCCGGACGTCGGGGGCGTCAAGATGGCATCCGCCTACGCCCAGGCCCTGGGGGCCGGGCTGGCCATCGTCGTCAAAAAGCGGAAAAGCGCCGTCGAAACCGAGGCCTCGCACATCATCGGGGATGTCAGCGGGAAAAATGTGCTCATCGTGGACGACCTCACCGAAACCGCGGGCACGCTCACCAGCGCCGCCCGGATGCTCAGAAAGCACGGGGCTCTGGATATTTATGCTGGTGTTTCACACGCGGTCTTGACAGATTTGGCCGTTGAGCGATTAAAGGACTCTGAAATCAAGGAGTTGATCACGACGGACAGCGTTCCAGTCCGCCCCACATCCGACCAGCGTGTGAAAGTGCTGTCGGTGGCCGAGTTGCTCGGCGAGGGCATCCGGCGCATCCACGACGACGAGTCGGTGAGTTCGCTTTTTGAACTGAAACCCACATAGCAAGAATCACTTATGGCAAAGCAAGTAAAACTCTCCGCGCGCCCCCGCTCAGAAGGCGGCCGCAACGCGGTCAAACAGGTCCGCGCTCGCGGCGGGGTCCCCGCTGTGATTTACGGCTCCAAGGACAAACCCGCGAACCTCGAGGTTTCCCGCCGGGACATCGAGGCCCTCCTCTCCCATGCCGTGGGGGAAAACATCCTGGTCGACCTCGAAATCGACGAGGACGGAAAAAAAACCAACCGGCTTTCGCTGATCCAGGAAGTCCAGCACCATCCGCTGCGCGGCGAGGTGCTGCATGTGGACTTTCACGCCGTTTCCATGACCGAGAAAATCTCGGCGGCGATCGTGATTGAATCTATTGGCGAGCCGGACGGCGTGAAAAACTTCGGGGGTCTCCTGGAGCAGAGCATGCGTTCCGTGACCATCAAGTGCCTCCCGCAGCACCTGCCGGAACTCATCCGCGTGGACGTCTCGGCCCTGAAAATCGGCGACTCGATCCATGTGCGCGATCTGCCGCTTCCCGCCCATGTCGAGGCGGACGAGGATGCCGACCTGACGGTCTTTATCGTGGCCGAACCCATCGTGGTCGAGGAGCCCGTCGTGGCCGCCGCTCCCGAGGCTCCCGAAGTCATCAAGGAGAAGAAACCCGAGGCGGCCGGAGCAGGCGCCGAGGAGAAAAAGTAGTCCCTTTCACGCGTGGAACAATCCGCGGTTTTTCGTCTGGTGGCCGGTTTGGGAAATCCCGGCCGGGAATATGCGGATACCCGCCACAATGTCGGATTTCTCGTCGCGGACGAACTGGCCCGGCGGTCGGCCTGCGCGTTTTCCTTCAATACGAAGTGGAATTCCAATGTGGCCGACTGCGGTGGCCGCACGATCATGAAGCCCCAGACGTTCATGAATTTGAGCGGCGAGGCGGTGGCCGGCTACGCCCGGTATTTCAAGCTGCAGCGCGAGGAAATCATGATCGTCCTGGACGACGCCTCCCTCCCGCTGGGCACCCTGCGATTGCGCAAATCCGGAACGGCGGGTGGCCACAACGGCCTCGAGTCGATCCTGGTCCATCTCGGAAGCGAGGCCGTTCCGCGCCTGCGGGTCGGCATCGGCACCCCGGAGGGTGGGGGACTCCACGACCATGTGCTCGGGAAATTCGACCCTGCCGAGTTGCCCGCGCTCCAAGAAGCGGTTTCCCGGGCCGCCGACGCCATCGAATTCTCGAATGCCCACGGGATCGAGTCCGCCATGAATCAATTCAACCAAAAACAACAAGAACCATGAAACGTTACGAAGCACTGCTCGCCCTCGATACCCGGGGAAAAGAAGACGCCGCAAAAGAAACCATCGAACGCCTGGAGAAGGTGATCGCCTCCGAGGGCGCGGTCATCGAACAGGTCCAGCGTCTCGAAAAACGGGAACTCGCCTACGAATCCCAACACACGAAATCCGCCTATTTTGTGAACTTTATTTTCGAGGCCGACCCCGCCGCGATTGACAAACTCCGGAAGAAATTGAAACTGGACGGCGATGTGCTGCTCCAGAATTACCTGCAGCTTCCCGCAAAGAAAAAAGCCGTCACGGCATAACCCAACCCCTGCACCATGGCCAACGTCAACAAAGTCATCCTGATCGGCAACGTCACCCGTGATCCCGAAGTCAAGTTCACTCCGAAAGGGACCGCAGTCACAGACGTGGGGATGGCCATCAATCGCAATTATACTCTCGATAACGGGGAAAAGCGGGAGGATGTGACTTTCGTCGAGGTGGCTTTTTGGGGCCGCCAGGCGGAAACGATTGGCGAATACGTAAAAAAAGGCCGTTCGATTTATGTCGAGGGGAGGCTTCAGTTGGATACATGGGATGACAAACAGAGCGGCCAGAAGCGGAGCAAGCTTCGTGTGGTCGGGGAAAACTTCCAATTCCTGGGTAGCCGACCGGGCGGATCCGGAGGGGGAAGTGACGAGGAAGGGGGCGGCCACCAGGAATCCCGATCCCAGCGATCTTCCCGGCCTGCCCCGGCCCAGCAACCGCCCAAGTCATCGGAGCCGGATGACGACATTCCGTTTTAGTCGCCTCGCACTGTCGAGGCGTTACGGGGACACGCCGACAGGGCGACGTGGCTACAACTTTATTTAAATCGCTCTAGCATGAGCCGCCCGGACCCCAAACTCCCCGAGCAGGAATCCGTCGACGCCGCCTTCGAAGTCTCGTTGCGGCCTCCGCTTTTTGAGGAATTTTCCGGCCAGGAGAAGACCGTGGCACGGCTTCGCCTCATGGTGGAGGCCGCCCGACAGCGGGGGGACACCCTTCAACACATCCTTCTCAGCGGCCCTCCCGGCCTGGGCAAGACGACCCTCGCCTACATCATCGGCAATGCCATGGGCGCGGAGGTCCGCACGACCAGCGGCCCCATGATCGAGAAAGCCGGCGACCTGGCCGGGTTGCTGACCAATATCGAGCGGGGCGGGATTCTTTTCATCGACGAAATCCACCGCCTCCAACCCGCCATCGAGGAATACCTGTATCCGGCGATGGAGGACTTCAAGCTGGATATCGTGATCGACCAGGGGCCGAGCGCTCGAAGCGTGCGGCTGAATCTGGCCCCGTTCACGTTGATCGGCGCGACGACCAGGGCCGGCATGATCAGCGAGCCCCTGCGTTCCCGGTTCGGCATGAATTGCCGGCTGGATTATTATCCCCCGGACCAACTCGCCACCATTGTCTTGAGAAGCGCAGGTTTGATCGGGGTGGAAATCGGCGAAGGAGCCGCCCCGGAGATCGCCCGCCGGTCCCGCGGGACCCCCCGCATTGCCAACAACCTTCTGCGCTGGGTGAGGGACTTCGCCCAGGTTCGGGCCGATGGCAAAATCAATGCCACCGTGGCTGCGGACGCCCTCACCATGCTGGAGATCGACGCGGAAGGCTTCGACGAGATGGACAAGCGGATCCTCGAGGCGGTCATCGGGCTCTTCGACGGCGGCCCCGTCGGCGTCAACAGCCTGGCGGTGGCGATCGGTGAGGAACCCGGAACCATCGAGGAAGTTCACGAGCCCTACCTCATCATGCAGGGATTCCTCAAACGCACCCCCCAGGGACGCGTCGCCATGCCAAAGGCCTATCGGAAACTCGGCTTGAACGCTCCGCAGAAACCCGCGCAGCAGGATCTTTTGTGAGGGCATTTCCGAAAAAGCGTTTGAAGAATTTGGACAGGATTCACAGCTGGTTTTTCCCTGGCGCATTCGAGGCTTCGACAGCCCATGCGGGAAAATCCGGGGGGAGGGGAGCACAAAAGCCCAGCGGCTTGCCGGTTTCCGGGTGGGTGAATGAAATCTTCCATGCGTGGAGGAAGTGGCGCGAGTGTCCGCCCCGGCGTCCATAGAGCGGATCCCCCACGATCGGATGGCCGAGATGCTTCAAGTGTATGCGGATCTGATGGGTTCGGCCGGTGCGCGGCTGGCATTCGACGAGGGTTTTTCCCAGCGAGGAGGCGAGGACCCGGTATTGGGTCACGGAGGCCCTTCCGCGTTCGCTCGCCGTCATTTTTTGCCGATGGATGGGGTGCCGGGCGATTGCGGCCTCGATCCTGCCATGCGGCATGCGGGGGATCCCCTCGACGAGCGCCAGGTAGGATTTTTGAACGAGTCGGTCGGCAAACTGCCCGGAAAGCGAGCGGTGGGCAAAGTCGGTTTTGGCGATGACGAGGCATCCGCTGGTTTCCTTGTCAAGCCGGTGGACGATGCCGGGGCGTTCCACGCCGCCGATCACGCTCAGGCCCGCGCAATGGAAGAGCAGCGCGTTGACCAGCGTGCCGTCGGCATTTCCGGCGCCGGGATGCACGACAAGCCCCGCGGGCTTGTTCAGCACGAGAACCGCCGCATCTTCATGGAGGATATCCAGCGGGATGTCCTGGGCCTTGGCGGCAGAGGGTTCCACCTCCTCCGGAACCGTCACCCGGATTTCGTCTCCGGCACGGAGAATTTGGGAGGGCCGGGTCGGGGAGCCGTTCACGAGAACGCACCCCTCCCGGATGAATGCCTGGAGACGCACACGGGAAAAATCCGGCAAGACCGTGCCCAGATACCGGTCCAACCGGATGCCTGCCCCGTCTTCCCCTGCAATCCACGTCTCGCAATTCATGTCGGCTTTTGCATTGCGGGTTTCATGACAACAGGGTATTTTGGCGCACAGTCGTTGTTTTGACCCCTGCCGACCATAATGGCAAACGAATCTTCTCCCCCCATCGAGACCGAAGAGATCTTGGATGACTCAATGCCCGTGGAATCGGGGCCGGAGAGTGTCTTTGAAGCGTGTCCCGCCTGCAAGACGCTCATGGACATGTCGGATGTGATGCCGTTTACGGAAGTCACCTGCCCGAATTGCCGGCACGCCATGCGGGCGCGGAAACACTTCAACCACTTCACATTGATCGAGCAGATCGGCGAGGGCGGAATGGGGGCGGTCTTCAAGGCTCTCGACAATAATCTGAATCGTCACGTGGCGCTAAAAATTCTGAAAAAAGAGATCAGCGCGAATGAGGAGGAACAGGAAAAGCTGGCCAAGGAGGCGCGCCTGACCGCGGCCATCAACCATCCGCACGTGGTGAAGGTCTTTCATTTCGGGCGGGATCACGGGCAATTTTATCTGGCGATGGAACTCGTCGAGAAGGGCTCCCTCGACCAGTTGATGGCGGTCCAGAAGCGGATTGGCGAGGCCCAGGTGCTCGAGGTGGGCACGCAAATCGCCATGGGCCTCGGCGCCGCCCTGGAGCTCGATCTCATCCACCGTGACATCAAGCCCGGGAATATTCTTTTTGCCGACGCGCACACCGCCAAGCTCGTGGATTTCGGTCTGGCGATCGTGATGGATGAGGAGGCCTCGGTGCGCGGAGAAATCTGGGGAACGCCGTATTACATCGCTCCCGAAAAGCTCGACAACCAGCCCGAGGATTTTCGAAGTGACATCTACAGCCTCGGGGGAACGCTTTTTCATGCGCTCGCCGGGCGTCCGCCTTACGAGGCCGAATCCGCATCGATGGTGGCCCTCAAACAACTCAAAAGCCAGCAAGTCAGCCTGCAGGCATTTGCCCCGGACGTCTCGAGCGAGACGGCGTATGTGATCAACCGGATGATGGCAAAAAACCCGGAAGAGCGATATGAAAGCTACGAGGAATTGATCGGGCATCTCAGTTACGCCCGGGACAAGCTTCTCGAGCGGGCGCGCAAGCCGCTCCAGCCGAAGCAGCGGGTTGTCCTGGAGACCGAGGAAACGCGCAAGCTCAGCGCGATTCTCTCGCTTGTGTTGCTGGGCGTCGTCCTTCTTGCGGGGCTCGGGGTCTATCTCATGCGCGACAAGATCTTCCCCGCGGCGGTCGGCGTGGAGAAGGGAGCCGGGCAGCAGAGCCAGGAGGAGGCGCAGTCGCAGTTGCTTTCCGGGGTCGCAACTCTTGCGCAGGGCGATTTGGAAGGAGCGAGGGCCGAGTTTCAACGCCTGGCAGCCCAAGCCGACTACCCGCAGCCCCAGAAGAACTGGGCCGTACTGAACGGCGCTCTGGCCTCTCTCATGCTCGGTGAGGCGAATCCTGCGCTGGCAGATTTGAAGAAAATGAGCGAGGCGGGCCTCTATTCCACGACGCAGGAAGACCGGCAGATCGCCAATTTCTTCGTCGAGGTGAGCCGTGTCGTGAGCCAGAACAAACCGATTTCCGCCACCATCCGCTCGTTGTATGACGCCCCCAAGGAGGCTTTTGCGCTTTTGATTTTTGCGCTTTGGGACTGGGAGGCGAAGTCCGATTTCGCGGATGCAGGGGCCCTGCTGCAAACATTTCTCACCCGCGTTTCCCCGGACGACTGGGCTTCCCAATACAAGCCGCTGGCCGAAAAGTATCTTGCAGACTGGAAGCTCCTTGAACCGCTGGAAACAGGAGCCGGAAAGGTGGATTCCCCCGCATCGGCGTCCGTTTTCCTTGCCCGGATCAAAAATGTCCGTTCCCAGGTCCAAACCGGAACCAAGATCAGCGATCGCCTGGATGAATTGGAGAAGCAGACCGCCAGCAAGGCCGCAAAACCCTGAAGAATGGGCCCGTGCTCTGGGAACTTGCGAAGACGTTCATATGGATGATAACCAAGGATGATGAGCGATTTTTCCTCGCCTGACCAGTTGCAGCAAAGACTGCAGGAATTCTTGAAATCCGGTTTTGCGCCGATGCCTTCCGAGCTGTCTCCCGCGGATCCCACCGCTGTCGCCGGGACAGAGAAGCCCGACGATCCGGTGCGGGATTTTTGCCTGACCCCGCAGGAGATCAAGAGCCACCTGGATCGCTTCGTCATCCGCCAGGACGAGGCCAAGAAGGTGCTGGGGATCGCCGTCTGCGACCATTACAACCATGCGAGGGAGAGCCTGTCCCTCCCGCGCGACGATGCCCCGATCGAATACGCGAAGCAGAACGTGATCCTTGTCGGGCCCTCCGGCGTCGGGAAAACCTACCTCGTGAAGCACGCCGCCGACTTGGTGGGCGTCCCGTTCGTCAAGGCGGACGCCACGAAGTTCAGCGAGACCGGCTATGTGGGAGGGGATGTCGAGGATCTTGTCCGGGAATTGGTTCACAAGGCGGACGGGGACCTGAACCTCGCCCGGTTCGGCGTCATCTACATCGATGAAATCGACAAGATCGCCAGCGCGGGAGAGATGGCCGGGCGCGATGTCAGTGGACGGGGGGTGCAGACGGCCTTGCTCAAACTCATGGAGGAAACCGAGGTTCCGCTCCGGAGCGCAAACGATCTGCAAGGGCAATTGCAGGCGGCCATGGAATTTCAAAAGCGCGGAAAAATCCAACGCGAGTCGATCAATACCCGTCACATCCTTTTTATCGTGAGCGGGGCATTTGACAAATTGACCGACCGCGTCGCCCGCAGGCTGAAATCGTCGAGTCTCGGATTCGGAGCCGATCCGTCCGCCCTGGCCACCGACCCCGCCCAACTTCTCCGGCTGGCAGGCACCCGCGATTTTGTGGACTACGGGCTCGAACCGGAATTCATCGGGCGCCTCCCTGTGCGGGTCGTTTGCGACCCGCTTGCCGAGCAAGATCTTTACGACATTCTCAAGCAATCCGAGGGAAGCCTCATCCGGCAATATGAGAGGGCGTTCAGGTGTTACGGGATCGAGGCGGTGTTCTCCGACGACTCCCTGCGGCTGATCTCCGGCCTCGCCGCGCAGGAGAGTACCGGCGCCCGCGGCCTTCTGACCGTTTGCGAGCGTCTGCTCAGGGACTTCAAATACGAATTCCCGGGATCGGGCGTGAAAAATTTCGAGATCACCCCGGAAGTCCTGAATCACCCTGCCTCGGCCATCGGGCGCCTCCTTCAGGCCGGGGAGGTCGAGGCGCGGAGCGCCCAGCGTCTCGTCATCGGACAGTTCGCCGCGCGGTTCGGGGACCAGCACGGGCTCGTTCTCCGTTTTGAGGACGAGGCGGTTTCGCGTCTTCTGGAAGTGGCCGCGGAAAAAAACATTCCTGTGCGTGACTTGTGCGAAAGTCTGTTTAAAGATTATAAGTTCGGGCTTGGCCTGATCCGCCGCAACAGCGGACGCTCGGAGTTTTTGATCCCCGCCAGTGCGGTGGATGCTCCCGACCGCGTCCTGAGCCAGTGGGTCGTGGCTTCCTATCGCGACAATCCATGAGATATCTAAAAGCCACTATTTTGATCGGCACGGTTTCTGCCGCCGTCGTGCTGGTCTTGTATGCCACGGGCTGGCTGACGAACACCCTCGATCTCGTGTCTCTCCAGACCTACAAAATGAAAAAACCCCTGGTGACCCAGCAGGGCGTGCATGTGGCATTGATCGCCATCCTTTCTTTTGCCGCCGCATGGACTACCGTGGATATCACCCGGCCGGTTCTGAAAGCGATCGTCGCGCTCGGAGCGGTGGTTCTTCTTCTGACCGGCTCGATGATCCTGGCGCTTTACAACGTCTTTTTCTCCCCGTTTCCCTCGATCTTCGCGATTTTCACCAGCTTCTTCATCGGGCTGGCCTACGGGCACACCGGCAGCGGCTCGCGGAAAAAAGTCATGGAGCGGTTGTTCGGGCAAAGGCTGTCACGCGGGGCATTCAACGAGCTGGTCAATTCGGACACCCCGCTGGATTTTCCGGGTTCCCTGCAGGAAGGGACCGTGCTCGTGGTGGCCGTCCACAATCATTCCGAGCTGATGGAGCTTCTCACGCCGGAGAATTATGCGGCGATGACCAATCTTTACCTCCGCACGGCGTCCGACTACCTGGTCGAGGTGGGGGGGTATCTCGACGAGTGTGGCGGGGAGAGCGTGCGGGTGGTTTTCGGCGCGCCTGTCCCTGATGAGCGACACGCGGCCAAAGCCTGCCGGGCGGCTCTGGACCTGGCGGTGAGGCTGAATGACCTCAACAGGGAATGCGACGCCACCTGGCAGAGACGGTTGGATTTCCGGATCGGCATCAACTCCGGCGAGATGATCGCCGCCGCCTATGGCGGAGCGCGGCTGGGCAGCTTCAGCGTTGCGGGTCCTGTCGTCGAGTTCGCGCGGCGACTCTGCTCCGCATGCGCCACCTATGGGTGCAAAATCCTCATCGGCCCGGAGACCTACGAACCGGCTGCGGACACGCTCGAAGTCCGCCCGATCGAGGTGGTGAAATCCGCCGGGGAACGCCGCCGTGTCGAACTCTACGAGATCCTCGCGCCCAAGCACGGCCTCTCTCCGGAACGCGAGCGCAGCCGCAATCATTACTGGACCGGGGTCCTCCACTACCGCGAGCGCCAGTGGGACAAGGCCATCGAGGAATTTTCCAAAGCCCGCATCACCGGAATTCCAGACTCGGTTTTGGACTATTACATCCGCCGCGTCGAACGCAGCCGCCGCGGCGAGGAGGAAGTCAACAAAGACCAGATGGTTCTCTTTAGCGCCGCTTCATAGCGGAGGCGGCTGCGCTGGCTAGCAGCCTGTCGGACTGAAAAACGAGCGGCAAAAGCCGCCGTTCCGTGATTTTTTTGGTTTGGCGATCACTTCTTGAGTTTGCGGAGCCGGGGACGCGGACCGAAGCGGAAGCCTGTTG
>JBAYWC010000040.1:0-23982 GCA_041674265.1 Terrimicrobiaceae bacterium
AGGGAAGACAAACGCCTCGAACAAATGAACCTGATGGCGCTTTGAGCGCCTCACGATAACAAACAACCGCTTTGAGCGGTTCACGCTATCTCAAGCCTCCGGCTTTGCCGGAGGTTTCTGACTTCAACCGCCGCGAGAGTCCCCCGTATCCTCCCCCAGGGAGCATCAGAATTGCGGAATCCGAGAATTTGGTGCCGAACGGTTCGTAAATGTCCAGCGTTGGAATATCACGGGCGGCATGACCTTTGGCATGGGGGGTGGGACCCGGCCAGAGAGAGATGGTTTGCATGGTGGCAACAATCGATTCCGCTCAATTTCCGCGATACGAGCAACGGGCCGCCGGGGTTTCATGGATGGTGATCTCGCAAAGCTCCGGGAGAACGGGCTTCAGTTTCTTCCAAATCCAAGCGCACATCATCTCGATGGTTGGGTTTTCGAGGCCCGGGATCTCGTTGAGGTAGGAATGGTCGAGTTCCCCGACGATCGGCTTCATCGCCCCGCTGATTTCGGCGTGGTCGTAGAGCCAGCCGGTCTCGGGGTTCACTTCGCCCTCGACACAGATCTCGATGGTAAACGTATGGCCGTGGAGGCGGGAACATTTGTGGCCGGCGGGAACTTTGGGAAGGCTCTGGGCCGCCTCGACGATAAAATCTTTGGACAAACGGACTTTCATGAGCCGCCCTTATACCCCACGGGCGCGCGGCTCCCAAATCATTTTATGCATCTGGAGCTGGAATCTCGCGGGAAGCCGGTCGGCGAGCATCCAGTCCACGATCTCGCGCGGCCCGATGCGCCCGAAGACCGGGCTCAGAAGCACGGCTCCACATCGCGAGGCGAGGTCGTGGGCGCGGATCTGTTCGCGGGCCCACTCGTAGTCGCCCCGCGAACCGATGACGAACTTCACCTCGTCGCGTTGGGCAAGCAGGGGGATGTTTTCAAAGCGGTTGCGGGCGCATTCCCCGGAATCCGGGCATTTCAAGTCCATGATCCGGTGGACGCGCGGGTCGATGGCCGAGATGTCGTGCGCTCCACTGGTCTCGATGAGAACGGTCTTCCCGGCGTCGCAGAGCGAGGCCATGAGCGGCAGGACGTTCTTTTGCAGGAGCGGCTCGCCGCCTGTGACTTCGATCAGCGGGCAATCCATGGACAGGACCTCCGCGAGGATCTCTTCGATGGCGCGCTTTTTTCCCTCATAAAAAGCATACTCCGTGTCGCAATACGTGCATCGCAGGTCGCAGGCGGTCAGCCGGATGAAAACGCACGGAAGCCCGGCCCAGGTACTCTCGCCCTGGATCGACTGGTAGATTTCATTGACCTTGAGTGTGGCGGACATCGCGTCTCGTTCGCCCAATCCGGACGATTCCTCAAGTCGATACTCCAAATCGCCCGTTTTGGGAACAGGAAGGAGACCTTGGATTCCCGGCTTGCGAAATATTCATTTCATGCGGGAAGTCGGGCCGCGTTCGGGGACTTTTTTTCCTTTACCATTTTGGCGATGTTTATATCTTCAAGTCCCTTCTCATTCGTATGAAGCGCGTTCTCATCACCACAACCTCCTTCCAAGACACCCCCGGATCCCACCATTCCCTGTTGGGCTCGAAGGGCTATGAAATTGTCAGCGCTCGCGGGCCGCTGACCGAAGCCGCGATACTGGATCTTGTCGGGGACTTTGACGGCATCCTCTGCGGGGACGACGCCTATACGCGCCCGGTTTTGGAAAAGTGCCTGCCGCGGTTGAAAGTGCTCAGCAAATACGGCATTGGCCTCGACAAAATCGACGTGGCGGCGGCCACGGCCCTGAAGATCCCGGTCTGCTTCACGCCGGGCGTCAACCATACGACCGTCGCGGAGCACACGTTCGGTCTTCTCCTCGCCATTTACCGCAACATGATCACCGAGGTGAACCACGTGAAATCCGGGAATTGGAAGCGACTGACCGGCCACGAGCTCCACGGCAAGACCCTCGGCGTCGTGGGGCTCGGGCGCATCGGGCGCGAGGTCGTCACCAGGGCCCGTGCATTCGGCATGGAGGTCATCGGGCATGACCTGTATTGGGACGATGCTTTCGCGGCGCAACACAATGTCACGCGCGCGCCGGACATCGAATACTTGACCCGCCATTCCGACGTGATCACCCTGCATACGAATCTGACCGACGAAACACGCCACCTCATCAATGCCGAACGCATTGCCGCCATGAAAGACGGGGCGGTTGTCCTGAACTGCGCCCGTGGCGAAATCGTTGACAACCAGGCCATTGTGGAAGGCCTCGCCAGCGGCAAACTCTATGGCTATGGAGCCGATGTGCTCGATGAAGAGCCCCCTCCCGCCGACCACCCCTTGCTTCACAGTGATCGCGCCATCATCACGCCCCACATCGGATCCCGCACCTACGAAAGCGTTATTCGCCAAGCGACAAAATCCGTTGAAAACATCATCGCCGTGCTGGAGGGCCGGCCACCGGTCGCACAGGCCAACACCATTTGAATCTCCCCTTTTTTTATGAATAACTCGGACATTGGATTGATCGGTCTGGCCGTCATGGGGCAGAACCTCGCCCTCAACATCGCGGACCATGGCTTTTGCATCTCGGTCTTCAACCGCACCACAAGCAAGACGGATGAGTTTGTCGCCGCAAACCCCGGCACGCCCGGCGGACTCGTCGGCTGCCAGACGCTCGAAGCGTTCGTCGCCTCGCTGAAACGCCCGCGCAAGATCATCATCCTCGTCCAGGCTGGCAAAGCGACAGACGCCGTGATCGATGGATTGCTCCCGTTGCTCGAAGCCGGCGACATCATCATCGATGGCGGCAACTCGCTCTGGACCGATACCGTGCGCCGCGAGGCGGACATCAGCGCGCGCGGCTTCCGTTTCATCGGCTCCGGTGTTTCCGGCGGCGAAGAAGGGGCGCGCTTCGGCCCCTCGCTGATGCCGGGCGGAGACCTGGAAGCCTGGAAGGAACTGGAACCCGTCTGGAAGGCGATCGCGGCAAAGGTCGACGCCACCACCGGAAAACCGCTCGAAGGCGCGGCTCCGGGAAAACCCGTCGAGGGAGGGGTGCCCTGCTCGGCCCACATCGGCCCCAATGGCGCGGGCCACTATGTCAAGATGATCCACAATGGGATCGAATACGGCGACATGCAGCTCATCTGCGAGGCCTACAACATCCTGCGCAATGGCACCGGGCTCACCCAGGAGGAGCTGCACCGGACATTCCAGGATTGGAATGCGGGCGACCTGGACTCGTTCCTCATTGAAATCACTTCGAACATCCTCGGCACCAAGGACCCGGTCACCGGTTCGCCGCTGGTGGACGTGATCATGGACCGCGCCGGACAGAAGGGCACGGGGAAGTGGACGATCAACTCCGCCCTCGACATGGGCATCCCGGCCTCCACGATGTCGGAGGCGGTGTTCGCCCGTTGTATTTCCTCCATCAAGGAAGAACGCGTCGCTGCGTCGAAGCATCTCCAAGGACCGGAAAAACCGGCGTTCACGGGAGACAAGTCCGCGCTCATTGAAGCGGTGCGCGACTCGTTGTATGCGTCGAAAATTTGTTCGTATGCCCAAGGGTTCGCTCTCATGCGCGCCGCTTCGGAGGAACAGAAGTGGGACCTCCATTTCGGGGAAATCTCGATGCTCTGGCGCGGCGGCTGCATCATCCGGGCGCGCTTTCTGCAGCGCATCAAGGAGGCATTCGACCGGGATCCCGCTTTGCCGAATCTGCTGCTCGACCCGTATTTCAAAGACATCGTGCTGCGCACCCAGAACAACTGGCGCAAGATCGTGGCCGAGGCCGCGCTCTCGGGCCTGGCCATCCCCGCGTTCTCCGCGTCGCTGGCCTACTTTGACAGCTACCGCAGCCCGCGGCTCCCGGCAAATCTGCTCCAGGCCCAGCGCGATTATTTCGGCGCCCACACCTACGAGCGCACCGACTGCCCGCGCGGGAAATTTTTCCACTACGACTGGGTTGGCGACCGCCAGCAGCACGACATTTGAACCGGCGACAAAAGAAATAAAATGTCCCAGATCTACCACGTCGTCCCGGTCGAACTCCACAACAGGCTCGTGCAGGCGGCCTATGAGAAGCGCGGCTACCTGCCCGATGAAGCGGCCGATGCCACCCGTTTCTGCGAAAATGCGGCGCGCCACGGCATCCGCACCCACAATGCCATCAAGGCCCTGCATTTGGACGACCTCTTCGGAAGCCGCACCGGCGGGTGGGTTCCGGGCGCCCAGATCGAAGAAAAGCCGTCCCGGTTCAAGGCGGCAAAAGTCTGGGACGCGCATCACAAGCTCGGCCAGGCGGTTGCCTACCGGGCTGTCGAGGAATGCATCCGTCTCGCCGACGAGTTCGGCACCGGCACGATCAGCGTGGACAATGCCACGCATTATCTCTGGGGCGGCGGCTACGTCATGGAAGCCGCGCGGCGTGGCTACATCGCCTACACAAATTGCACATCCGCCATCGCGGAAGTCGTGCCGTTTGGCGGCAAGCATCCCACGCTCGGCACCAACCCGCATTCCTGGGGATTCCCCACCACCGAAGCCGTCGGATTTCCCATCGTGATCGACTGGGCGACTTCGACCGTCGCGATGGGCCGCGTACAGCAGTTCCAGCGCGAGGGCAAAAGCCTTCCGCCGGGAGCCGCCGTGGATTCCACAGGAAAAGAAACCACCGATCCCAATGCCGCCGTGGCGCTTCTCCCGTTCGGCGCGCACAAGGGCTACGGGCTCGGGCTCATCGACGAGCTCTACGCCGCGTTCATCGGCGGCTCGCTTCCCACGATCCGCGGATATGCGAAAGCGGACGGCGACAAGCACGCGTCCACGTTTTTTTTCCAGGTCATCCATCCCGAATCCCTGTCGGCAGGATCGTTCGCCAAAGGCCGTTCGCAGGCAGAGAATATCAGGGCCGTCCTCGGCGATGTGCTCGGCCACGGCAATGGACGCTGCCTGCTGCCGGGTCAGATCGAGGCCGAAGCGGGAAAATTGTCCGCCCGGCACGGCGGCCTGCTGTTCACATCCGCCGAGTTGGAAGCCTTCGCGGAAATCGCGGACGGATGCGGCGCCACCCCCTGGGATGCCGCCGCGCTGAAAACTCTCGAAATTTAAAACCTCTCCAAACAATCCCATTCTATGAGCCTCACCATCCGCGACGCCAAAGACTGCCACTACGACCTTGTTTCCCTCGGGGAAATCATGCTCCGTCTCGACCCCGGCGAGGGCCGCGTGCGGACAGCCCGGCAATTCACCGCCTGGGAAGGTGGCGGCGAATACAATGTCGCCCGCGGCCTGCGCAAATGTTTCGGCTTGAACACGGCGGTTGTCACGGCGTTCGCGGACAATGAAGTCGGGCACCTGATCGAAGACTTCATCATGCAGGGCGGC
Organism: Terrimicrobiaceae bacterium; assembly: GCA_041674265.1. Classification (GTDB taxonomy): domain Bacteria; phylum Verrucomicrobiota; class Verrucomicrobiia; order Chthoniobacterales; family Terrimicrobiaceae; genus QYQL01. The sequence continues at coordinate 5,392 of JBAYWC010000040.1, forward strand.
GTGGATACCCGGTTCATCCAATGGAAACCCTACGACGGCATCGGGCGCACCGTGCGCAACGGCCTCAATTTCACCGAACGCGGATTCGGCATCCGCGGAGCTGTCGGCGTGCCGGATCGCGGCCTGACCGCCGCCTCGCAAATCAAGGCCGGCGACATCCCGTGGGAGGAGATCTTCGGGAAGCTCGGCGCGCGGTGGTTCCACACCGGCGGGATTTATGCCGCGCTCTCGGAAACCACGCCGGATGTCGTCATCGAAGCCGTGAAGGCGGCGAAAAAATTCGGCGCGATCGTTTCCTACGATCTCAATTACCGGCCCTCGCTGTGGAAATCCATCGGCGGCCAGAAGAAGGCGCAGGAGGTCAACCGCGAGATCGCCAAGTCTGTGGACGTGATGATCGGCAACGAGGAAGACTTCACCGCCTGCCTCGGATTCGAGGTCGAGGGCGTGGATGAAAATATTTCCGCCATCGAAATCGACAGCTTCAAACGCATGATCAGCCAAGCCGTGAAGGAATTCCCGAATTTCTCCGTCACCGCCACCACGTTGCGCGCGGTCAAAACCGCCACCGTCAACGACTGGGGAGCCATCGTCTGGCACAAGGGAGAATTTTTCCAGTCGCGCCACTATCCCGCGCTGGAAATCATGGACCGCGTCGGTGGCGGGGACAGCTTCGCGTCGGGCCTGATCTATGGATTCCTCACAACCGGCGACCCGCAGAAAGCGGTGGAATACGGGGCGGCCCACGGCGCGCTGGCCATGACGACCCCCGGCGACACCTCGATGGTGACGGCCAAGGAAGTCGAGAAAATCATGGGCGGCGGAGGGGCGCGCGTCGTGCGCTGAAGGCGCCTCTTCCTCCCTCCGGACCCAGGCGGACCGGACGGAAATGCCAAATTTTTTCTCATCACGACTTGCACAGGGCAGCCTCCCTGCGTTTCATGCTGGTGGAATGAAAGCCCGGTTGTTGCTTCTCCTCTTCTGCCCGGCTCTGATGGCTTCGTCTTTGCTGGAGGATCTGGACGTCAAACAGATCGAGGAGGTTGCCCGGGGCGGGCAGGTGACCCTGCTCCAGGAGGTCGAGGGCAATCCTTGGCCGAAGGTGCGCGTCTATCAAAAAGTGGCCGCAATTCCCGGGGAAGTCGCGGCCGTCTTCTTCGATTACAAAAATGCGAAAGCCTATGTCCCGAAAGTCATCAAATCCGAAGTCTCCCGGCAGATCACCCCGTCCGTGGCGGAGGTGGACTATGGGATCGACGTTCCGATCCTCCCGGACGAATACTATACGGTTCGCACGACCGTGACGAGCGGAGCCGACGGCGGATACCTCATCACTTGGAACCTCATCAGGGCACTCCAGACCAAGGCCAGCGAGGGGAACCTGCGGATCGAGCGGTGGAACGACGGCTCGGTGATCCGTTACACCAACCTCGTCACACCCAGCTCCGGAATGGCGCGACTCCTCAGGTCCACCGCCATCGACCAGATGAAAAGCACCGTCAGCGCGATCGTCACGCAGGTCGAGAACCTGAAGTCGGACAAACCCGAGGTCCTCAAGGAAAATATCCGCCACCTCGAATCCGCCCTCAAAAAAGATCCGGAAAAGTAACAGTCTAACCCGGATATCCCGTGATCGCCTTCGCCAGCGATTCCGAAAGATAGGGCATTGGAGTTGTTTTCGATTATTGACAGGATTTGAGAGGGAGGTGGCGCTGCCGTATCCTGTATATTCCGTGCTCGGCATTTTTCCATCGGTGTCTATCGCTCCCACCTTCCCTCCCTGATTCCCAAGGAACTGGTTCTCGAACCCGTGCAAAGCTGGAATCTTTTCGGCCTCTGTGGTCTCCAAACAAAAAAGGCCAAGTTCTCTCCGAAGAAAAAAATCCCGCCGAAGTATGATGTTGGCGTGATTATTGCTTGCAGCAGCAGTAGTCATGCCTGACTTTGCTTGGAATGGCAGGTATGGAACAGATCGCGGGGGTGGCAATGCAGCAGACGATGTCGCCCCAGATGCAGCAGAGTCTGAATATTCTCCAGGCTCCGCTCACCGAGTTGCGACAACTGGTGGATACGGAACTCCGCGAAAATCCCGCGATGGAGGAGGTGTTGCCCGACAATCCCGCCGAGGAGCGGGAGCGCAAAAGCGAAATGGAGGACCAGTGGAATGAATACTACGTCCAGCGGGCCGTCGCCGAGCCGTGGACCAGGGAGGCGCTCGAAAAGCGCCAACATTTCTTTGACTCCCAAACCAGACCCCAGACTCTCCATGAGCACCTTCTGGAGCAGTTGCTGACCGCATCGTGGACAAAGCCCGAGGCCAGGATCGCTGTCGAGATCATCGGGAACCTCGACGAGCAGGGATATTTTCGCGCCGATGTCGAGGATGTCGCCTATGCTGCCGGATCGGACGCTCTCGAGGTGGAGAGGGTTCTGGAAAAAGTCCAGGAATTCGATCCGCCGGGGATTGCCGCGCGGAACCTCGGGGAATGTCTTTTTTTACAGCTCAAGCGCCAGGGACGCCAGTATTCCACCGAGGCCAGGATCGTTCGCCACCATCTGGAAGAACTCGGGCGGAAGAAGATTGCGGATATGGCAAACGCCCTCGACCTTCCGGCGCAGGAGGTCCAGCATGCCGCCGAGGCGATCACGAGGCTGGATCCCCGGCCCGGGAGCGCCTTCTCCCCGGAGCCCGAGCAAATCGTCATTCCGGAGATCATTGTGGAGCGTGATGGGGAAGAATATTCGGTCCGTTTGAACGGGGACGAGATCCCGGTGCTCCGCATCGCCGATTCCTACAAGGACATGCTCCCGGATTCCTCCCGCGAGGTGCGGGATTACCTCCGCGACAAGATCAAGGGCGGGAAATTCTTCATCCGGAGCATCCAACAAAGACAGCAGACGCTGATGAATATCGGCCGCGAAATCGTGACCCGGCAGCGGGAGTTTCTCGACCACGGCCCATCCCATCTGCGCCCGATGACCATGAGCCAGGTGGCCGATGCGGTGGGCGTCCATGAGACAACGGTGAGCCGCGCGGCGTCGGGCAAGTATATTGCGACGCCGCAGGGGATTTTTGAGATCAAATACTTTTTTACCAACGGCTACACCAACAGCGAGGGGGAAGCAGTGAGCAACGAGAGCGTCCGCCACGCAATCCTTGCGATCGTCCGCGAGGAATCCGCCAAACACCCCCACAGTGACCAGGACATGGTCCGGCTCCTGAGTGACCAGGGTCTGGCGGTCGCACGACGCACGGTGGCAAAATACCGGGAGCAACTGGGCATCCTCCCCAGCCACCTCCGGAAATCGTTCTGAGAGATCGGGCAACAACCGATCTTCCTGGGGCAAATGGATTCCCCCTTTCTTTGGGTATTTCCTGTTCTCTGTGGTTCAAAGATGCGGGCGCAAAAAGGCGAAAAATGGGAGGTTTGCACGTTGCAAACCGTTGATTATCAACATGCGTGATTTTCAGAAAAAGCCTTTTTGTGCCCGCATCTTCAAAAGCGTTTTCAGGATTCCTATGACACTCCCGCATCCGGCTTTCCAGTCAGCATTTTGCTCCTTGCTGGAGACTGGCCAGTTTGTTCAGGCTCCGACAGGATTTCAGGAATCGCTTTACGCCGCGAGATCGCGGTCTGCCAGTTTTTCCATGATCCCGGGCAGAAGGGAATCCAGGTCATCGATGACGGTGAAGGGGGTGTGCTCTCCCATCACGGAGAGCAGATCGATCAGCGGGCCCCAGAAGGATCTTTCCATGGTATCGACCCGGTTGAAAACAAACACCGGCTTCCCCTCCATGTGGGGATGGTGTTTTTCTTTGAGAATCAGCAGCGCCAACATTTCCTGCACGGTGCCGGCCCCGCCGGGAAAAATCACAAAGGCATCCGATTTTTGGATCATGATCTCCATCCGGGTATAGATATCCGGGCGCAGCCAGAAACTGGAGAGTCCATCCGGCAAGCCCTCGATTTCGATGATGTGGGGAACATTCGAACCCCCGGTCCAGCCGCCGGCTTCCACGGCTCCGCGGACCACTTCGCCCATCACGCCGGAACTGCCCGCCCCGGACACGCAGCCCATTCGGCTCCCGGCCAGCAACCTTCCGAGCGCCCGGCCATCCTCGAGATAGTCCGGGTCCTTCAGGCTCGCGGAGCAAAACACGCAGACATTGCCATTGTGACCGTCCGGAAGCGGGCCTTCAAACGACTCTCCTCCCCAGCCCGGCGCCGTCACGTGGCCGTCCCAGGCATCCGGCAGACCAAGTGCCCGCACACGGTTCAAGGCGGGGAGCACCTCGCGGGGAGATTCCACAATCGTCAGAAAATCCCGGTAGTTCTGGCGGATCGTGCCCAGGGAATGCAGGTGATCCAGAAGATTGAAAAACGGATCCCACGAGCCGTCGCTGTTGAGGATGACGGTGGCCTTGCCTTTCAGGTTCTTGTCCAGCGTCTGGTAGCCGACAAAAATCGAGACCGCCTTGAAAAGATCCTCCAGCGTTGCGCCCGCCTGGCGAGCCCCATCCAGAAACGGGCGGCGATGAGGTTGTTGGTGATGGAAGTCATGGCGGATAGTTTCATTTTCAGGAATTACGGGTTGTGAGTGCGCCCTGCCGGGCGCACAAAAACGCAGAAAAGCCGGGGTCTTGCGACCCCGGCTTTCCGGTTTGAGTTTTGGCTCGGAGGCGGGACTTAGTAGTCCATGCCGCCCATGCCGCCGCCCGGAGGCATGGCGGGAGCTTTTTCCTTTTCGGGGATCTCGGTGACGAGAGCTTCCGTGGTGAGGAGAAGTCCGCTGATCGAAGCGGCGTTCTGGAGCGCGCTGCGGGTCACCTTGGCGGGATCGACGACGCCGGCCTTGATGAGGTCGGTGTATTCGCCAGTCGCGACGTTGTAACCTTCGGCGCCTTTGCGCTTCTTGACTTCCTGCACGATGAGCGCGCCTTCCTGCCCGGCGTTGTCGGCCAGGGTGCGGAGCGGCTGCTCGATCGCGCGGCGCACGATCTGGAGCCCGATCTCTTCGTCACCGGTGAGGGCGAGGGAGTCGAGGGACTTCTGGGCGCGGATGAGGGCGACGCCACCGCCGGCGACGATGCCTTCTTCAACGGCCGCACGGGTCGCGTGGAGGGCGTCTTCGACGCGGGCTTTCTTTTCCTTCATCTCGGTCTCGGTGGCTGCGCCGACATTGATGACGGCCACACCGCCGGCGAGCTTGGCGAGGCGCTCCTGGAGCTTCTCGCGGTCGTAATCGCTGGTGGTTTCCTCGATCTGGCGGCGGATCTGGCTGACGCGGCCCTGGATGTCCGCGCTCTTGCCTTCGCCTTCGATGATCGTGGTGTTCTCTTTGTCCACGGTGACGCGCTTCGCGCGGCCGAGGTCTTCGAGTCCGACGTTCTCGAGCTTGATGCCGAGGTCTTCGCTGAGGAGCTTGCCACCGGTGAGGACGGCAATGTCTTCGAGCATGGCTTTGCGGCGGTCACCGAAGCCGGGAGCCTTGACGGCCGCGACCTGGAGAGTCCCGCGGAGCTTGTTCACGACGAGGGTCGCGAGCGCTTCACCTTCCACGTCCTCGGCGATGATCAGGAACGGCTTGCCGCTCTTGGCGATCTTCTCGAGAAGCGGGAGCAGATCCTTGAGGGAGCTGATCTTCTTCTCGTGGATGAGGATGTAGGCGTTGTCGAACGAGACCTCGAGGCTCTCGGCATTCGTCACGAAGTAAGGCGAAAGATAGCCCTTGTCGAACTGCATGCCCTCGACCACGTCGAGCGTGGTTTCGATGCTCTTGGCTTCTTCAACGGTGATCGTTCCGTCCTTGCCGACCTTGTCCATCGCGTCCGCGATGATCTGGCCGATCGTGCTGTCCCAGTTGGCGGAAACGGTCGCAACCTGCGCGATTTCCGAGCTGTCCTTGACCTTCTTGGAGATCTTGGCGATCTCCCCGGTGATGGCCTCGACGGCTTTGTTGATGCCCCGTTGGAGGCTGGTCGGGTTGGCCCCGGCGGTCACGTTCTTGAGGCCTTCGCGATAAATCGCCTCGGCGAGAACAGTGGCCGTGGTGGTGCCGTCGCCGGCGATGTCGCTGGTCTTGCTGGCGACTTCACGAACGAGCTGGGCTCCCATGTTTTCATAGGGGTCCTCGAGTTCGATTTCTTTCGCGACGGTCACGCCATCCTTGGTGATGGTGGGACTGCCGAATTTCTTGTCGAGAATGACGTTGCGCCCCGACGGCCCGAGGGTCGCCTTGACGGCTTTCGCCAGTTTCTCAACACCGCGGAGCAGGCCCTGGCGGGCTGCCTCGTCAAATAGGAGTTGTTTAGCTGCCATATATTAAGTTTTCAGTGATTCAGTGTTCAGTTTTCAGTGATGTGAGTGGTGGCTCAGCCGATGATGCCGAGGATGTCGTCCTCGCGCATGATCAGGTAGCTTTCGCCGTCCACCTTGACTTCGGTTCCGCCGTATTTGGAGATGAGGACCTTGTCCCCCTTCTTGACGGTGAAAGCGATGAGCTTTCCGTCATCGTCACGCTTGCCGGTGCCGAGGGCGACAACTTGTCCTTCCTGTGGTTTTTCCTTGGCGGTATCGGGAATGATGATTCCGCCTTTCTTGACTTCCTTCTCTTCGAGCGGATGCACGAGCACGCGGTCTCCGAGAGGCTTGATGTTTACGTTGGCCATAGTTCCTTCTTGGTTTTGGTTTTTGTTGGTTTTTAACAGGCCCCGGCCACCCGCAGACGGGAACCGGGGCGGTTTGTTAAAGTCATTTTTTCTTGTCCTCGTCCACCATCTCGAATTCCGCGTCCACGACGTCGGAATCCTTTTTGGGCGGGGGATTCCCGGGCTGCGGGCCGGCTTCCGGAGCGGGGCCGGCCTGCGCGGCGGCCTGCTTGTAAAGTTCGGCGCTGACCTCCTGGAACTTCGCCTGCAGATCGTCGTAGCCGGACTTGATGGCCTCGATGTCGCTGCCCTTGAGAGCCTCGCGGAGCTTCTCGATAGCCACCTCGACAGTCTTCTTCTTCGCGCCGTCGAGCTTGTCGCCGAGATCCTTGATCTGCTTCTCGGACTGGTAGGCCAGAGTGTCGGCGTTGTTGCGGATCTCGATGCCTTCCTTCGCCTTCTTGTCCTCGTCGGCGTGGGCTTCGGCTTCCTTCTGCATGCGTTCGACTTCGTCCTTGCTCAGGCCGCTGGATCCGGTGATCGAGATTTTTTGCTCTTTTCCGGTTCCGAGATCCTTGGCCGAGACATTGAGGATGCCATTGGCATCGATATCGAAGGTGACTTCGATCTGCGGGGTTCCGCGCGGGGCCGGCGGGATGCCGTCCAGGTGGAACGTCCCGAGGTTTTTGTTGTCGCGGCTGAGCGGGCGCTCGCCTTGAAGGACCTTGATCTCGACACCGGGCTGGTTGTCGCTGTAGGTGGAAAAGACGTTCGACTTCTTGGTCGGGATCGTCGTGTTGCGCGGGATCATCGGCGTGGCGATGCCGCCGGCCGTCTCGATGGCCAGCGTCAGCGGTGTCACGTCGAGCAGGAGCACGTCCTTCACATCGCCGCGGAGCACGCCGCCCTGGATGGCCGCGCCGACGGCAACCACTTCGTCCGGATTCACGCCTTTGTGGGGTTCTTTCCCGATCATTTCGCGGGCGGTGTCCACCACCTTCGGCATGCGGGTCATTCCGCCGACGAGAACGAGTTCATCCACGTCGCTTTTCGTCCACTTCGCATCGCCGAGGCAAGCCTTGACCGGCTTGATCGTGCGCTCGAAGAGATCGTCCGTCAGTTGCTCGAGTTTCGAGCGGGTAAGTTTTTTCTGGATGTGCTTCGGGCCGGTGGCGTCGGCCGTGACGAACGGCAGGTTGAGGTCGTATTCCTGGGTGGACGAGAGGGCGATCTTGGCCTTCTCGGCTTCTTCCTTGATGCGCTGCACGGCATCCGCCTGCTTGGAAAGGTCGATGCCGGTGTCCTTCTTGAAATCCCCGATGATCCAATCCATGAGACGGTTGTCCCAATCGTCGCCGCCGAGGTGGGTGTCGCCGTTCGTGGCGGACACTTGGAAAACTCCGTCGCCGATCTCGAGGGCCGAGATGTCGAACGTGCCGCCGCCGAGATCGTAAACCGCAATTTTCTCGTCGGCCTTCTTGTCGAGCCCGTAAGCCAGCGAAGCGGCCGTTGGCTCGTTGATGATGCGTTTGACGTCGAGCCCGGCGATCTTGCCGGCGTCCTTCGTCGCATTGCGCTGCGAATCGTTGAAGTAGGCCGGGACGGTGATGACGGCCTCGGTGATTTTTTCCCCCAACTTGGCCTCGGCATCCGCCTTGAGCTTGGCCAGAATCATGGCCGAGATTTCCGGCGGCGAGAACGCCTTCGGCTTGCCGTCGATTTCCACCTGGATGTGGGCGTCGCCATTGGCGGCTTTGACGATCTTGTAGGGCACGCGGTGTTCCTCTTCGCGGACCTCGTCAAATTTGCGGCCCATGAAGCGCTTGACGGAAAAGATCGTATTCGCCGGGTTGGTGATCGCCTGGCGTTTTGCGGCCTGCCCGACGAGGCGTTCCCCGGACTTCGAAAATGCCACGACCGAAGGCGTCGTGCGCGCTCCCTCGGAATTCTCCAAGACAACAGGCTCGCCGCCTTCCATTACCGCCATACAGGAATTGGTGGTGCCCAAATCAATGCCTAAAATTTTTGCCATATAGTTAGTAAACTCGTCGGTTAATCAGCAATTTGCGTTCCGCGGAACGAGTGTTTTAATCAAACAACTGAATTTCAAGATATTATATATATTTGTTCGGCAAAAAATCCACCCGCATACAGAGACATGATGGCGCTTTTATGGGAAATATGAGACACGCAACGCCACTATGTCACAATATCAGATTTTTGCTACTTCAAAGAATCCAGGGCAGCCTGGACCTCCGCCGCGTGCTCAGCAGTCTTGGCATGAAGCGATGCCCAGACAACCTGGCCGTCCTTGATGAGGAACGACTGGCGGCTGCTCACCGGGAGTCCCATGACGGAAGGAACCCCGAAGGCCCCGGCTACCTCGCCATCCGTGTCGGCAATGAGCGTGAAGGGAATTTGGTTTTTCTCCCGGAACTTTTTTTGTGCCTCCGGCGTGTCGCGGCTCACGCCGAGGATCTGCAGGTTTTCGCCTTGAAGGCTCGCGAAGGCATCGCGGAGCGAACACGCCTGGGCCGTGCATCCGGATGTTCCGGCCTTGGGATAGAAATAGACGAGCGTGACCCCCCTGGCGTAAACGTCCCCGAACCTCACTTCCTTCCCATCCTGGTCGGGCGCGGTGACGAGCGGGGCGGGGGAGCCGGTTTCGATGGCCTGGGAACGCGGGGCGAAAAAGGACAACATGGCGAAAATCAATACGGTTGCACGTGCGGGCATGAGCGGAGCATATTCCCGGAAGACGCGAATCTCAAATGACATTTCCAAATTGAAAAATCTTCCGCCCATCTTCGCAAGCCTGGCGGCCGGTATTTTGTCCGCCCTCCCCGGTTTCTTTGACCGCGCGGCGACCGTTCGCCAGGTGGGAAACGGACTGATCTCTGAATCCGCATCGTGGGGAGAACGGCTTGCCGCGCTCGCCTTCCAGATCGGGGGATGGGGATCGGCTGACGCTCTTCGCCTGGGTTTGGGGGCCATGCCTTGGTTCCTGGGATTCCTGGTTCTTTTTTGGGGGACGAGCCGGCTCGGGGGACTGCCCCGCAAATTGGGAGGCGGTTTGGTCTGGCTCCTGTGTCTGGGCGTTTCGGCGATGGGGATCCTGGGCGTGATTTTTCCGGCCTCTCTCCCGATAAAAGATCCGCGCCTGCTGGCCCCGCTCACGCTCGTCGAGATGCTGAAACGCGGGCGAGGCCGGGTCTTCATGAACCCCTCCGCCCGGCCTGGCGTGGCGCCGTTCGGCGGCGGCATCATCGACAGGTCCCTCACGGAAAGGAGGGCTTCCGATCTCGCGGGCTCGCCGGAAAAATGGAGGGCGGAGGATCGGGCCAAACCTTTTTCCGCCGTGCTGATCGCCGGCAGAGTTTTCGAAGCAAAACCATTGATCCGGCACCTGCTCGACTCACCGGACTGGTATCTCGCGCGTGTTGACAACCAGGGTTTGCTTTTCTTGCGAGGACAAAAACCGGACCGTGCGGCCACGGCGGTTCCGGATTTCGACACCCAACGCGAGCGCGCGGTTTATTTGGCCCAATACGCCCTCAACCTGGAAATGGCGGGATTCAAAACGCCCGCTTCCTCCAGCATGGAAGAAGCGCTGAACCTTGGGGGAAAGGACTACGAGGTCCTGTTTCGCGCGGCGTCACTTTCCGCGTCCCAGAGCCTTTGGGAACGCGCCCGGAAGCAGGCGACGGCGGCCGCCAAGGCACGCCCGGGAGCTTATGAGGCGGATTACCTGCTGGCCCTTTCCCTCTTGCAGACCCGCGCTTTCGACAAATCTTTTGAATGCACCTCCGAACTCAGAAGGAAATACCCCGATGATCCCAGCGTCCTCCTGCTTCATGCCCGCGCTGCAAGGGCCCTGCATGATTATTCCGCAGAAACGAAAACCCTGGACCGACTTCTCCAACTGGCGGAAGACAGCGACTCCCCGACAGCCCGCATTCATATCTTCCTTGCCCAGTCCTGGGCGCAACGCGGGTTCCCCGAGCAGGCCATCAGCCACTACCGGTCCGCCCTGGCGGAAGGGCTTTCAACCGAAGAAGCCCGCGAGGTCCGCGCCACCATCGCCATCATCGAAAACAACCGCCTCAGGCACTAAATTCCCCCTCCCCGGATGGTCGTGCCCTGTTCATAGAAAAAGCGCTCGAAAGAGAGCGTTTCCTTCTTCTCGTTTGACAATTCTCTCAAGAAATACTTAATTTCATTGATAATTAAACGCATTAATAAAAATCCTTTGCCATGAAGTTTGCTTATCTTTTCGAACGGTTCCCGACATTCTCGCAAACATTTTGTGTGAGGGAAGTCGTGGAGATGCGGCGTCAGGCAGGGGACGTGCCGGTCTTTTCGATCCGCACGCCCGCCGGAGAACCGGAGCAGGATTTTCCGGAGGAAGCGACCCGGGATATCACTTATCTTCCAGGCGATATCGAGGAGGCGTTGAGAATGGAGCCGGCGCCGCTGGGGCAGCGAATCCATCGCAGGTGGGAACTCTGGCACCAGAGAGGAAAGAGTGATCGCAAGCGTGTCTTCGAGGCTCTCTGGCTCGGGCCGGTGCTGCGTGAACGCGGGATTGGGCACGTGCATGTCCATTTCGCGGGTTTGGGATCCCGGACGGCGTTCTGGTTGAAGAAATTCTTCGGGATTTCGTTCAGCATCACCGCGCATGCGAATGACTTTTTTGTGGGGGCCAATGGCAAATCCCCGATTGAAATAAGAGATTTGTTCCATGCGGCGCGGCATGTGGTCACCGTCAGCGAGTTCTCGAAGAAGCTCCTGCAATCCCGTTTTCCGGAAATCGCCCAACGGATCGTCCGGGTTTACAATGGAATCGACCCGGATCGCTTCACGGGCACGCACCTCCCGGCCAGCCCTCCACTGATTCTCTCGGTCGGCAGGTATATCGAAAAGAAGGGATTCCGCGACCTGATCACCGCGTGCGCATTGCTCGCGGATCTTCCGCTGGAGTGCCGGATCATCGGCGAAGGTCCCCTGGAAGCCGAACTCCGTACCCTGGTGGAGTCGCTCGAACAACAGGGCCGCGTCCTGATTGCCGGACCCGCTCCGGAAAGCGAGATCATCCGGCTGCTGCATAAATCCACGGTCTTCGCCCTGCCCTGCGTGACCGATTCCAAGGGCGACAGCGACAACCTGCCGACCGTGATCATGGAAGCGATGGCGGCCGGTCTTCCCGTCGTCTCGACGCCGGTGGCCGGTGTTCCGGAGATGGTGGAGGAAGGGAGGACCGGATGCCTTGCCCCGGAACATTCCCCGGAGGCCCTGGCCGGGAAAATCCGCTCCCTGCTCAAGCGACCGGCTCTGCGCGCGTCCATGGGAAGCGCCGGATCGGCGCTCTGCCGGGAACTGTTCGATGTCAGAAAAACCTGCGGGGAGCTGCACCGGGTTCTTGCGGATGCCTGAGGAGATTTTGGTTCCTCCCGCATGGTTTGAGCCGGGGGCGCCTCCGATCGAGGTGGACTTCGGATGCCACCGCGGAACATTCCTGCTGGGAATGGCGGAAAAGTATCCCGGCATCAATTTCCTCGGGATTGAAAAGCAGTCCGCGCGCGTGGAAAAATGTCTCGGAAAGATCCGGCGACAGGGCCTGGGCAATGCGCTGGCGGTTCAAGGCGAGGGAGCCGCGGCACTCGTCCGATGGCTTCCGGAACGGAGCGTCTCGATCGTGCATGTTTCGTTCCCCGATCCGTGGCCGAAGCGCCGCCATGCCTCCCGCAGGCTTGTCACCAGGGGCTTTCTTGAGGGAATCGAGCGGGCACTTTGCCCGGGAGGGGTTCTGCGGCTGATGACAGACGATGCCTCGTATTTTTCGGATATGAAAGCCCTGCTCCGGCAGGGTTGGGCGGAGTTGCCGTGGGAGGATGGCGTCGAGAGGCCGGTCACGGCCTTCGAAAAAACGTTTCTCGAACGCGGTCGCCGTCCGTGCCGCTGCGCGGTCCGCCCGCTCAGTCGCCGATAATCACCGGCGTCCCGACAGACACCTTCTCGTAGATCAGCTTGGCGATCTGCTCCGGAAGACGGACGCATCCGTGCGAGGCGGGATACCCGGGCAGCAGGCCCGTGTGCATCCCTTCCGCGCGATGGCTTTGAGGATCTTCCCCAAAACGCATGAACCATTTCATGGGGGCTCCGACGAAGTGGGTGCCGCTGGGGGCGGAATCGATTTTCGCGCTCACCCCGGCGCGCACGATCTGGTTGTTTTTGTTCACGAATGCCCCGTAAAGATTGGAACGGTGATCGGAGTCTTTCTGCACGACGACAAAGCGGCCTTTCGGCGTCATGCCCGCGCGCTTCCCGCTGGAAATCGGGGTGTCGATCCCGACTTCATCCCCCACCTTGAGGTAGGCCCTTTGTTTTCCGAGGGCGATATAGACGTTGAGATTCTCCGGCGTCGCCTGATCGAGCACACGCGGAATGACTTTGGGCGGGTCCTGCTTCCTGATCAGTTCGGTGGCGGGTTTTTGTTTTTTTGCCGGGCGGGCGGGCTGTTGCTGGGCACCGAGAACCTGGCAAAACGCAAAAACCCCCGCCAAAGCCATGACGGCGGCCACGAGATTCCGGAAAGGAGAAAGGAGTCGGGCCGTGAGTGTCGCTGGCATGATCGTGTGAATGACTCCTCACCGCTTACAACTTGGCCCTGCTGAAATCAACGACATTCCCATCGTCGAATCCCAATGGCGCGGCATCAAACCGAATGAGATTGCCCTTTGCGATTTCCTCGGCGATCATGCGCGGCAATCCAGCTTCCTATGCAAATTGCCATGATCGGTCTCGGAAGGATGGGCGCCAACATGGCGCGCCGTCTCCTGCGCAACTCCCACCAGTGCGTCGTCTTTGACACGACCTCCAAAGCCGTCGAGGAACTCGTGGCCGACGGGGCCGTCGGCGCGGCCTCGCTCCAGGAACTTGTCTCGAAACTCGAAAAACCACGCGCTGTCTGGATCATGATCCCTGCGGCGATCACGGACAAGATCGTCAATGAACTGGCTGGATTGCTGGATGCCGGCGACACGATCATCGACGGGGGAAATTCCTATTTCCGGGATGACCGGCGGCGCAGCGAGGCCCTGCGGACCAAGGGAATCCATTATCTCGACTGCGGGACCAGCGGCGGCGTGTGGGGCCTCGAGCGCGGATACTGCATGATGATCGGCGGCGACAAGGTGGCCGTTGACCGGCTCGACCCGATCTTCAAGACTCTCGCACCCGGCAAGGGCACCATTGAAGCGACCCCGGGCCGGGACAAATTGGGAGGCACGGCAGAAGACGGGTACCTGCACTGCGGCCCCTCCGGCGCGGGCCATTTCGTGAAGATGGTCCACAACGGGATCGAATACGGCATCATGGCGGCCTTCGGGGAAGGCTTCGACATTCTCTCCAACGCCAATGCCAGCACCAAGCAGACCAGGCAGGACGCGGAGACGGCACCCGCCATGCATCACGACCTGGATTATGACCTGAACCTTGCGGACATTTCCGAGGTCTGGCGCCGGGGCAGCGTGATCAGTTCCTGGCTCCTGGACCTTTCGGCAGCCGCCTTTGCGGGGGATCCGAATTTGGAAAAATTTTCCGGACGGGTGTCCGACTCCGGCGAGGGCCGCTGGACGATCATGGCCGCGATCGAGGAAGCGGTGGACTGCGAGGTCCTCACCGCCGCACTCTATGCGAGGTTCCGCTCCCGCAAGGAACACACGATGGCGGAGAAAGTGTGCTCGGCGATGCGGTTCCAGTTCGGCGGTCACCTCGAACGGCCGGCCGGAGGATAGTTTCAGGATCATCCGGTGCCACCGTCACGGGACGCAACGCCACAATCTGGTCGCCGGAGACGATGCCGATGTCCTCGCCCCGCTTGGCCTTTTCCAGCAATTCGGAAAGGTGCGGGCTTCGGTAATTGTGAGCGCCATCACATCGTCTATTTGAAGCCTTTTGCGTGGCTTGGCAATGGACTCACGAAGCTTTCCGGGTGGACTTGATGATTTCCGCAGCAGCCGCGCATCGTGCCGTGATCGCGCTCCAGTCCGCCGCCTTGATGAGATCCCGCGGGGCCAGCCAGGAACCGCCAAGTGCGCCGATGATCGGATCCCCCAAATAGGCGGCCATATTCTTTTCATTCACGCCACCGAGCGGAATGTATTTGAGGCCGAGGTGGGCGTAGGGCGCGGCGATGTTTTTGAGGTAAGCCAGGCCCCCGGATGGTTCGCTCGGAAAAAATTTGAGCATGCGGCATTCGAAGTCCAAAGCCGTCTCGATGTCCGACGGGGTGGCGATGCCGGGCGCGAACGAGAGCCCTGCCGCGCGGGCGGCGGCCAGGACGTTCCCGTTGGTTCCCGGCGCCACGCCGAATGCCGCGCCCGCCTCCTTCGCCGCCTGGACCTGAGCGGGGGTCAGGATCGTCCCCACGCCGACGATCATCCCGGGCACGGAGGCGCGGATGCTTTTCAGGGCATCGGGCGCAGCCGACGTGCGGAGCGCCAGCTCCATGACACCCACTCCGCCGTCGAGAAGCGCTCTGGCAAGGGGGATGGCATCATCGGCGCGATCCACCACAAGGACCGCAATGACGCCAAAGGACTCGATTCGTGTGGCCAACTCGGAATCAAAGGCTTGAGACATAAGGAAACGATCATCATGAAAATGGCCCCTCCCCTTGCGATCTTAATTTTCCAATAGAGTCCCGTAAAAAAACCGGTATCTTCCCGTCTGAATGAAGTCCGTTTCCCTGCACCTCCTGCTTGCCATTCCACTCGTGTTGACGGCGCAGGAGGTCACCATAGACAATACGGGCTCGGTGGAAAACCCCAAGCCGACCTGGGAAACCCAGAGACAGGCCCGCACGTATACTCTGGCGATTCCCGCCCCCCGGGGGCAGATCACCGACCGCAACGGGCACCCCCTGGCGCAGAGCCGGCTGAGCTATAATCTGGCCATCAATTTCCCGACTCCCCTCGACTGGCAGGATTCCAAAGTCCTCTCATTCGCCCGCCAGCAAATCACCCTCGCCAAAGGTTTGTTGAAGCGGGACATCGAGATCTCCGACCAGGCGATCCTCAATCATTACAAGAACCGCGGAGTGTTGCCGCTGGACATCGTCGAGGATCTCCTCCCCACGGAACTGTCCGTCATCCAGGGCGGGCTCCCGCAGGAACTGATCCTCCGCCAGACCTATGTCCGGTTTTATCCGAACGGCCCCCTGGCCTCGCACATCATCGGATACACCGGACGCGAGGCCCCGCTCTCCACAAGGCCGATCGAAAACAACGACCTGATTTTTCCGGAGAGCGAAGGCCGCGAGGGGCTCGAACAAATTTTCGACAACGAACTGCGGGGACAGCCCGGGATCCTGCACATCACCTACGACAAGGAAGGAAAGAAGACCTCCGAGCGCATCGCCCGGCAGCCGGTGCCGGGATACAATGTCATCGCCACGCTGGATGACGACATGCAGCGGCTCTGCGAAAAGGTGCTCGCGGAGAATTGCAAGCGCGGAGCCCTGGTGGTCCTCGACGCCCCGAGCGGGGAGATCCTCGCCATGGCCTCCAACCCGGGATTCAATCCGAACGATTTCGTGCCCGTCATCAGGCCCGCCATTTTTGACGCCTATTCCAAAGACCCGTCCGACCCTCTCGTCCCGCGCGCGTTCCGCTCGGCCTATCCGGCGGGTTCGGCCTTCAAAACATTCGTCGGATTCGCCGCCCTGGAAACCGGGAAGCTCAAGCCCGTCGACCAGTTCAACTGCCCGGCGAGCTTGGATGTCGGGGACCACACGTTCCGCAACTGGAAAAAAACCGGCGCCGGCTCGCTGAATTTCCAGGAAGCGCTCACCCAGTCCTGCAACACCTGGTTTTACCAGGTGGCATTGAAAATCGGCGCGCCTCCGATCATCGACTACGCGCACCGGCTCGGTCTCGGGCGACGGACCGGGATTCCGGTCAAATCGGAATCGGACGGCAACATCCCCACCGACGAATACATGATGCGCGTCCACAAACGAAAAATCAAAAACGGGGATGTTGCCAACATGGCGATCGGGCAGGGAGACATCCTGATCAGCCCGTTGCAGATGGCCCAGGCGATGGGCGTGCTCTCGCAGGGCGGACGCTTCCACCAGACCCGCCTGGTGAAGCAGGTCCAGACCATCGACAACCGGGTCATCGCCGCCTACCCGGACCGGATCCGCGAAGAAATCCCCGTCACTCCGGAGATCGAGGGGGTGCTCCGAAAAGCGCTGGTGGCTGTCACGAGCGATGGGCAGGGAACCGCCCACCGTGCCCAGGTGAAGGGGGTCAAGGTCGCGGGCAAAACGGGGACCGCCCAGTGGGGGCCGACGGACAAGCAACGCACAGCCGCATGGTTCACGGGATTCATTCCGGCGGACAATCCACAATACGCGTTCGCCGCATTGTACGAGGGAGAGCCGAATGACAACACCGTGCATGGCGGATCCCATGCCGCACCCATCATCGGCAAGCTCTTCAAGCAGGTTTACGCGCCGGCGAAAACGGTCGGCGGAGATTCAAAAACCGAAGACGAGGGGGAAACGTCGAACGTCGATGAGTCGAATTGAACCCCGCCGCGCGATTATTTTTGAAAAATCCCCGCTCCCCGCTTGACAGCATCAGCACTTTATGGGCAGCCTCGCGTCACAAGTTTGTTACCAAACTTTCCAAAATCAACACCACAACCTCATGAACAAAGTAGAACTCGTCACATCAGTCCAAAAATCCCTCGGGTCCAGCAAAGCCGACGCCGAGCGCGCCGTGAATGCCGTCATTGACGGCGTCAAGCTGGGGATCAAAAAGACCAAGACCGTCCAGCTCATCGGCTTTGGAACATTCAAGGTCGGCACCCGCAAGGCCCGCACCGGAGTGAACCCGAAGACCGGAGAGAAGATCAAAATCAAGGCCTCCAAGGTCGTGAAGTTTTCGGCCGGAAAGGCATTCAAAAGCACGCTGTAAAGCCTGCCGCCGCGAGGATTTCCCTCCCCAACCGAGAAAACCCGTTTCGTCGCAAGACGGGCGGGTTTTCTCATTTTTCCCCGGGACGACCCGGGACATGCGACGAACATCCGACCCGGACAAGACCGTCCGCCGGGAGTATCGCCAACAGCATTTCCGAAACGGAAGACCGATCCGCCACAGGGGGATGTCATCCGTGGAGCAACCGCCCCATCACGGTTGGCGGCCGGCCTGCTCGGCCAGGATGCCGGCGTCGACCCGTTCCGCCAGACGTTGGCGCACTGCGGGAGATTGGAGGTTGCGGTTGTCACCCGGGTTGGACACAAAGCCGAGATCGCAAAGGACGGACGGTCTTTTGTTGTTGCTCAGCAAAGAACCCGGCGGCCGGATGTGGAAAGGGGAGCGACACGGAATCGGTGGTGATGCCGCCCGTGCCAGAAGATTCCCCCCCTTGCCTGACGTATTGCCTCCCGCTCCCCCGGTGGATCAACCTCCTCTGCTGACCGCCCCGGTGGCAGAGCGCCAACCGGAAACGCCCCCAGCCCCGGTGGAACCAGCCCCCACAGTTCCTCTCCCTTCCCCAAAGCCCGTGCCCGCGATCAAACCCGCCGCCGCCAAGCCCAGGGCCACCCCTCCGGGCGGGGCTGTCACCCTGGCAAAACCCGATGTTGCACGAAACCCTCCCCCCAAATATCCCGAGTTCGCCCGCCGGAATGGCTGGCAGGGCCATGTGATGGTGCGGGCCTCTGTGGATGCCTCCGGACGGGTGCGTTATGTGACTGTGGCCCGCGCATCTGGCTATGCCGTGCTGGATCAGGCCGCCCTACAGGCCGTGCGGGGATGGCGGGAACGATGGTGTTGCGGGTGATGGTGGCCAGATCGTCCAGCAGGCTTTGGAAGGAATGGGCGGGCTGGGCGTCGGGGTTCGCTTGGTGCGGGCTTTGGCTTTTGCGGAGA